>CBFHJX010000007.1:0-37868 GCA_965656285.1 Luminiphilus sp. | reverse complement strand
GCCTCATGACCAATGTAAAAGAGCGGTACAGGCCTTGTTGTGTGCTGAGTATGCGGTTGCTCGGTTGTGTGATCGTGCATTTGCTCACAATTGCCATGATCAGCCGTGATGAGTGCTTGGCCTCCGGCCGCTAGGACCGCGTCTTCGACACGAGCTATACAACGGTCCAGTGTTTCGACAGCGCTCACTGCGGCCTGGAAATCGCCCGTATGGCCGACCATGTCCCCGTTAGCAAAATTGACGACAATGAGCTCGTGTGCACCGGTCTTAAGGCTCTTGATGATGGCGTCAGTGACTTGGTCGGCCGACATTTCGGGTTGCAAATCGTAGGTGGCGACGTCCGGAGAGGGAATCAGAATTCGTTCTTCACCGGTAAAAAGTGCTTCTCTGCCGCCGCTGAAGAAAAATGTGACGTGTGCATATTTCTCGGTTTCTGCGATACGCGCCTGTCGAAGCCCTTTTGCTGCGACGACCTCACCCAATGTCTCGCTAATGACATCGGGCTCGAACGCAACCGTGGCATTGACCGCTTCATAATATTCGGTCGTCGCAACCAGTCTTATCTTTGGTACGGACTGTCTTTCAAAGCCGGCAAAGGATGTCTCGGTGAGTGCCTGCGTGAGTTGCCGAGCTCGATCTGCGCGAAAATTCATAAACAGGACCGTGTCTCCGTCCGCCATTTCGACAGTACTACCGATCTTTGTGGGGCTGACGAACTCATCGTTTTCGTCCCGAGAGTAGGCTGCGGCCAGAGCATCAGCCGTTGATTCACTGCTATGCAGACTCTCGCCCTGGGTGATCAGATGGTAGGCTGGCTCCACTCGTGACCAGCGTGTGTCCCGATCCATTGCGAAGTACCGCCCTTGCACCGTGGCGACTCGACCAACGCCCAGCTCGTCAAAAACCTGATCGGCACGCTTGAGCGAGGGTGCAGCGCTGCGTGGCGGCATGTCTCGGCCATCTAAGAATGCATGCAAATAAATACGTGTTGCTCCGCGCGCGCGCGCAAGTCGCAGTGCCGCAAAAATATGTTCCTCGTGGCTGTGAACACCGCCGGGTGACAAGAGGCCCATCACATGAATCGCGCCGCCTGCAGACACAGCTGAATCGATGGCCGTTGTATACGCCGTATTGGTATTAAACGAGCCGTCTTTGATGGCCTGATCAACGCGCGTGATACTTTGATAGATAATGCGTCCAGACCCTAAGCTCATGTGGCCGACCTCGGAGTTTCCCATTTGTCCATCGGGTAGCCCAACGTCCAAGCCTGATCCTGAAACGAGCGTCGATTCTCCCTGGTCCCAAAGTCGGTCGAAGGTTGGCGTGTGTGCGTGGAAGATCGCATTGTTGTCGGGCTCCTCTCGGAAGCCGAACCCGTCTAAAATAACGAGCACCGTTGGCGACAAAGGACTAGAAGACGATGACATAGGAATCCCTCAGGTAGAGACGACAATTCTAGCCTGATGATTGTTATAGATCACCCTGTTGTCTGGTGATTGTGCTACTGGAGAGCCCTCTTTGAAGCACGTATACTCTCGCCTTTTCCTAGGTGCCCTAAATGGGCAGAGAGCAAAACAGTGTCTTTTAGCCAATTTCTTATTTTCATTTCCGAGCAGTGGCTTTTGGTATTTGCGCTTTTGCTGTCGCTTAACCTTCTCCTGTTTACGGAGTCACGCAAAGCGGGCCCGGCCTTGAGCCCTCAGCAGGCGATTAATGTGACGAATAAGAACGGTGGTGTCTTTTTGGATGTTCGAGACGCTAAAGACTTTAAAGGTGCTCACATTTCAAAAGCCATCAATATACCCACGGCCAACCTGCAAGGTCGTATGGGTGAGCTTGAAGCGTATAAAGAGAAGCCGGTCATTGTTGTGTGTCGCATGGGTACGAGTGCGTCGGCGGCGGTTAAACAACTTCGTGCCGCCGGATTTTCGCAGGCCCAGCGCATGGCGGGTGGTATGATGACTTGGGATGAGCAGCGTTTGCCAGTGACGAAGAAATGAAAACGGTAACCTTGTACACCACGCAGTGGTGCCCATTTTGTCTTCGAGCCAAAAGCCTGTTACTCAGTAAGGGCGTTGAGTTTGACGAGATTCCTGTTGACGGCAACCCTTCGCTACGAGCCGAAATGGCAGCAATGGCGGGCGCAACAAGCGTCCCTCAGATATGGATAGGCGACCAATACGTCGGGGGATGCGACGAGCTGTATAGTCTCGAACGTCGGCAACAGTTAGATTCAATGCTTCGGGTCGAAGCACCCTAATAAATCGGATAGAGGAGTAACCGCGATGGCGGATGAGCAATCTCAAGCTGTAGGTACAGCTGAAGAAGAGCAGGTACAGCAGCAGTTCACGATGCAACGTATTTATGCGAAAGACGTGTCGTTTGAGTCACCCGCTTCGCCGGATATTTTTCGTCAGAATTGGCAGCCCAACGTCAATGTTGATTTGAACACAAAGTCATCAGCAGTAGACGAGACCGGTAATCACGAGGTCGTTCTGACCATTACGGTGACTGCAAAGATCGAAGAAAAGAGTGCGTTTTTGGTGGAAGTTCAGCAGGCGGGTATTTTCTTCACGTCGGGAATTGATGCCGAGTCGCTCAAACAGATCTTGGCCACGGTGGCGCCGAATATTTTGTTCCCGTATGCGCGTGAAGCGATTGATAACTTAGTGGTCAAGGGCGGCTTCCCGCCACTGATGTTGGCGCCGGTCAACTTTGACGCCTTATACCGACAGGCAATGGAGCAACAAGCGGCGGGTGGTGAACTCCCCGCGGATGGTGCGACGCATTAAGATTTTTGGCTGAGTTTGCGGGTCAGGGTATTCCTACCCCAGCCCAAGAGCTCGGCCGCTTCCGCTTTCCTGCCTGCGGTGTGTTCCAGCGCCGCATCCATCATAATGGCCTCGATGCGTGGCATCGCGTGCTTGAGTACATTGTCCTCGCCCGCCAGTAATTTGGCTCTGACCCAATCTGACAGCTGTTTTTCCCAAGAAGACCCACCTTGGCTCTCAGTCTCAGCGCTCACGCTGAGCTCCGGCGGAAGGTCATTGATGAGTATGGTGTTGCCGGCCGCCATGACGGTCAGCCAGCGACAAGTGTTCTCCAGCTGTCGCACATTTCCGGGCCAATCAAGCGCACCTAGGTACTCGCAAACTTGTGGAGACACTTCTTTGGTCGGGACTCCGAGCTCGGCAGCGGCCCTTGATAAAAAGTGATTGAGCAACGAGGGAATATCTTCGCTGCGATCGGCGAGGCGGGGGACGTTAATACCAATGACGTTGAGCCGATGGTACAAATCTTCTCGGAAGTCTCCATTAGTGACAAGCTGTCTCAGATCTTGATGTGTTGCGGCAATGACACGGACATCTGTTTTAATGGCGGTGGTGCCCCCCACCCGGTAAAACTCACTTTCTGCAAGAACTCTGAGTAGCCGAGTCTGCGTCTCGTGCGGCATATCACCAATCTCATCTAAAAACAGGGTGCCACCACTGGCTTGCTCAAAGCGCCCTTCGCGCTTTCCCGCCGCACCGGTAAAGGATCCTTTTTCATGACCAAACAGCTCTGACTCCATAAGGTCTTTCGGAATAGCGGCCATGTTGAGCGCGACGAAAGGCGCGGTCGCTCGAGGACTGTGTCGATGCAATGCTCGAGCGACTAATTCCTTACCAGAGCCAGATTGGCCACTGATTAATACGGTAATGGAGCTCTGCGACAGACGCCCTATGGCGCGAAAAACTTCTTGCATTGCCGGCGCATTGCCAATGATTTCTTTGCCGCCAGAGTTGGGCGTATTTGCATCATTGAGTGATTTGTTGGTGTGCGCAAGCGCGCGTGTTGCCACTTCGATCATTTCGTCGATATCGAAGGGCTTTGGAAGATATTCGAACGCTCCCGACTCGTAAGACGTGACAGCACTGTCGAGGTCTGAGTGTGCTGTGGTGATAATCACGGGGATATCGGGCGCCGTTGTTTTGAGCTCCGCCAGCAGTGCGAGCCCATCCATGCCCGGCATCCGAATGTCACTGATGATGGCTTTAGGCGAGTTGCTTTCCAGCGCGCTAAGCAAATTTGCCGCACATTCGAACGTCTTACAGGGTATCTCCTCACCTGAAAGCGCTTTTTCGATGACCCAGCGTATAGAGCTGTCGTCATCAACCACCCAAATCTCGTTGGTGTCTGTCATGTCATTGCTCCATGGGTAGCAAGAGTGTGAAGCAGGTATTACCAGGCTCGCTGATGGCCTGAATAACACCACCGTGTCGGGTCAGTATGAGTTGCGCAATTGATAGGCCAAGCCCCGACCCCTCGGGCCGTGAGGTCACCATAGGCAAGAAAATGGATGTCATTAGATCGTCTGGGATGCCGGGTCCGTCGTCGATAATATCGATGGCACAGACGAGTTTGTGGCGCTGCCCGTTAAGTGTGAACTGACGTCTACTGCGTGTTTTGATGGTAATTCGAGAGCCTGCCTCGGCGGCTTCTAAGGCGTTCCGAACGATGTTGAGGATGGCCTGAGTCAACTGATCTGAGTCTGCCAAAAATTCGGGCAGGCTGGGGTCGTAATCTCGAATCACCTTGACGCTATCAAGCGCCTCAGCCTCGATCAGTTGGCGGACCCGCTCCGTCACCTCGTGAATGTTAATTGACCGTTTATCCAACGACTCTCGGGGCCCTAACATTCGATCAACGAGCGCTTGGAGACGATCGACTTCGGAGATAATAATATTGGCGTATTCGTCGAGCTCGCGGTCCTCAAACTTTCGGGCCATTAACTGGGCGGCACCTCGAATACCGCCTAGTGGGTTTTTCACCTCGTGGGCCATGCCCTTCACTACATGTTGCAGTCGCTGCTGCGCCTCGCGAAGGTTTTCTGTCTCGCTGATTGCGCGCGCGCGGTCGAGTGCCGAAATTTCAAGCAATATGCGCGAGTCTCGGTCGTAATTCAGAGGCGTAATGACGACGTCGATAGTGATGTCTCGCCCCGTCTTGAGCGCAAGCTTTAAGTCACGACTCACCGCGGGTAGTCGTGTGCGCACGACATTAGCGAGTGTGTGGTGCCAATCAATAGCACCATCGCCTACAACCCGAGCCAGCTCTTCAAACCGACTGCCGGTGGCCCGTTGGGACGACGTTTCAAGTAAGACTTGAGCCGCTTGATTCACCATGTCGACAACGCCGTGCTCATCAATCAGCACTATGCAGGTTGTTAACGAATCAAGATCAAAGCTGGGTCTTGGTGTCATCACGCCGATTTCAACGTGCTGAAGGCCGTAAGACGAATACGGTTATGGGTGCTGATGAATCCAAAACCTTTCCCGATGAGGACACACGTCGAATCTCGAGCTTGTGTGCGCCTCGTGTGACGTAAGTGAGTGTCCAAGCGGGTGTCTTCTGGGGGGGGCCGATAGGCGTGCCGTCGAGGTGTAGCTCGACAAATTCCTCTTCTTTAAGGGGCGGTTGTACGTCAGCCACCACGTCAAAAATGCCCGGACCCATAGGAATAGTCGCATTATCGAGTGGGGCGGTGATGATCAGCAGTGACGGATTTACAGGGACTTCACTGTTCTCGCTCACTCGGCGTTCTGGAACCTCAATCGATGGCATGCGATTGGTGTGCGACGGAAGCTCAATGCGCTCATTGGACGCGGATTGTTCTTTGGGCGGTGTGTCACTAAAAGTCACAACACCGTTTTTATCGACTGATTTGTAGATATCGGCAGACAGTGAGGGCATGCCTACAAGAGAGGTGAGGCCTATCAAAGGCACCAGCACATTTAACCGCGTCGATTTTGTCATCATGCTTGTTACGCCCTTTGCACCATAGTGGTGCAATTTTTCCCTGATTTTGAACGTTTTCCAAATTTGGAGCCAAAAAAAAGCCCGCGCTGTGCTGCGGGCCCTCGTTTTGTTGAGATCACAGCGAGTAGTACATGTCGAACTCAATGGGGTGAGTTGTCATATTCAAACGCTCGACCTCTGAGCGCTTGAGTTCGATGTAGCCGTCGATCATGTCGTTAGTAAATACGCCACCGGCCGTTAAGAATTCACGGTCAGCGTCAAGTGCGTCCAGCGCCATTTCGAGTGTCGATGCAACCGTTGGAATCTCGGCCGCTTCCTCAGGAGGAAGGTCATAAAGATCTTTGTCCGCGGCCTCTCCTGGGTGAATCTTGTTCTGAATGCCGTCAAGGCCCGCCATCAGCATTGCCGCAAAACATAAGTATGGGTTTGCGGTCGGATCGCCGAAACGAACTTCAATACGCTTACCTTTTGGCGATGGCTCGTAAGGAATGCGAATCGATGCTGATCGGTTGCGGGCGGAATACGCCAGCATGACGGGTGCTTCGAATCCTGGCACCAGTCGCTTATAGCTATTGGTTGATGCATTCGCAAACGCGTTGATGGCCCGCGCGTGCTTAATGGTTCCGCCAATGTAATAAAGAGCCGCTTCTGACAGGCCAGCATACTCATCACCTGCGAAGGTGTTATCACCGTTTTTGCTAATGCTTTGGTGAACGTGCATACCGGAGCCGTTATCACCGACCAAAGGCTTGGGCATGAAGGTCGCTGTTTTTCCGTAAGCGTGAGCGACGTTGTGAACGCAGTACTTCAAAATTTGTACTTCGTCCGCCTTGGCAACAAGGGTGTTAAATCGAATACCGATCTCACACTGTCCTGCGGTGCCTACTTCGTGGTGGTGTACTTCAACATCGAGACCCATCTGCTCCATCGCAGCACACATCGCGGCGCGAATGTCATGAAGTGAATCGACTGGTGGGACGGGGAAATAACCACCTTTGACGCCAGGTCTGTGGCCTGTGTTGCCCTCGTCAAAGCTATCATTGGAGGCCCAAGCAGCTTCTTCTGAATTAATGGCGTAACTTGCACCCTGCATTTCGACCTTGAACTTTACGTCGTCGAACACAAAAAATTCGGGTTCCGGACCAAAAAATGCGGTGTCGCCCAGTCCTGTGGACGTGAGGTAGGCTTCAGCGCGCTTTGCGACACTGCGCGGGTCGCGCTCGTAGCCTTGCATGGTCGTCGGTTCAACCACGTCACACCGCAAAATGATCGTTGCATCGTCTGTGAATGGGTCAATTACAGAGGTGCTGTCGTCGGGCATGAGGATCATGTCAGACTCGTTAATACCCTTCCAGCCTGCGATCGACGAGCCATCAAACATCTTGCCGTCTTCGAAAAAGTCTTCATCGACTTGAGTGGCGGGAATACTAACGTGCTGCTCTTTACCGCGCGTGTCGGTAAAGCGCAGATCTACCCAGCGAATATCATTGTCGTTGATCAAATTGAGCGTGCGCTCTGACATGTAAGCCTCCTAAGGACTGTTTAACCCGATCTACTCGGTCTGTGTTTGCGTACATCAGCGCGTGATGCACCATTGCCGTTAAATGATAGCAAACTGCGTGCCAGCATAGGTAATTCGTTGATTTCTTTATAACTAGCTGATTTTATTAATTATTATTTATTTTCGCGAGCCCGTTACAACATCTATACGCACTAATTTGGTGCGCGTTGTTTTATGTCGCACTTATTTGGTGCGCCAAGGACCTCTTTTAAGCGCACAAGACGGCAGAATTACCGAATCGATAACGCACCTGTCTGTGGTAAAGTCCGCGCGCCCAGCCACCCTACCCAACAGAGTACTTAGAAGTGATTGAGAATCTTCGAAACATTGCGATCATCGCGCACGTTGACCACGGCAAGACCACCTTGGTGGACTGTCTTCTTCAGCAATCGGGAACGCTTGACCGGAAGAGTCAGGGTGCGGAGCGAGTGATGGACTCTAACGATCAGGAGCGTGAGCGTGGGATTACCATCTTGGCGAAGAATACAGCCATTCGATGGAACGACTACCGTATCAATATTGTTGATACCCCGGGACACGCCGACTTCGGTGGCGAAGTTGAGCGGGTGCTCTCTATGGTGGACAGTGTTTTACTCATCGTTGATGCGGTCGATGGACCCATGCCGCAAACGCGCTTTGTCACGTCAAAAGCATTTGAGCGTGGCCTCAACCCTATTGTTGTGGTGAACAAGGTTGATCGCCCTGGGGCGCGGCCTGATTGGGTTATTGACCAAGTGTTTGATCTCTTTGATTCGCTGGGTGCGACCGAGGAGCAGCTGGACTTTCCAATCATGTACGCCTCGGCCCTGAACGGGGTTGCAGGAGATGATCCCGAGAAAATGTCAGATGACATGGAGCCGTTGTTCCAAATGATCATCGATCACGTCTCGTCACCGCGCGTAAACTCTGACGGTCCTTTCCAGATGCAAATTTCTGCGCTGGACTACAGCAGTTACGTGGGTGTGATTGGCGTGGGTAGAATCACCCGCGGAAAGCTGACACCCAATACGCAGGTCTCGGTCGTCGATCGCGACGCGACAACGCGTAACGGGAAAATTCTCCAGGTCATGGGTTACCACGGACTTGAGCGTGTCGAAGTGGATGTCGCCGAAGCGGGTGATATTGTTTGTGTCACTGGGATTGATGCGCTGAATATTTCGGACACACTGTGCCACCCTGAGGCACCCGAGAATCTCCCGCCGCTGTCGGTTGATGAGCCCACAGTCAGTATGACGTTCCAAGTCAATGACTCACCCTTCGCTGGAACAGAAGGCAAGTACGTTACCTCGCGAAATATCAAAGAACGTCTCGATCGAGAACTGATCCATAACGTCGCCCTGCGCGTCGAGCAAGGCGACAGCCCGGACAAGTTTGTTGTCTCTGGACGCGGTGAATTGCACTTGTCCGTTTTGATTGAAAGCATGCGTCGTGAAGGATTCGAGCTGGGGGTTTCACGCCCTGAGGTCATCCAAAAGGAAATTGACGGAAACCTCTGTGAGCCTTACGAGCAGCTCGTGATCGACTGCGAGACGCAGCATCAGGGTGGTGTCATGGAGGAGCTGGGACAGCGTCGAGCAGAAATGAAAAATATGGTGCAAGACACCAGCGGTCGAGTGCGGCTTGAGTTTATTGTGCCCGCAAGAGGCCTGATTGGCTTTCGGTCACTGTTTATGACGCTGACATCGGGCGGCGGCATTATGACGCACATATTTGACCACTATGGGCCTGTGAGCAAAGCGGAATTGGCGCAGCGCAACAACGGCGTTCTCGTTTCGATGGTGAAAGGCAAAACCCTGGCGTATGCCCTCTTCACCTTGCAAGATCGTGGACGTCTGTTTATTCAAGCCAATGTCGACGTTTACGAAGGGCAGATCGTCGGCTTGCACAGCCGAAGCAACGATCTTGTGGTTAATCCAACGAAGGCAAAACAGCTTACAAACGTGCGTGCATCGGGGACCGATGAGGCGTTAATTTTGACAACGCCAGTACTACACACCCTAGAGCAGGCGCTGGAATTCATTGATTCCGACGAGCTGGTCGAGGTGACTCCTGAGAGCATCAGATTGCGTAAAAAGTTGTTGTTGGAGCACGAACGAAAGCGCGCTTCTCGAGCGGCTTAGGGCCCGGGTTTTAACATTTCAAAATGGGGTATGTCGTCTTCCATATAAGGACCGTGAACGGTCTTGAAGCCGAGTGCCTCATAGAATCCTTTTAAGTACGCCTGACCGCTGATACGTATGCCGTTATTCCATCGAGATTCGCAAAAATTTATGCCCACTTCCATGAGTTCGACGCCTCGTTTTTGTCCTCGTAGCGCGGTGGGGACGACAACTCGGCCGATCGAACACTCGTCGTAACTCACGCCTGGCGGTACGACACGCATCACGGCGACTAATTCACTACCCAGGTGACCGGTTAAATGCCAGCAAAGGGGGTCTTTGGGGTCGGGGTCTTGGTAGGCGCACTCTTGCTCCACGACGAACACCTGAGACCGCAGCGCGAGGACCTCGTGCCAAGCGGCCGCCGACATCGTATCGAAGTGGCGCCATCGCCATTTAATGTGTTCCATGCTTGCGTCGCTGTTGTAAGATAATCAATGCGTGCGAAGGCTATCACGAGCGAGCCTTGCGCACTCCACATTGGAACGAATTGTTCGAAAAGGTGATCAAGGTTTTATGTCTGACCTCTTTAATGCCCCATCCTCAACTGAAACATTATCGCTGAGAGACTACGCCGAGAAAGCGTATCTTGATTACTCGATGTACGTCATTCTTGATCGGGCTTTGCCCCACGTGGGGGATGGCTTAAAGCCAGTGCAGCGCCGAATTGTCTACGCAATGAGTGAGCTTGGGCTCAAGTCGTCTGCGAAGTACAAGAAGTCGGCGCGAACGGTCGGTGACGTGATTGGTAAGTTCCACCCGCACGGAGACAGTGCCGCTTACGAGGCTATGGTGTTAATGGCCCAGGATTTTTCCTACCGCCACCCGCTCATCGACGGCCAGGGCAACTGGGGCTCAGCGGACGACCCCAAATCGTTTGCTGCTATGCGTTACACCGAGTCCAAGCTAACGAAATACGCCGATGTATTGCTGAGCGAGCTCGGTCAAGGGACGGTTGATTGGCAGCCTAATTTTGACGGCAGTATGGACGAGCCTGTTGTGCTACCAGCACAGGTCCCCAATTTATTGCTCAACGGTACGACCGGCATTGCTGTCGGTATGGCGACCGATATTCCCCCACACAACCTGCGGGAGGTGGTCAACGCGACCATTCACTTACTGGATCATCCTGAGGCGACAGTGGACGCCTTGTGTGGGCACATTCAAGCGCCCGATTTCCCCACGGATGCCGAGATTATTACGCCAGCCGAAGAGATTAGAAATATTTACCGTTCTGGTCGCGGCAGCGTGCGGATGCGAGCGGCGTGGCGTAGAGAGGACGGTGCGGTGGTTCTTCACGCGCTCCCTTTTCAGGTTTCTGGATCAAAAGTACTCGAACAGATCGCCGCTCAAATGCAGGCTAAAAAACTGCCGATGGTGTCAGATCTGCGCGATGAGTCGGATCACGAACATCCAACACGATTGGTCATCGTACCGCGCTCTAACCGTGTTGATCTCGACGCGATGATGAGCCACATTTTTGCCACCACAGACTTAGAGCGATCTTATCGTGTGAATCTCAATGTCATTGGGATGAACGGTCGCCCGGGTGTGCGATCGCTTGATCAGCTGCTCAGAGACTGGATTAAATTCCGGCGTCTAACCGTGCGCAGGCGACTCGAGTACCGGCTGGAGAAAGTGTTAAAGCGACTGCACATTCTCGAAGGATACCTGGTTGCTTATCTTAACCTTGATGAGGTCATTCGTATTATTCGTGAAGAAGACGCGCCCAAGCAGGAACTCATGGCACGTTTTACGTTATCGGAGATCCAAGCGGACGCTATTTTGGACTTGAAGCTTCGTAATCTTGCCAAGCTTGAGGAGATGAAAATTCGCGGTGAGCAGTCTGAGCTGAACAGCGAGCGCGATTCGCTGCAAACGACGCTCGGCAGCGAGGACTTGATGACCCAGTTGATCCGTGGAGAGCTGGTTGCGATTGTCAGCGAATACGGTGATGAGCGGCGCTCTCGATTAGTGAGAGTAGAAGAGGCTAAAGCCTTCTCTGAGCTCGAGTTGACCAGTGCAGATCCAATGACCGTGGTGGTTTCCGAAAAAGGTTGGATAAGGGCAGCGAAAGGGCACGACATCGATCCTGAGAGCCTGAACTACAAGTCAGGTGACGCCTACAAATTTGCAGCCTTGGGTCGAAGTAATCAGACCACAGTGGTCTTTGATTCGACGGGGCGAGCCTACTCGCTGCCGACGCATCAGTTGCCGTCAGCCAGAGGTCAAGGTGAGCCGTTGACGGGAAGGATTTCGCCGCCGTCGGGTGCCACGTTTGAAGGGCTCATGACGGGTGCCGTGGATCAGAAGTTTTTGTTGGCCAGTGACGCCGGCTACGGGTTTGTAGCTAAGTTTGGCGCTCTTGTGGCGAAAAACAAAGCAGGTAAGGCAGTATTGAGTCTCCCTAAGGGTGCACAGGTGATGCCGCCTGTCACTGTACTTGACCGCGAGAATTTGTTGGTGGCTGCGGCTACTTCTGAAGGGCGTTTGTTGGTCTTCCCACTTGCGGACCTGCCTGAGCTGGCAAAGGGGAAGGGCAACAAAATCATCGGTATTCCTTCTGCCCGAGCGCAAGCGCGAGAAGAGATACTGGTGGGTCTTTTAGTGTTTGGCGACGGTGATGTTGTGCAGGTGAATTCGGGTCGTCAACACTTGAAGTTGAAGTTGTCAGATCTTGAAAACTACCGTGGCGAGCGTGGTCGACGGGGCAATAGGCTGCCCAAGGGATTCCAAAAGGTCAGCGGTCTGACGATCGCCACCCCTTAAAAGGGAAGGTCTGTTTGTTCGCCCACGTCAGGGAACAGGCGGCGTTGTAAGAGTTTGCTTTGTTTGTCGAGTTCCGCGACCACGTCGACTGATGGAGTCCCCAGTTGCGTGTCGCCATCGGCTGTTTCAATCAGCTCGAAGAGCGCGCCAACATCCTTATGATCTTGAAGCGACTGGGAGACCTTCACCGATGATCCTGCTCGCTGTGCCGCGTGCAGCGTCTCATCGATAACCGACTGCGTATAAAGTGCCGCGTAGGCGGACTTTTGTTTGCCCCGGCTCAGGTCGCTCCGGCCAATACCAATCCCCCCAACAAATTTTAGTCGCTGACTGCGCTCTGCTATTACCAGAAGGTGTTGCAACAGCACCGCTGAAATCGCGGCTCGAGCTTCTGGGGACACGCCGTTGTGGCGACCTTCGAAGAAAAGGGACAGGCTTTGGGGACGTGAGGACTGCAGATCGCCTTTAAGCAACTGGCCTACGGTTTTTAAAAGGGTCTCATAAATGCTGACATAGTGGACTAGTGCGTTCTCATCGAGGGTGTCGAGATAGCGACCTATGTGGTCAAGACTGAGTGTAGTCACAGCCATCGATTGTACGGCTGATTCATCGAGCGTGTCGTCTTCCGATGGCATCATTGTGTCCAGCGGGAGCGCATCCAGAGCTTTTTCTAATTGCCCCATGGGGTCAGTAGAGCCGGTGGATAGGTCGACATTAGAGACGCGATTGAGCATCGCTCTCAGTCGGTGCTGCTGCTGGCGTGACAGTGATCCAAAAAGCGCGTAGACGGAGATGGCTAAAACCGCGTTAAGTCCACTGATTGTCCAGCTCAGTGACGTGGTTGATCCAATGTCTCCAAGACTGATGCTGAGGTTGCCCGCGAGATCGGGTCCGATTTTGAGTGGTGTGCTGTAAAAATAGTGATCCTCGTCGAAGAGACCGACACTGGCGACTAATTGACCTTCTACATCGGTCACGGCCGCGCCGAAAACAACGTCTGAGGCGATAAGACGATTCAGTTCGCTCGTGACTGTCAGCATATCGCCTGAGGCAATCAGTCCAGACGCTCGTGATGCCGTGGCGCTTAAAATGGCTTGTGCGTAGGTTTCCCTGGCTTGCGTATCAACGTAAGCCTTCGATGCTAAAGTAAGATTCAATGCGATTTGGCCCGCGATAAAAACACCGACAGCAGCCACTAAACCGGTTTTTTGGCCAAAACCTAAACGCTCCCAAAAGACCACGACTTTTTGCTCCTTTTGACCTGCTTTGTCGGTTCTGGCGTGCCGACGTTTGCCCAAAGTCAGGGTATCATGAACGTTCTTAAAGCGACTCTCCTAAGTGCTGATGTACATAACGATCCTAGCAAGTCAGTCCACAATGCCTCCTTTGAGATCCTTAGATGCGTTTCTTGCATCTCACCGCATTCAGGTGCTCAGCAAAGAGGTATTGCCGGTTCCTCGTACGCTTGCAGATCGTAGGTACGCAGAGGGCTGGGTTCTTGATGCTGTTGGTCAAGACTCGCTTGCTTTGGCGTTTTCGGCGGTTGGGCTGGACGATGGGGTCGACGTCAACGCCCAGCTGCCTTCTGAGCGGTTCGCTGACATTAAGTTGGCGGTGTTTGATATGGACTCTACGCTGATTGAATGTGAGGTGATCGACGAGCTGGCTCGGCGTGCGGGCATTGGTGCCGCGGTCTCGCGTATTACCGAGCGGGCAATGCGCGGAGAGCTCGATTTCAATCAGAGTTTTACAGAGCGTCTGTCACTGCTTAAAGGTTTAGATTCTTCGGTGATTAATGACATTGCCGCAGACCTTCCATTCGCAGAGGGCGGAGCAGAGCTGATGCTTACGCTCAAGGCGAGAGGTATTAAAACGGTGATTCTTTCAGGTGGGTTTCGAGTCTTTGCCGAGCGTGTCGCCGCCGAGCTTGGTATGGATGAGCTGTATGCCAATACATTGGATATAGAGGCAGGGGTGCTGACCGGACGCGTGGTTGCACCCATTGTGAACGCAGAATTCAAAGCAACGACACTTAAGGCCTTGGCCCGCACGATGGGGATTGGATTAAATCAAACACTTGCCGTCGGAGACGGTGCTAATGATCTTAAGATGCTCAGCGCTGCAGGTATTGGTATTGCGTTCAGAGCCAAGCCCTTGGTGAGGACTCAGGCGCGCTATCAACTCTCCTGCGTGGGCCTTGACGGCGCACTTTACTTAATGGGTGCTAAAGGCGCGAAGCCTTGAGTGCGACTCGCGGATCGACCGTTCTGTAAGGTATGATCGCTCCACTATTTATACCGCGAGGTTGATATTTCATGCCCAACTTTTCTACCAACGAATTTAAACCGGGTCTGAAGGTGATGATGGATAACGAGCCGTGCTCTATTTTAGAGAACGAGTACGTAAAGCCCGGCAAAGGTCAGGCGTTCAATCGAGTGAAGCTGCGCAACTTGCGGTCGGGTCGTGTCTTGGAAAAGACCTTTAAGTCGGGTGACTCGCTTGAAGGGGCCGATGTATTAGACATTGACCTTGAGTATTCGTACACCGATGGAGAGTTCTGGTATTTCATGGATCCGAATACGTTTGAACAGCATTCTGCCGACGAAGCGGCTATTAGCGATGCGCAAAAGTGGTTAAAAGAGCAAGAGCGTTACGAAGTCACATTGTTCAATGGCGCGCCACTGGTCGTCACCCCCCCTAATTTTATTGAGCTTGAGATTACCGAGACGGATCCGGGTCTGAAGGGTGATACAGCGCAAGGCGGGAGTAAACCTGCCACTCTGACGACGGGCGCCGTTGTTCGAGTGCCGCTGTTCCTTTCTGAGGGTGAAATTATTCGTATCGACACGCGAAGTGGCGAGTACGTCAGTCGAGCGAGTAAGTCTTAAGGCCCCCGTGCCAGCTTGGGAGCCCAGTGCTCAGATCGCGGACCTGCGGACTCGCGGGTCGTTGCTATCAGACGTCAGAGGATTTTTCGAGGCGCGCGGCGTGCTCGAGGTCGATACGCCCATTTTGGCCAGGCACGCTATTACCGACCCTAATATAGAGTTGTTCACTGTCCCCATGGGCGACAGCGAACGCTTTCTTCAAAGTTCGCCAGAGTACGCGATGAAACGCCTGTTGGCGTCGGGCAGTGGTGACATTTATCAGCTTGGGAAAGTATTCCGTTACGGTGAGCAAGGTAAAAAACACAACCCAGAATTTGTCATGCTTGAGTGGTATCGCGTCGGATGGACGCATTATCAGCTGATTCGCGAGGTCGCTGAGCTCCTCACCATCCACCTGCCGGTAAGCAGTTGGCAGGTGTGGCCTCTCGCGGCGCTCTTTGAGCACTTTCTTGGATTAGATCCGCGTGACGCCTCGGCCGAGCAACTTCACGACGCGTCCATCAGCGCGGGTATTAATTTGAGTGGAGTGCTCGAAAAGCTCGACTATATTGATCTGTTGATGACGCACATTATTGAGCCGCAAATCGCCGACTGGGGCTTGGTCTTTGTTACCGATTTCCTCGCGGAGCAGTCGGCGTTATCGCGGGTAATCGACAGAATAGGAGTGCCCGTTGCTGCTCGGTTTGAAGCTTATTTTCAGGGCGTTGAGCTGGCGAACGGCTACTGGGAAGAGGGTTGTCCTGTCACATTATCTGAGCGTTTTAACGAAGATAACAAAAAGCGCCTTGCGCGGGGGCAGGTGTTGCGTGTGCCTGATCCACAACTTCTGCACGCACTTGAATCGGGGCTGCCGGACTGTGCTGGGGTCGCGCTGGGTTTCGACAGGCTACTCATGCTCACGCTCGGACGCGACCGTATGTCACAGGTCTTGCCGTTTGACTGGATGAATGCTTAACCGATTAGAGCGGGTGTGTAACCGTCTATGAACGCGGCTGGCGGCCGCTTGGGCTTTCCCGATGAGATTTCAATACAAACAAAATGAAGTGTTGCTCGAAGTACTGTTTCTCCAGAGGTGATCGATTTTATTTGCATTTGACGTTCCATCATCAATTGCCGCTGCCAGGTTGTAATCCAGGTGCCCACTTCGAGGGTTTCACCGAGCCGCGTGGCCTTCAAATAGTGATACTCCGCTTTGGTCAGTGCCATGGCTCGGTCAAGTTTGCGATACACATCGGCCCCAAGACCCAGGTCGGTGGTGTGTGCCCAAGCGGTTTCATTGCACCAATTGACGTACTGCGTATTGTTGGTGTGCTCGAGCGCGTCGATGTGTTCAGCGCAGACATCAAATCGCCGGATGAACGGTGTGTCGTGGTCCCAGGTCATGCAATGGGCGTCACTGCAGCCTTTTGTTGAAAGGCTAAGTAACCAAACGCAATGGCAATGAGGGGACACATAATATTGAAGATCGCATAGGGCGCGTACTCGAAGGTCGCCACGCCAAGCGTCGCCGCCATGTAGGCACCACAGGTATTCCATGGAATCAGTGCTGAGGTCATGGTTGCCGAGTCCTCGAGCGTGCGAGAAAGGTTTTCGCGACTCAGATTAAAGTCATCGTAAGTTTTACAAAAGAGCCTGCCGGGGAGCGCAATTGCGAGGAATTGGTCGGCCGCCAATATGTTTGTGACGATGCCGCCTGTGACCGTGGCCACAACCAAGTCGCCCGTGGACTTTACGGCTTTTAAAACGGCGTCCAGTATTTGTTGGAGAATACCGGTGCGCTCCAGAACGCCGCCAAATGCCAGTGCACTGACGATTAACCAAACCGTATTGAGCATACTGGCGATACCGCCCTTACTGATGAGCTGGTTCAGGGCTTCATTTGACGTGGTGCCCTCGAAGCCCGCAAAAAGGGTTCGCCAAAGGCCTTCAACAATCGGCATCGTGGTTTCAGGGTTAGCGGCTAAGGCGAATTTCGTGACCACACCAGTTTGAAGCGTCAGCGCCGTCAAGACACCTGCGACCGTGGCCAGCATGATCGCGGGGTAAGCAGGCACTCTTCGCCAAATAAGGATCAACATCACTAAAAGTGGCGTGAGTACGCCAATTCCAACGTTGAATTCCTCGCTAATGGCCGCTCTTAAGGCTGCGATTTGCTCAGGCTCAGTAGCGGCACCTGAGTCCATTAATGAAAAGAACAAAAGTGCAATACAAAAAGCGGGCACAGTGGTCCAAAGCATATGGCGTATGTGTGCAAACAAGTCGACATTGGTGCATGCGGCCGCAAGGTTGGTGGTGTCTGATAGGGGAGACAATTTATCGCCAAAGTAGGCGCCGCTGATAATGGCGCCTGCGGCCATGGCCGGAGGAAGGCCATAGCTGTCGGCAATACCCATAAGTCCGATGCCCAGTGTTCCAGCGACCGTCCAGGAGCTGCCGATGCTGATTGATGCCAGCGCACAGATGACAGCAGCAGCCGCAAAAAAAATCGATGGATTGAGGATCGATACGCCAAAGTAAATCATGGCGGGGACTGTTCCTGAGATCATCCAGCTTCCGATCAAGCCTCCTACCGCAAGCAGGATCAAAATAGGGCCGAGACCCACTTTAATGCCTGCGACCATACTCTCCTGAATATCCGACCAGGTCAGTCCTCGGTACATGCCCACAAGGCCAGCGCAGGCTGATGCGATGAGCAGTGCGACCTGATTTGGGCCGTAGGAGGCGTCTGCTCCAAAGAGTTGAACTGCCGAAAAAAGCAGGAAGATGAGAAGCGCAATGGGAGCAAATGATAAAATCATAGGTTATGCGGGCCTGTAGAAGGGCTTAGCCATTGTTATTTGATAGGTACCGATAATACGTTCACGGAAGCCGCCTTCACAGTAGCTGAGGTAAAAGCGCCACATTCTGATGAATTTGTCATCAAACCCGAGAGCCCTGACGGCATCCAGCTCTTTCAAGAATGAATCATGCCAGCATCGCAAGGTCTGTGCATAATCGAGTGTAATGTCTCTCAAGCCCGTCATTTGCATATCCGTATTCCGGGTCAGCGCATTTCCAATAACGCCCACAGAAGGAAGGCATCCGCCGGGAAAAATGTAACGCTTTATATAATCCACCGACTGCCGCGCTGCATCGTAACGTTGCTTGTTGATCGTGATGGACTGAATGACCGCTTTTCCCTCGGGTTTAAGTAACCGACTGACGCAGTCGAAGTAGGTATCAAAGTACTCATGCCCGACGGCTTCGATCATTTCAATGGAAACAAGCTTATCGAATTGCCCTGACAGGTTGCGGTAGTCCTCGAACAAAAGGGTGACCTTGTCACTGAGGCCTCGTCGCTCGACCTCAGCGCGAGCGTATTCAAGTTGCTCGCGTGAAATCGTCGTGGTTGTTACCCGGCAACCGTAATGCTCCGCGGCATAAATCGCCATACCGCCCCATCCCGTACCAATTTCAACAAGATGATCGGTTGGTTTGAGTTCTAAGTCCTCACAAATCAAGCGAAGTTTATGTTGAGACGCGTCAGCGAGGTCGTCACTACCTTCAGGAAATACGGCGGACGAATACATGAGCGTAGGGTCTAAGAACAGTGAAAAGAAATCATTGCCCAGGTCGTAATGTGCGGCAATATTTTCTCTCGAGCCTGTGAGGGAATTCTTTCGTGCGGCGTGTGCAAGTTGAAGAGCCACCTTGATTAGCCAATTTTGGTTGCTCTTCATGGATTCCAAAATAGGCATGTTGGCGCTAAATACCCGCGTGACCTCGGTTAATTGCTCTGTGCTCCAATCGCCTTCGATGTAAGCCTCGCCCGCACCGACCGTGCCGCCTGTGAGTATTCGGCCGTAGGCTCTAGGGTTGTGAATCACCACGGTTGCGCTGGGTGCTATGGTTAAGTCGCCACTGCCAAAGTGATGTACTTCGTCGCCATCGTGAATAATCAGCTCACCGTGGCGCAGGCCCTGAAAAAGTCGAAACACCAAGCGTTTTGAGAGAGTCGTACTGCGGTAAGCCTTAACTGCGGGCAACTTCGCTATTTTTTTTACGTCAATCTGACCTGTCGTCATTGAGCCCTCCTAGTGAGCCGAATCGTTTTTAGGATGAGAATAAAGGGGCACTCGACGAAGAAACAAGACGAGTGCTTGCCAATAAATGGCCGCGGCCACTTTTGCGGTTTCCAATGGGAAGCGCGCGAGTAGAGTCAGTGCCGAGGCCTTGTTCAGAGGCAATCGTTTTAGCGTGAGTGAGGCGTGAAAGACGCGCTCGCCGTCTTCTAAATTGGTCAGCTTTATGGCGAGAGAGTCGTCAGGTGTTGTCGAGAACCAGCGGTATCGCTGATTCATACTGTGAAAAGGCGAAACGTGTAACTTTTTATCGAACTCGATTTGGTAAAGGTTTGTCGCTGCATCGACCGGAAGTACGTAGCTGTGACGCTCCCCCCATGGCGTATTGGTCACCTCTGCGACGATGTACTCGAGCTCATGGGTCCGATGGCTTTTACAGAAGTAACAGGCTATGGGGTTGTTCTGAATTCCGAAGTAACGCCAGTTGGCCAGCAGAAAGATCTGCCCCTCGAAATGGTGCCCAGTGACCTCGTGAATGCGCCGTTTAACAGCCGCTGCAATGGGTACTTTTTCGTCGCCAATGAAGTCATTACGAACAAACCGAGCTAAGCCCCATCTGCCGACACTCCAAAATGGAAGATCTTTAGTGATTTTTTCAACATGCTCTACGTCGACGAATGGCATAAAAACGGAGTAACTGAAGCGATGGTGTTTTGGCTTCATGCGAGCGTGTGCGAGTGTCCCGATGTAAAAGGCTGTTCTCACTCAGCCGCCTTCCTTGCGATGATGGCGTCGGCAACTCGATGACCGCTAAACAAACCGTCTTCATGGAACCCATTGCGCCAGTAGGCGCCACAAAACCAAGTATCACGCACGCCGTTTATCTCCTCCCAGCGCTTTTGAGCGGCGATCCCACCGATCGTGAACTGCGGATGGGCGTAGCGGTACTCCCCTAATATCGTTGCAGGATCAATAGCCGCTGTGTCGTTAAGAGTGACGCAAAACGTTTCTGGAGCCGAAATTCCCTGCAAAATATTCATGTTGTAGGTGAGTGTCGCTTGACTGTTTGAGGGTCTCAGGCGGTAGTTCCAGCTTGACCATGCGCGTCTGTTTTTAGGCAAAAGTCGTGCGTCAGTGTGCAGTACAACCTCGTTCTCAGAGTAGGGTAGTTGAGAGAGGATGGCGCGCTCTTTAGCGTCGCAGTCGCTCAACAGGGCCAACGCTTGGTCCGCGTGGCTGGCAATCACGATATTGTCAAACGTCAGTTCTTCGCCGTGCTGGGTTCGTAGTCTAGGCTTATGCCCTGGTTCTCGCACGACGGCTGCGACGCCACACGACGTGCGTATATTGTCTGCAAACGGCGCGCACAAGGGTTTCAGGTAGCTCTGACTGCCGCCGGTGAGGACTCGCCATTGCGGTCTGTTCTTGACCTGCAGTAATCCGTGATTTTTGAAAAAGCGAACAAAAAATTCGGCAGGGTAGTTGAGCGTTTCTTCGAAGTTTGCCGACCAGATGGCAGACGCCATGCTGAGCAGATAGTTACGCCTAAACAGCGCGGAAAATTTATGTCGTTCGAGATACGCTTGCAGTGTTTCACCGGTCTTCAAGCGTCCAGCCTCTAGGTCTTCGATAGCAATGCGGTTGAATCGTAAGATCTCGAGAACCATGCCGATGAATGTCGGTGACAATAGGTTACGCCGTTGCGCAAAAAGTGTATTTAAAGTGTTGCCTGCGTATTCGAGCCCAGACAGGTCGTCGGAGACAGAAAATCCCATTGTTGTGGGTTGATTGGAGACTTTAAGCTCGTCCATCAATGCGATGAATTCAGGGTAGGTCCAGTCGTTGTAAACAATAAATCCGGTATCGATGGCGTAGTCGCCGCTGGCCACCGACACGTCTTTGGTCGCGGTATGACCCCCAATGAGTGGCGAGGCTTCAAAGACTTCCACGACCTCACCAGACTGTGCAAGACGGTAAGCGCAACCGAGCCCTGAAATGCCTGTGCCGATAATGGCTGTCGTCATTGTTATACCTTTTAAGTGCTGAGCCGATGTTGTCGCACAACTTGCCGCTGGCAACAATGTGTAAATTTTAATATACACATTTAGGTGTCAACTTTACTGGAAATGTGTATTCTGGATGGAGATACGCTCAAAGGAGAGTGCTCAATGGTCGACAAGCAGGGAGAAGGCGCACGCGGACAGCCCGCAACCTCTGCTTGGTCAGTGCCTCAGGGGCGTCGTACCGATGAGTGGAGTCTTTGTGTTGTTCGAGTGGCCGAGCATCGCGACCGTGCGGCATTTGCAAAGTTTTTCGCCCATTTTGCACCTTTAATTAAAGCGTTTGCGCTGTCGGGATCGTCGTTGTCAGCGGCCCATGCTGACGAGTTGGTGCAAGAGGTCATGCTCAAGGTTTGGCAAAAGGCGGCGGGCTTCAATCCTGAGAAAGCGGCGGCGAGTACTTGGGTCTACACCATTGCACGAAACTGCCGGACGGATATGTTTCGTCGACTGCAAAAATTCGATACGCAACTCGATGCTGAAGACGTAGGATTTGAGCTTGAAGGCCACGAGCCGACGAGTGCTCTGCATGCGGAGCGCGGTGCGCAAAAGGTTCGAGAGCTGATGAGCCATCTGCCTCAGGACCAGGCGCAAATTTTGGCAAAGGTGTATATGGAAGGTAAGTCGCACTCTGAGACAGCTGCAGAGCTTGGACTTCCGCTGGGTACGGTTAAATCGCGAGTGCGATTGGCAATACAAAAATTACAAGTTTTCATGGCTGCGGGTTCAGAGGAGTGATCCGTACGGGTACACTTATCGGTATTAGTTTGCATATAAAGTAAAAAAATTTGCTCTGGTTAAACCGACGACTACAGTTGGGCGTACCGCAGTCAAAGAAATATGCAGTTGACCGATCGAATGGGCAGGGTTAGAAATACATCATGGTAAAGCATCATCCAGATTCCAATACGTTAGCTGAGTACTCGGCAAACTCCCTGCCTGCGGCGCAGAGCGTGTGCATTGCGACTCATTTAGATCACTGCACTACCTGTCAACAAACGCTGGCTCAACTCGAGAGCATTGGCGGTGTGATGTTAGAAGACACGGCGCCTGTGTCAGTCGATCCGCAGGTGTTTGAAGATGTTTTGTTGCGACTTGATGAAGTGCCCGACGACCGCGCCGCCAATGACGCGAATGCGTCGACATTGTCGTGGACAATCAAGCAGGTTCGGCAGGGAAATTTAGACAAGCTGCAGTGGAAGAAAGTCAGCCGCTCATTGCGTATTGCCGATTTAGGGCGCATTGATGGTGCTGCTGAATTTTCCCTCTACCACATCTCTCAGGGTGGTCGAATTCCTCAGCACAACCACTCGGGTACTGAGATGACGCTCGTTCTTCAGGGCGGGTTTAGTGATGAAAGTGGTGCTTATCACGCTGGCGACTTCATTATTCGTGACGCCGGTGATGTTCACGCGCCAGCAGCGCTTCCGGGTGGTGACTGTATTTGTCTTGCTGTGCTCGAGGCCCCTCTTCGATTTACCCATTGGCATCATCGTTGGCTGAGCCCACTGCTGCAACTGCGTGCAGGCTAATCTAAAGCACTCCAACCCCTCAGTGTTTGAGCAAGCTCCGCCTTGCTTACAACGCGACTGAGCCACAAAACGCTCGCCTAGATTTGTAGAATCGATTTGGGCTATCAGGTAATTTTCTCGCGATAAAGTCGGCTGGATGAGATCCTGTGGCTGACATTAAACGTACTACCTCACAAACTCAAAAAGAGCGAGCATCACTCATGCGTATTGTTATTCCTCGCGAGTCGGCTGCAGGCGAGCGACGAACTTCCGCCACTCCGGAAACCGTAAAGAAAATGATCCGACTTGGCGCTGACGTCGCCGTTGAGTCCGGCGCCGGCGACGCAGTCGGATACGACGACAGCCTTTATTCTGATCTTGGCGCTGAAATTGTCAGTGATCGCGCAGCGTTGATGGGCTCTGCGGACATGGTCTTAAGATTGCGTAAGCCCGAACCTGCGGACATCGAAATGATGAAGCCAGGCTGTATCCATGTGTCCTATCTGGACCCGTTTAATGAACGGGATCTTATAAAGATGCTTGCGGCCAAAGAAATCACGGCGGTCAGCATGGAGATGATTCCTCGTTCAACGCGAAGTCAGAAAATGGACGCTCTCAGCTCACAAGCAAACCTAGCGGGCTACGTTGCCGTCATGCTTGCTGCTGCGCAGCTGCCGAGTATTTTTCCGATGCTCATGACCCCAGCAGGGACACTGAAGCCGGCCAAGATTTTTATTATTGGGGCCGGCGTTGCGGGCTTGCAAGCCATTGCCACGGCTAAACGGCTGGGTGGACGCGTGACTGCCTTTGATACGCGCCCTGTGGTTGCTGAGCAGGTGCAGTCATTAGGTGGAAAGTTTCTTGAGATTGATCTTGGAGATACCGGTCAGACGGCAGATGGGTACGCCAAAGAGCTTACGCCAGAGCAGGTGGAGCTTCAGCGACAAGCACAAAAATCGGTCATTGCTGACTCGGATGTGGTGATTACAACGGCGCAGGTCTTTGGCCGGAAGCCACCTGTTCTGGTCACCAAGGATATGATCGAGGGTATGGCGCCTGGTGCAGTCATCGTTGACATGGCAGCAGAGACCGGCGGTAACGTGGAAGGTTCCGTTCCTAACGAGACGGTTGTTGTCGACGGTGTAACGATTGTGGGTACTGCGAACCTGGCCAATGAAGTGGCCAGGGATGCGTCTCAGATGTACGCAAACAACCTGTTTAATTTGGTTGAGGATACTTGGGATACTGATGCAAAGACGTTTGTGCTCGATATGGAAAACGATATTTTGCCAGGCTGTGTCATTACGCACGGTGGAGAGGTGGTTCACCCCACCATTAAGAACCTAATGGAAGGGGAAGGATAAAATGGAAGTCTCGTATCTTTTATTCATTCTGATGCTCGCAGTCTTTTTAGGCTTTGAGCTGATCAACAAGGTGCCTGCAACGTTGCACACCCCTCTGATGTCGGGTGCAAACGCCATCTCGGGAATTACCGTTGTGGGCGCGATTGCTCTAGCCGGTAGCGGTGAACAAGACCTCGCCCAGTGGCTTGGCGCCGGCGCCGTTGCCCTGGCCAGTATTAATGTCGTGGGTGGTTACCTGGTGACGGACCGCATGCTGGGCTTCTTTAAGAAGAAGGAGGGTTAATCGTGGACACTAATCTCCTTATTCAGTTGGGTTACGTCGTCGCGGCAGGCCTGTTTGTTTTTGGTCTCAAGATGCTGGGTTCCCCTGATACCGCTCGAAAAGGCAACGGCATCTCTGCCGTTGGTATGTTGCTTGCGATTGTTGCTGCCTTGCTTGACCAAGGTATTGTTCAATACGAGTTTATTCTAGGAGGCATGATCGTTGGTGGTGCGATTGGTGCTGTTGCCGCGCGGTCAGTCGCCATGACGTCCATGCCCGAATTGGTCGCATTGTTTAATGGTGTTGGTGGAGCTGCCTCTGGACTGGTGGGTGTGTCGGCTTTGTCGATCGCAACCGGCAACTTCCAGTATGTCACTATCATTTTGTCCATCCTCATCGGTGGCGTGACCTTCACCGGATCATTGATCGCCTACGGCAAGCTTTCCGAAATGATAGGCAGTGGCGCAATTACCTTCGCGGGGCAGAAATTCGTGAACGGGCTCATTGTGCTTGGTATTTTGTACAGTGCGGCAATGTTTGTCACAACGCCCAGTGATCCGACATGGCTTTATGCGGTCGTTGGTTTGTCGCTGCTCTTTGGCGTGATGGTCGTGATTCCCATCGGCGGTGCGGACATGCCCGTCGTTATCTCGTTGCTCAACTCATACTCTGGTCTTGCTGCGTGCGCGGCGGGCTTTGCCGTCGACAACAACGTACTCATTGTCGCTGGATCGCTAGTGGGTGCCTCGGGAATAATCCTCACGCAGATCATGTGCAAGGCGATGAATCGTTCGCTGAGTAATGTATTGTTTTCAGGCTTTGCAAGCGTCTCGACCACGGTCACTGAGGTGGAAGGAGAGATCAAACCCATTTCGGTTGAAGACGCCTACTACGTACTGGAAGCGGCCACTAATGTAGCTATTATTCCGGGCTACGGCATGGCGGTTGCTCAGGCTCAGCACGTTGTCAAAGAACTTATGGAATTGCTCGAAGCCAATGGGTGTGAAGTGAACTACGGTATTCACCCGGTTGCTGGGCGTATGCCAGGTCACATGAATGTGTTGCTGGCAGAGGCCGACGTTCCTTATGACCAGCTTCTGGAGATGGATGAGATTAATCCCCGCATGGAAAGCGTGGATGTGGCCATTGTCATTGGTGCGAACGATGTTGTTAATCCAGCGGCACGTGAAGTGGAGTCATCACCTATTTACGGAATGCCAGTGATTAATGTGTCGGATGCGAGAACTGTGTTTGTTTTAAAGCGCTCTATGGCCTCCGGTTTTGCCGGCATTGAGAACCCATTGTTTTATAAAGACAACGCGCGAATGCTCTTCGGTGACGCTAAAGAGTCGATCGGCGGCTTGGTCAGAGAATTTTCGTAATGTCGTAATGCAATTAAAGGCGCCATACGGCGCCTTTTTTTTATTCGCATGTTTACGCTTACCAACGCTAGGGCGACTTGCGTTAACAACATAGCGCCGTTGCGCTGTGTATACCCGCCCGTTTGCACTGTGGGTGTCGCTAAAGCCAGCACTTAAACGCGATCCCGAAAGAGCGTTGTAAATGTCCTTGCTCTGGACTCGCTTGAGCTTGAATCAGTCAGTAACGCGGGCCTCACTTCAGCTTAGGCTGCCGGTTGAGTGATTTGGGGATCTTCTTCCGGCCTCTCTTTGAACTGCATGCTTGCAAGACGCTGATAGAGCGGGCAACGGATCAGCAGCTCAGCATGTGTCCCAACGTCGACAACAGAGCCACCGTCAATGACCGCAATTGCATCTGCGTTAACGATGGTCGAAAGTCGGTGCGCGATAATAATGGTCGTACGCCCGCGCGTTAACTTTGCTAGGGCCAGTTGAACGTAGTGCTCACTTTCGGTATCGAGCGCACTAGTGGCTTCATCAAGCAAAAGGATCTCAGGGTTTTTTAAAATAGCACGTGCCAGTGCGATGCGTTGCCGCTGACCACCGGAGAGTTGTACGCCTTGAGCACCAATTTCGCTTTGGTAGCCATTGGGCAGTCGCGCGATGAACTCTTGCGCATACGCGGCTTGCGCGGCCGTCTCGATGTCTTCTTGGCTCGCATGCGGATTGCCGTAGCCAATGTTATAGGCAATGTCTCCCGAGAATAAGATGGGCGCCTGAGGAACCAGCGCCATCTTATTTCGCCAGTCGAGTAAGGGGAAGTCGGCTAGCGGTGTCCCACCATAGGTAAGTAACCCGCCACTGGGGTCATGAAAACGCTGCAACAACTCAAACAAAGTCGACTTGCCTGCACCTGAGGGGCCAACCAACGCCAGTGTTCTTCCTGGGACAATCGTGAGGTTAAAGTCAGTCAGTGCTGGGTTTTCGGGTCTCGAGGGGTAGGTAAACCGCATGTCTTGGGCCACGAGAGCCTGACCGTGAGAAATTGCTGCTGAGCCGTCGTCGGTAATATCGCTCTCTTGGTGCAGAAGCTCAACCAACCGTTCTGCCGCGCCCGCGGCGCGCTGTAAATCACCCCACACTTCTGACAGTGTGGCGAAGGCGGTTCCAAGCATCACCGCGTAAAATACGAACGCACCGAGGTCACCGCCACTCATGCGGCCGGCAATGACGTCCTGTCCGCCGCTCCACATCATTCCGACCATACCGCCGAGGAATAAAAAGATCGCACAGGCCATCAGCCATGCGCGCTGCTGAATTCGCTGTTTGGCGATGTCAAAGGCTCGGGCGACTTCGGTTTCAAAAACAGATCGTTCCATGGCCTCTCGCTGAAAGCTTTGGACGATCTTGATCGACTGGAGTACTTCACCGGCTCGACTGCCAACGCTTGCGATACTGGCCTGGCTTTTATTCGACAAGTTGCGCACTCGTCGCCCCAAATAGAGCACCGGTAGCAGTGCGAGCGGCACGCCAACGAGCATGATTAAGGTCAATTTAATGTTAGTCAGCGACATTAAGATCAGTGCACCCACAAGCGTGAGGGCGTTTCTTGCGGCCAGACTAACCGACGACCCGATGAGGGTTTGTAATAACGTCGTATCGGTAGTGATGCGAGACATAATCTCACCCGCGTGATTTTTTTCATAAAAACCGGGGTGAACGGTAATGAGGTTATTGAACACATCGCGACGTAGGTCTGCACTCACTCGCTCGCCAAGCCAAGACACCAAGTAGAAACGAATGAATGACCCGCACGCCATGGCAAAACCAACGACGACCATAAACAGCACTGCACGCCTGAGGCCTTCTTGGCTCTGATTGGAAAAACCTTGGTCGATTAGTATTTGAATACCGTAGCCCAGCGAAAGCTGTGTCATCGCGGTGAAGATAAGTGCTGCACTCGCGTAAATGAGTCGCATCTTGTGAGGCCATAGAAAGCCAAGAAGCTCACGCAGTGGCTTCAGCGATTTCGTCTTCCCGGTGCCCTTCGAATCGGTCGTGCTCTTTTCGTACTCACTCATCAGTGGATCCACCCTTTGACAAAAAACGACCCATGATTAATCCAACTTCAAACAGCAGCCACATAGGCAGTGCGAGCAGTGTCTGTGAGATCACATCGGGCGGTGTAAGCAACATGCCCATGACGAAACAGCCCACAATGACATAGGCGCGATTACTGGCGAGCTGATCGGCAGTCACTACACCCGTCAAGATAAGAATTACGGCGGCAACCGGGACCTCAAACGCCAAGCCAAACGCAAAAAATAACTTAAGCACAAAGTCTAGGTAACGATTAATGTCCGTCATTACCGAAATATCGCCCGGCCCCACTGTTGTAAAAAACCCAAACAACAACGGGAAAACCACGAAGTAGGCAAAAGCAACGCCCGCATAAAACAACACTACACTTGAGGCGAGTAAAGGTACGGCAATTCGCTTCTCCGCCTTGTAAAGGCCTGGTGCAATAAAGCCCCAAATCTGACTCAGGATGACGGGCATGGCGACAAAAACTGCGAGCACCAAAGACAGTTTGAAAGGGGTTAGGAAGGGTGAGGTAACCTCGGTCGCGATCATTGAAGAGCCTTCAGGAAGCAGCGTTCTCAGGGGCTCCGACACATAGGTGTACAGCTGGTTTGCGAATGGAAAAAGGCCTAAAAACGCGACAAAGACTGCGATAATTGCGTTACGGAACCGGTCTCTGAGCTCGCGCAGATGTGCGACGAGTGGCATTGGGTCGTCAGCACTCACAGGGGCTAGGCTCCCTTGTCCGATAAAGTCTCACTGTCGGTGGCCGTATCGGTGGCCGGCGCTATCGACAAGGCGCTACTGACGTCTGCGATGTCCTGAACTTCATCTCGACTCTCTTTGAGCGCACGCATGACCTCTTCGTTGTGCATTTCTCGACTGACGTCGGCTTTAATCTCTTCAAACCCTCGACGCACACGACCCACCCACAGGGACATGGACCTAAGAGCACTGGGGAGTCGCTCAGGGCCAACCACGAACAGTGCGATGGCACTGACAACTAAAAGTTCAGCGAAACCGATATCTAACATCTATAGCGCGACGTTATTTGTCGCTTTCTTCCTTTGAGTCGTCGATTTTGGGCGCGTCGCCGTCGTTACGTTTAATGCCTTCGCGAAAGTGAGTAATCGCACTGCCAAGGTCTCGGGCGGCGCCGGGGAGGCGCTTTGTGCCAAAAATCAAGACGACGATGGCGAGAACGATCAGTAGTTGCCAGATTCCAATGCCGCTAAATCCCATAGTAGTTCACCGTATGTAATCGTTGTGGGCGTTTTCGCCCGACGAGTGGTTGCGTGACGCCTTTTCTTCTAGACCCGACAGACCTTGGCGTAACGCCAGAGCGTCTAACACGTCATTATGACTGATACCCAGCCTGTCCAGCATCACCATCGAGTGAAATACGAGATCCGCGACTTCGCTGATCACTGCTTGATTGCTGCCGCCTGACGAATCAAGCGTTTTGGCTGCTAAAATGACTTCAATGGCCTCCTCTCCGACCTTTTCCAAGATCTTATCGAGGCCTTTTTGGTTAAGGCTTGCGACGTAGGAAGTATCAGGGTCCGCTGTTCGCCGATCCTCAATGACCGCCGCGATTGCGTTCAACAGGTCAGTCACAGGCGCTTGCTCCGAGGACCCACTGCGTGTCTTTGGGCTCGTAAAAAAAACAATGCCGACGGCCTGTGTGGCACGCACCTTCGCCTACCTGATGGACCTTAAGCAAAAGTGTATCGCCATCGCAGTCCAGCCGAACGTCAATCAGTTCTTGAACGTTGCCCGACGTTTCGCCTTTTCGCCACAGAGACTTGCGCGACCGTGACCAGTAGACGGTTCGGTTTTCGCTCAAAGTCAGCCTGAGCGCTTCTTCGTTCATCCAAGCCATCATCAGCACTTCGCCCGTGCGGGCATCTTGCGCAATAGCAGGCAGCAGTCCGTCTGCATTCCACTTGGGCTGCATCGTCTGGGGTATCGCCGTCTGGTCGTTATTTGTCATTGTTACAGTATGCCACGCCATGGCCCTGCGATCACTTGTCGCGAGTGAGGAGTCCTGCCGCCAGAAGCAGTATGCCCAGTCCTGCATACCCTCCGGATTGAAGATCGAGCGCAAGAGCCATGATCAGGATCGTGAGACCAGAGCCGATGAGTAAGTCGGACCCCACTTTTGAAGAACGCTGACTGGGTGTGTCGTTAAGAGCTTGTCGCTGCAGGGCCAGAAACCGTGGAATGACCTCTGGCAACTGAGAGGCGTGGTGAATAAAAGCGGGCGCATCACGCTGGAGCTGTTTCACTATGTTCGCTGGGCTGTATTGCCGCTTGAGCCAGTCTTCTAAGAATGGTTTAGCGGTCTCCCACAAGTTGAGTTCAGGGTAAAGTTGTCGACCCAGCCCTTCAATGTTGAGGAGTGTCTTTTGAAGCAGTACGAGTTGGGGCTGAACTTTCATGTCAAAACTTGACGCGGCTTTGAACAGATTGACCAGCATATGCCCGAGAGAAATTTGGTGCAGTGGGCGATCGAAAATGGGCTCACAAAGCATGCGGATAGTGGACTCAAAGTCCTGAATACGCGTCGACGGAGGAACCCAGCCACTCTCAATATGCAGCTCTGCCACGAGCCTGTAATTGCGCTGCAAAATTGCAAGTAGATTGCGCGCCACGTAATACTGATCATCCCGAGATAGTTGTCCGACAATAGCGCAGTCGATCGCGATGTAGGTTGGCAAAGCCGGGTTTGTCGCATCAACAAAAATGTTGCCGGGGTGCATGTCAGCGTGAAAGAAGCAGTCGTCAAACACCTGTGAAAAAAATATTTCCACGCCGCGTTCAGCAAGGATCTTCATGTTGACCCCGGCATCATGCAGCGCATCGATGTCACCTACGGGAATGCCGGTGATTCGTTCTGAGACCATGAGCTTGGACGTGCTGTAGTCCCAAAAAGTAGTGGGTACGAACACGAGCTTCCGCTGAGCCGTATTCTTCTTCAGCAACGACGCATTCGCCGCTTCGCGTCTTAAGTCCAGTTCGGCCAAGATGGTGACCTCATAGTCTTTGACAATTTCTGGTAATCGAAGTCGTCGAAGATCCTCAGAAAATCGATCTACCAGCCAAGCAAGGCGCTTAAAAAGTCGAATGTCCGCTGCAATTTGCTTCTCTATTCCGGGTCGCAGGACTTTGATGACTGCGGCTTCGCCATCGTTCAGCGTGACGCCGTGAATCTGAGCCACCGATGCAGCGGCGAGCGGTGTTGAGTCAAAATAACGAAAGGCTGAGGCAATGGGTTGTTTGAGTTGCGCCTCGATAATATTTACGGCTGCCTCGGATGAGAACGGAGCGACATTGTCTTGCAGTAGTGCCAGCTCGTCTGCAATTTCATCCGGCAGGAGATCGCGGCGGGTAGACAACAACTGACCGAACTTGATAGGTACGGGCCCTAAGGACTCGAGTGCCGATCTCAGGCGCTCACCGCGTGGTGCTGAGTCCGCGGTCTCTTTGCTCGACAGTAGCCAGCGAAGTAACGTGCTTGAACCTTGCGGCAAAAATACGCCTAATCGATGCTTGCGGGCGGTGGTTAGGAATGCAATGGCACGTTTCACGCACTCGCTCCGGTCAAAATGTCTACGCGGTTTTTCAAGCGCTTTAACCGCGACTCAGCCCGATCAACCCGCAGTACCATGTCGTCGACGGATCCTAAAAAGTCGTTCAATTCTGCTCTCGGTGGGGATAGGCGCCCCTCTTCAAGGATGAATTCACTCAGTTGCCGACGCGCACTTTGATGCGCGACTTTGGATGCCGTGGTCAACCCCCGTAGAAGGTTTGCAAGTTGATGTCCCACGACCGGACCAAAAAGGTCGACCATGGGCGCCTCCCAGTCGATATTCAGATCACTCAGTACATTTTGTAACGTCATGAGTACAGCGGTATCACCGGTGATTTTAATATTGCCATTGATCAGTGCTGCTGCCGGATCGGATGCGCTGGCAACTTTAAGGAATGCGCTCGAAGATCCTGAGATACAAACCGTGGGCTCGGTCTCGCGGTAGCTTGATACGTTAATCTCACCGTCGCCGTTAATGACCAAAAAGACGTCGATCGTTGGATTCGTACAGGCAATTGCAAGCTCAACGGGATGGAGTTTCGCAAGTTGCGGCGCTGTGCCCGGCGACAACGCAATGGCACGTGCAATCGCAGCTTCTGCTAATAGGCAAACGCCGGCGATGACTGCGGGATCGTGCTGCATTGTCACTAGCTTTTAATGCCTCTGTGAACTGCCACGATTCCACCGGTCATATTGTGGTAGCGACAATCAACGAAACCGGCATCTTCGACCATATTAAGGAGAGTGTCTTGGTCAGGGTGTTTACGGATGGACTCAGCAAGATAGCGGTAGCTGTCCGCGTCGTCGGTTATAATTTTGCCCATCGCGGGCAGTGCAGAGAACGAATAGGTGTCATAAATTTTGGATAAGAGTGGGGAGACCGGTTTTGAAAACTCCAGCACTAAGAGGCGACCACCTGGTTTCAAGACACGATGCATTGACGCAAGCGCTTTGTTCTTGTCAGTCACATTTCTCAGCCCAAATGCGATGGTAATACAGTCTATGCTGTTGTCCTCGAAGGGTAGGTACTGAGCATCAGCCTGAACGACACTGATATTGCCAAGCGCGCCTTTATCGATAAGACGGTCTCTGCCCACAGAGAGCATTGCGGAGTTGATGTCGGCAAGCACGACATGGCCCTCGGCCCCCACAAGCTTTGAAAATTTTGCTGCAAGATCGCCAGTGCCACCGGCAATATCGAGTACCGTTTGTCCTGGTCGAACCGCGCTTAGCTCGATGGTGAAACGTTTCCACAGCCGGTGCATACCGCCTGACATGAGGTCATTCATGACGTCATAGCGTGCGGCTACGGAGTCAAATACTTCACGCACACGACCCGCTTTCTCGCCTGTTTTTACGCGCTCGAAGCCAAAATCAGTGGTGTCGTCTGTGACCTTATCGTGTGTGCTCATCATGCTTCCCTAATGTCTAAAACAGCCGACGCTAACCAATGACTCTGACGATGTCCGTGTGAGGGTCTCGCGATGCGCTTGCGTCCGCCAATTTTTGCAAGTATTCGTTCCAAAGCCGATCTTTGTTTGTCACCAAGTGCGCTAGATACGCCCAAGTGTACAACCCAGAGCTATGCCCGTCGTCAAAAGTCAGTTGCACAGCGTAATGTCCTACCGCTTGAATATCGCTAACCTGCACTTGAGATTTCCCGCTTTGGAGGGTTTCCTGACCAGGGCCGTGTCCCTGAACCTCTGCTGAGGGTGACAGTACCCGCAAGAGTTCTGCACCCAACTGCGCCGGATCAGAGCCGGCAAAAGTCACCGACAGTTCGCGCCGACTCACACTGTATTTTAAAGACTCTGGGGCAGTTTGTGTCATTGTGATTGTCACTGCGACGCTAGTCTGATCGCTTGAGAAGAAGGGTTTCGATATTCGACTGAGCTGCGAGGCTCCGAGCCTTGGCCATCTCTGACCGACTGCCAAACGGGCCAATATAAATTCGGTGCCACGATCCGCTGTCGACACGCATTTCCTCAATAGAGGACTCCAGTCCCAATAGCGCCAGTTCACCGCGACGCCTGTCGGCATCCGCGACAGCCCTGAAAGACCCCGCCTGCAGTACATACTTGGAGTATTCAGATGGGCCGATAGGACTCGATGGGGATGATTGTGTGCTCAGCGACTCGTCTTCCAACGTATTAAAAAAGGTAAAGCTCGGCTGCGGTGATGCTTCAGATGGGTTTTCTTGAGCCGATATGATCGACTGCGGCAGGACCGTTGGATTGATCCCTGCGATAATGCCTAGACTGGCAACGGCCCCAGTCATTGCACCGACGATAAATCCGCTGATATGCGACGAGTTAAAGAGTGGATCTTCCGACTGCCTCTTCTTACTTTGCGCCGGTGTGCGCCGAGTAGCACTCGTTGTTGGGCGCTTTCGCTTAACACTCTTCTGGGGAGCGGCCATCGTTACATGACCTCGGGTGCGGAGACACCCAAAATACGCAAACCGTTAGCGATAACTTGTTGGGTAGCGGCTGCCAACGATAGCCGTGCGAGACTGACGTCTTGATTGTCATCAATGATCTTGTGCGCGTTGTAAAAGGAGTGGAACTCAGCCGCAACATCGCGCAAATAATTGGCGACTGCATGAGGCTCTAGGCGCAGGGTTGCTCCAGCTACGACCTCGGGGTATTTGCTGAGCGACAACGCCAGCGACTGTTCTTCGCTGTGGTGTAACTGGTCTAAATGGGGAAGCCCGTCTGCGGATGCCCAGTGGCCAAAGTGCGTGACGGCTTTTTTCTGAACGCTGCAAATGCGCGCGTGTGCATATTGAATGTAATAAACCGGATTTTCATTGCTTTTAGAGCGGGCGAGATCGATATCGAAAGTGAGCTGCGATGTTGCTGCTCGGGCGGTCAAGAAATATCGCGTGGCATCACGGCCAACCCAATCAATAAGGTCGCGCAACGTGACATAACTTCCCGCACGCTTGGAAAGCTTTACTTCTTCTTGATCGCGCATGACGGTGACCATTTGATGCAGGACGTACTCTGGCCAGCCTTTAGGAATACCGGTTTCGAGCCCTTGCAGTCCCGCACGCACGCGCGTGATGGTGCTGTGGTGATCGGCGCCTTGTTCATTTATGACGCGTTCGAATCCGCGCTCCCACTTATCGAGGTGATACGCCACATCGGGAACAAAGTAAGTGTAACCACCTTCACGCTTTCGCATAACGCGGTCTTTGTCATCGCCAAAGTCTGTCGTTTTTAACCACAAGGCGTCATCGAGTTCATAGGTGTGCTGATTACCGATCAAGGTATCGACGGTTTTCTGAACAGCGTCCGATTTATACAGCGAAGATTCGAGGAAGTAGTGGTCGAAATTAACATCGAATGCTCTCAGGTCCTCGTCCTGCTCTCGGCGTAACCAAGCGACGGCGAACAACTGAATGTCCTCTAGATCGGTGGCATTACCCGACGCCACCACCTGACGATCTGCTGCGTTGACGGTTTCCTTCGCCAGATACGCCGCTGCAACATCTTTGATGTAGCTGCCTTGGTAGCCGTCCTTGGGCCAACTGTCATCAGAGGGTTCGAGTCCATCGAGCCGCGCTTTTACGGAGAGGGCTAAATTACTGATCTGTTGTCCTGCATCGTTGTAGTAAAACTCTCGATGCACGGACCAGCCTGCATTTTCCAGAAGTCGACATATCGCGTCGCCAATGGCGGCGCCACGACCATGACCGACATGCAACGGCCCCGTTGGGTTGGCTGACACAAACTCAACTTGTACACGCTTTCCTTCGCCGTGTTCAGACTGACCGAACTTCGCCCCCTGAGAGAGCACCGTTTCAACAATGGCGAGGTTGCTTGCCTGAGAAATGTGGAAGTTGATAAAGCCAGGGCCTGCGATATCGCAGCGAGTAATAACGCTATTAGTAGGGAGCCGCTCGATAATGGCTTGGGCTAGGTCGCGAGGGGGCACACCGGCACGTTTTGCGAGTACCATCGCCATGTTAGTGGCGAGATCGCCATGTTCCGGATTGCGGGTGTGGTCGACCTGAGGTGCAGGGGTTGTCTCTTTAGGCAACAGATCCTCGACCTTCAACGTCTCAATAGCTTGTTCGATTAATGTAACAACCTGCTCTTTCATGTTTGTCGCTTGATTTGTTGGGGCCGCTAGCGGCTTGGACTCACGGGCGTGTAGTGTATCGCGTTACAACGTTTCCGTTGGATCGATTTCTACAAACCAACTCATTTTTCGACCAATTTTAAGTTGCGAGCCTATTTCAACGGCTTGTTGCAACAGCGCATGCACCTCTTTTCTCGATTGACTGTGGGCAATGACTTGGTAGCGATAGAGTCCCGCACGCCGCGTCATCAGTGTCGGCATGGGGCCCATCAGCCTCAAGGTTTGCGAGGCGGTGATCCTCGCTGTGAGTTGCGTTAAAAACTCGATGGCGTCAACTTCGGTTTTACTGTCGCACCGAATCAACCCCAGCGCGCCACTTGGGGGTAGGTCTAAGGCGCGCCTGCGAGCCAGTAGGTCACGGGCTTGTTCAGAGTACGGTCGATCCAGTATTTGCTGAATTAAGGGATGATCGGGATTGCGCGTTTGAATGAGCACCTTACCGGGTAAATGAGCTCTGCCTGAGCGTCCAGAGACCTGAACGAGTAATTGCAGTAAGCGCTCCTCTGCACGGAAGTCGGGGCTAAACAATAGGCCGTCTGCATCTACCACCACCACACACGTCACCCGAGGAAAGTCATGACCCTTTGACAGCATTTGTGTCCCTAATAGAATCGCGCTCGATGCCTCCTTAATTTGGTTTAAAACATTCTGAAGCGCACTGAGGTTTGAGACGCTGTCGCTGTCGATTCTAAACAGTGGAGTAGACGTAAAAAGGCGCTGTACGATCAGTTCAAGCTGTTCTGTGCCAATCCCTTTGCTGGATAAGCGCACACTGTGACACTGCTCGCAGCGGGTGGGTGTTGATCGAGTCGACTCGCACTGGTGACAACTCAAATGTGGCGGATTGCGGTGGACCACCATCGATGAATCACATTGATGGCAGCCTGCCGTCCAGCCGCAGTCCTCGCATTGTAAAGAATGGGCAAAGCCTCGGCGATTCATGAAAAGCAGCGCCTGCTCCTGACGTGCGACCGTATCGGCGATCTGTTCAATGGCTCGGTCTGAGAGCCCACCTGTCAATGCGAGGCCACGCGTATCGATTGTGCTTATAACGGGCAGGCTTGCATTGTTGGGGCGGTGCGTCAGTCGATGGTGCGCGTACTTTCCGGCCTGACTGTTTGCAAGCGTTTCGAGGCTGGGTGTCGCACTGCCAAGGATAACGGGGCAATTGCAAAGTTGTGCGCGCTTGACCGCAACATCGCGCGCGGAGTACCGGGGATGATCCCGCTGCTTAAACGCGGCGTCATGCTCCTCGTCAACAATAATGAGTCCGAGTGCTTTAAAACTGCAAAATACTGACGAGCGCGTCCCCAAAATTACCGGTGCCGTACCCGTGCGTGCCATAGACCACGCGCGACTGCGTTCTGCTTCTGAAACCCCTGAATGAATGACGGGTACTTCCAGACCTAACGCGTGTTCGAAGCGAGACCGGGTCTGCGGTGTCAGCCCAATCTCAGGAACAATAACAAGCGTTTGACGCCCCTGAACAATGACTCGCCTGATGCAGTCAATATAAACCTCGGTTTTGCCACTACCGGTCACACCTTCAAGCACATGACCTTGAAAGTGATTCAGGTTCGCGCCGAGTTGCTGGCACACGTGTCGCTGCTCGTCTGTGAGTTCTAACTCGGGCATCTTGCGCACGCTCGGGAGGTTTGGTGCGGCAGCTTTGCTGGCAAGACCTGAGCTGACGAGCGACCGAATGACGGTTTTGGAAATGCCCTGCTGCTCTAGGTCCCTCACCGCAACCGTGTCACTGCCTATGATGGCTAAGGCTGTCTGTTGTTGTTTGGCCCGGCTGGGGGCCTCTATCAGCCCCTGCGTGTTTTCGATGCGGCAAAGATGGTCAAGGGGTGGTTGCCACTCAGCGTTGCCTTTACGCTCGCGATTGGACAGACCCAAAGGGATGGCTTCTCCTAAAGCGACAAGGTAGTAATTAGAAAACCACTGGAGCAACGTCAATTGGTCGCCACCAAGGAGCGTATCCGAGGGATCCAACACTATTTTGACGTGCTTTAACTTGGTGGCATCTGGAAGCTGGCTGTGACGTGTTTCTAGAAAAATGCCAGTGACCTCCCGGCCTGCGAATGGCAGTCGCACCCGGGCGCCGGGTTCAGGGTTGTTTTGGCCTGATGCCGGTGGCAAATACTCGAATACCTTGTGTAAAGGGGACGGTATTGCGATTACCCATACGACGGGGCTTGAATTGGCTTTGGGCTCTGGTATCATCCGCGCTCTTTTTTACTAGATACC
>CBFHJX010000006.1:0-40430 GCA_965656285.1 Luminiphilus sp. | reverse complement strand
GGAATTAAACCAAAACTTTTTACATGCTCGGCTTGAGGCCAATTTTACGAAAGCTCGGGTGTTATCGTTTTTGCGAGCAACGGTAAAATATCCTCTGATTAATTCCTCAAATATGCGCTGAAACCGGAAAAATATAAGTGACACAGCTGGGTTGTGTAGTGGTGCTCTATTGACGAGTAAGCGGCCCTAATGTCGCGTGACTCGGCAGCAGTAGTCGCTCACCTGTTGACCCGATCAACGCCGAAAGCGCGTTCTGTGAGAGCTGGGCGAGAGTGGGTATCAGCGCTTGGGGCTTGCACGCCCGATTTCGCATTAGGACCTTATCGAAGGTGTTGGTCGAAGTACGCCACGACACCGTCGAGAGCCGCGCGAGTTGGGTGGCCAGCCTCGTCGACAAAATCTAGGGTCAGGACCGAATGTCCCTTACCGGGCAGAGTGACTTCCTTGACTCGCGTCGTTCCGTCATCATTGAACGCTTGTTTGATGCACTTTGACTTTGCCTCAGTGCACAGCGGATCGCCCTCAAATCGTAAAACCTGCATAGGGCCTTTGGTATCTAGCGCGGCACGACTGTGCTCCACCTCTTTGGGAGTCATATGCAATGCACCTTGCGTAAAAAAAGGCATCGCGGGTTGAGAGGCTACGGCGGCAAGGACACTGTCGTCTCCGATCAGGCTGATTGCAAAGTTACCGGTCAAGCACATACCAATAACGCCCACTCCCTCCCATTGACGCTCATCTCGCACCTCTCGGCAAAGCGCTCTCAGCCAGTCGACAATAGGGCTTGATCGGTCACTGGCAAGCAATCGAAATTCTTTCCTAAGGCACATGACTCGCGCGAGATTGCCCGCAATCGATGTCTTTCCAACGGGACCAAAAAGATGGGGTAAAATAATTTCAAACCCCGCGCAAATGAGCCGATCAGCCAGAGCCAAGGTTTCCTGGCCAATGCCGGGAAGCTCTTGAATGAGCACAACTGGCGCACCGGATCCGCGTCGAAAGACGGTATGGGAGATGTCGTGGCCATCTGAGGTTGTGGCCGTAAATATATCTTTTTCAAATGCCGAAATTTGAGGGGTTGAGTAGGTCATAGCGTCTTTTCGAGGGCGTGATGCGCTAGTGATTCGGCCAGGGACTGTTTAGCGCGCTGTTGTCATCGCCACATGATCCACGCTGTGCGCATTTAACAGCGCGAATCAGCGACCATAGGGGCTGTTGTCGCTGCCCGCCATTAAGCCCGAACAATCACGTTCATTTTAGTGTAGCCCTTGACGAAACATGAAATATTTCGCGAAGGCTCACCCACCACTTCCACTCGAGAAAATCGCTTTAACATTTCATCCCACAGGATTTGCAGTTGAAGCTCTGCCAAACGATTGCCGAAGCAGCGATGAATGCCAAACCCAAACGACACATGGTTGCGCGCGTTTGAACGCTCGAAGTCCAAGGCATTCGGATTGTCAAACTTGCGCTCGTCTCGGTTGCCCGACACATACCACATGGCAACCTTATCGCCTTTTTTAATCGTCTTACCGTGCATTTCGACGTCTTCAAGCGCCGTGCGCCGCATGTAGGCAAGAGGGGTCTGCCAGCGAATAATTTCAGCGACTGTGTTAGGGATTAGATCGCGGTTTGCCTTTACTTTGTCCCACTGCTCTGGGAACAAGTGTGACCCGTAAATCGATGCCGACATTGAATTTCGTGTTGTGTCATTGCCGCCTACAATGAGAAGAAGCAAGTTACCCAGGTACTCGGTGGCATCCATGTCGCTTGTGTTTTCACCGTTGGCCAACATTGTAATAAGGTCGTGTCCACTGCCGCCCTTGCGTTGGTGCCAGAGGCCCATGAAATATTCAACGCACTCTGTGAGTTCAGCCCGTCGTTGTTCCTCGCTCTCGACAATTCCAGTCTCGGGGCCAGCCGTCGTCACGTCTGACCAGCGCGTGAGCTTGCGACGATCTTCAAAAGGAAAGTCGAATAGGGTGGCGAGCATCATGGTGGTGAGCTCGATAGAGACTGTGTCGACCCAATCGAACTCCTCGTCAATGGGGACTGAATCAAGCACGTATTGCGTTCTTTCTCGAATCAGTTCGGACATTTTGGACAAACTGGGTGAGGCCACAATAGGGGCGACGGTTTGCCTCTGGACATCGTGCTTGGGCTGATCCATAGCGATAAACATCGGCAATGGAAAATCTTCCGCTGGGTCAGGAAGCACAATTGCAGGCTCCGAAGAGAATCGCTTGTGGTCCGTGTCAATTGCCATAATGTCTTCATGACGCGTCACCGACCAATAACCGCCGATAGGCTCCATGTCGTCCGGGCGCTCGGGAGACATCCAACCTTCTTTACAGAAGTGCAGGGGGTCCTCATTTCTGAGGCGCTCAAAAATAGACCACATCTCTTGTGTGGGCCAACGCATCGGGTCCGATGGATCTAGCTCTGCCAGTGGCGTGCTGTACGCATAGTCGTGGCCGGGCAATTTAGCCGTTTTAATTGCTTGATTCATGAGTATCTCCTGACCGTGTTGCGAGCATGCTGCAGGGCCCACCGCGCGTTTTTTATATTTTTTTGTCGTGTCATTACCGCACTCAACAATAGGCGATAGCGCGCGACAGTCAACCTTTTGATGAAGAAATTTGGAGTCGTTAGTGCGTTAACTTTCCGCGAAGGCGAAGGTATCGATGACGACGTCAACGGTCACCGTCAGACAACCAATGCGCTCGAGGTTGCTGCGCCCCTGCGCCGATGTTTTGAACATGTGAGGTGTCATCATGAGCAACTGTTTGAGTGTCGAGCGTTCAAGTTCAACGTTGAAGGTTAGTTGCTCGCTTGACAACCGATTCAGTGTGTTTGGGTGGGTGTTTGCGCTGGACACTTGTTGAACTTGTGGGTAGATCAGTGTCCGTAGCTCAATAAGGTGCTGTGGCGCAGGCGTCACTCGAATGAGTCGCCCACCAGGCGTTAGTACCCGTTCAAATGAGACATAGTCAGGGAAGCCGAACATATCGAGGACAACATCGACGCTTGAATCGGCAAGAGGAATATTCCTATTACTCGCGACCATCCACGTGCCATGGCAACGGCGAGCAGCGCGTTGCACGGCCCATTTCGAAATATCAAATCCGATGATATTGAGAGGGTCTCGGTGGTGCTCGGTGAGATAGTGTAAGTAGTATCCTTCGCCGCACCCCGCATCTAAAACTGTGTCTGGCGACTTTGCGGCTTGAGACACACTGTGCATCACTGATTTGGCAATGGGCTCGTAGAAGCCTGCCGACAAAAATGACTGTCGAGCCGATACCATGTCCTTGGAGTCACCCGGATTGAGAGAGCGTTTGTGCTGAACACTGAGTAGATTGGTATACCCCTGCTTGCCAATGTCATACCGGTGGCCGTTTTCGCAGATCAGCGAGCCGTTCTTCAGTATTAATGGCATTGCATCCAAGGGGCATCGCAAAGCCGGATGAGTTAGAAACGCCATAAATCTTGACCCTCGCGGTCCCTTGAGTGCGCTGCCACGGTCTGCAGGAGGTGTTGCTCAGCGGGAGCACGCCTTGGCGCACTACCATCGCATGTCATGACGGACTGAGCTGATCCGTTGCACTTCGCAGAATGTTTGCACCGCAAACCGAGGCTACGATCAGTGAGATGCTAATGAGTGCCTCGGCCATACTGACGCCAAAGGCTATTTCGGGCGTGTAAGAGCAGATGTTTCGCACCTCAAAAAGTGAAGGAAACCAGCGATCTACTGCAAACCAGTCGGGCATGCCTAGGGAGAATTGACAGCTGCCATCACCTCGAAAATTTTCGATTTCGTACAGGTAGAACGAACGCTCACCAAGACCTGCGGCACAGAGGAGTAGTATGGCGTTTCCAGCGGTATAGAGTCTTCGCGAGTGCGGTAGTAAAGCCATTAAGATACCCACGAGTGCAATGGCTACGACCCATAAGCGCGCCTGAATGCAGACTTGGCAGGGTTCTTCATTGAGTGCGTACTGCCAGTAAAGCGCGGCCGCAAAAAGGCCCGTACCTAACAGGGCCACACCCCACCAAAAGCCCTTAGTCTCAAGGAACAAGGTCAGGCGATTTAGGTGGCGCATGGTGGTCTCCTCAGCAAGGCTTCAGCACCTTATCGCAAGCGTTTGGCAACGCCCATCATCGCGCTGGCTGCCGACTGCCCCGTCTCCTTCACCGACAAGTTTTTAGCCAGCTGCTCAAGCTTTCGCGCGGCTCGCCAATTGGACTCGCCCGCATCGAAGGTTTTCGAGACGCTCTTGAGCAGTTGAGATGCATCAGCAATGGTGTCAGCGGATTCAGGTGTCTTGCGAGCCATTTGGTCAAGGAGCGCTAATGCCACCGTAGGATGGTCCGGCCATTCGACTGGAAATTGCTGCTGCGGATTGAATACGCCGTTGACGTCGGCAAGGCCTGCCGCCGCAATCTCGTTAGAGGTGATGTGTTCGCTGGCATCCAGCGATAGGACATCAAGACCGCGAATGATTTCTGTGCCGTAAATATGGTTGCCGTACCAGTAGGTTGACCAAAATCCGCCCGTGACGAGCTCTTCATCATCAATAGGGCCGCGGTCAAAATAGGCAATTTCTTGCGGATTTGTGGAGTCCGTAAAGTCGATCACTGAAATGCCGCCTTGGTACCAAGCCTGCACGAAAATATCGCGCCCTGGAACCGGTACGATCGATCCGTTATGCGCCACACAGTTTTCAAATTCTCGCTGTGGTGCTGGCATTTTGAAGTGACTTCGGTGCTCGAGTTTACCCTCGACGATGTCATAAATGGCATCGGCACCCCAGTTGAGTGGGTCAAATGCGCGGCATCGCGCTCGGCCGCCGCCACCCCACTCGTCAGTGAAAACGATCTTAGTGCCGTCATTATTAAACGTGGCGGAGTGCCAGTAGGCGAAGCCAGGGTCCGCGACGGCATCAATACGTTGTGGGTCCAGCGGGTCAGTAATATCAAAGAGAATGCCGTTACCTGAGCACGCGCCCGCTGCGATGTTTTTGGACGGGAATACGGTGATGTCGTGGCACTGGTCTGTCGGACGCGTCTCTTGAGTCTCATCGCCGTGGTCGCCGCCACGCCATAAACCCGCTAGCGCCCCAGTTTCCTCATCCGCAAAAACGGTTGGGCTGTGCACGATCCGTGCAGAGGCGGGGTCGTCGACTGGAATCTCGATCACATCAATTCTGAAGAGCGCTGTTCTTGGATCGCCCGGAGAGTCGTCAAAGCAGGTTTCCATTTCATCGCGTTCACGAATACTCGACGTGCCTGAGTTATAGACTACGATTTTCCCATCGTCCCCTGGACCCGAGACCACGGAGTGGGTGTGCGATCCTCGACAGGTTTGAACAGCACCAACTTGAACGGGGCTCTCTAAATCGCTGATATCGAAAATACGCAGTCCGCGGAAGCGTTCGTCACTCACGTCCTCTGAAATCCCCTGAAGACCACAGTCCAAGCGACCACGGGTTTCTTGTGCGGACATGATGAGTAAGTTTCCAACGATACTCACATCACCTTGGCCTCCAGGACAGACAACTGAACTCAAGAGTTCAGGGATGCCATCGTTCTGAAGGTCGTAAACATTAAAGCCGTGATAGCTCCCTGCGACTAACGTATTGCCCGCAAAGGCCATGTCGGTGTTGGAGAAGCTTAGCAAAGGTGATCGCTTTCTCTTACCCCCTTCAATGGGCGATTGCTTCTTGTCTTTTGCCTCGTCGCTCTCTTCGTTTTCAGGACTTGCCTTAGCCAGCTCCCCTGGGTTGTTCGGATCGACAAACCCTGCAGGCTTATTGAGCGAGGCCACGAGTGTCATATTTTTGATGGCGATTCCCGCGTCGGTGAGACCCGCTTTTAAATTGGCGCGCGGATCGTCAGAGAGGGTCACAAGCAGCGCGTTCATTCTTTCGATTTCGACCATTTGATCGTTCTTAATGTCACCCACAAACTCATAAAGTAACGGATCGTAGGCTGAGCCCGGCTGATCGAGTAGGTCCTTAACCATGTCGACAGCGCCCTCGTGGTGACGGATCATGAGCGAGAGGAACTGCCGATCGAAGTTGACGGACTCGGCCTCAGCAAGTTCGGTCATCTGCGCGTCACTCGCCATCCCCATGTCCATTTTATGGTGGGCATCCAGCATGTGGTGGGCGTGGGCCATCGGCGCCTCACCTCGGTCGGTTAGCCAACTTTGCATGAAGTCAATTTCGTCGCTTTGCGATGATTTAATTCTGCCAGCGATGTCGACCAGTTCCGGTCGATTGGTCCGGACCTCAACTAGCTGCGCCATCTCGAGCGCTTGTTCGTGGTGTGGAATCATCATTTGCATGAAGTGCGTATCTGCTGGTGAGTAGCTGGTGTCGGTGATCCGAACCGCCTCCTCAGCTGACAAGATTTGACCTGTCTCTCCGGGTGCTCCGGGCTGAACAATCGGTGCGCTTGATACGCCACTGACAAACAAAGCACTCGAGAGTGCTAATACGAGGGACAATGCATTAGGTTGAAATTGAGGCATGTTCAATATTCTCCGGTCCACAGAGGTTAACTTGAGCGACGCAAACGACTTCACCGTAGCCCGCGCTTAAAGTGTGCTCAAAGAATGTAGCGTAATTTAGGGGCATTAACATATCGCAAAGTACGAAGGTATTGAACGCACAATGGCATCTATTTGCGAGGGTTTTGCGATGTCTTCGCTGGGACTGTGCCCGCTGTGTTTAAACCGCGCAGGGCTTACCGAGATGTCGGACATTGATCACGCCCTCAACCAATCGAATTTTATCCAGTACGTCGGCATCTGGAGTGGTGTTTAAGTCAATGAGGTTGTAGGCGATGTCACCACGGCTTTTGTTGAGCAGGTCTGCAACGTTTAGGTCAGCGTCACCCAGTACATTTAATATGTGACTGAGCGTTCCGGGGGCATTTTGGTTGGTGACTGTGAGACGCGAGTCAGTGGTTCGCTCGAGCTCAATAGCGGGAAAATTAACGGCGTTTTTAATGTTGCCATGATCTAAAAAAGCTTTGATCTGATCCGCAGCCATAATGGCGCAATTTTCTTCAGCCTCGGCTGTGCTGGCACCAATGTGCGGCATTAAAATTGTGTCTTGTCTGTTACGCAGAAGTGGATGTGGAAAGTCGGTCACGTAGGTGCGCAGGGTGTTTCTCTCGAGCGCATTCACAACAGCCGGTGTATCGACAATTTGCTCCCGTGCAAAATTAAGAAGACAGGCGTCTTTCTTGAAGTAAGACAAGGTATCGGCATTGATAATGCCGCGGGTACTTTCCAGCACTGGTATGTGCAGCGAGACATAGTCTGACTGGGAGAACAGTGATTGCATATTTTCCATTTTTCGAACCGAGCTGGGCAATCGCCAGGCTGCCTCAATGGATATTGCTGGGTCGTACCCTACAACGTCCATGCCAAGATCAAGTCCAAGTCGAGCGATAAGACTGCCAATGGCTCCAAGGCCTAAGACACCGAGCGTCTTACCCTGCAGTTCTGACCCAGCAAACTGCTTCTTTTTTGCCTCCATCAATGGGCCCATGTCTTCAGCGCTGAGCGTAGGCGCGAGTTCGTTGATGAAGCGCATACCGCCCAAGATGTCTCTAGAGGCTAACAGCATACCTGCAGCCACGAGCTCTTTGACCGCGTTTGCATTGGCACCGGGCGTGTTAAAAACGACGATACCGCGATTTGTGCACTCCTCAATGGGGATATTGTTCACACCGGCTCCGGCCCGCGCGATGGCCGTGACAGAAGCTCCTATGTCTGCGGTTGAAAGCTTAAAGCTCCTCAACAAAATAGCATCTGGAGTACTGGTCTCACTACTGACCTCAAAGCACTCTCGGCTCAGTCGATCAAGGCCTTTGGCTGAAATTGCGTTGTAAGTTCGAACTTTGTACATGTCTCTCCCGTTCTACCGCTGAGTCGATAGTGCTGCGAGTCGTTTTGATCGAGATGGCGGTACTGCCCGTAGGCCACTTTCAATGGCTTGCTCTGGCTAACTCAACCCGTGTGCGAAAAAAAGGGGAGCGATGCTCCCCTTTTTTGATAATGGCTTTAGTGACTTATAGCAGGGGTGCAATCACTAAGCTGACAATGGCCATCACATTGATCAAAATATTCATCGAAGGGCCCGATGTGTCTTTGAAGGGGTCGCCGACCGTATCGCCAACAACCACGGCTGCGTGCGTGTCTGAACCCTTGCCGCCAAGATTTCCTTTCTCGACGTGCTTCTTCGCGTTATCCCATGCACCGCCGGCATTTGCCATCATCAAGGCCATCAAAACGCAGCCAAGCAGCGCACCCGCCAACATACCGCCTAAGGCCGCAGCGCCGAGCAAGAAGCCAACAGCAACAGGAGCCGCTACCGCGATGACGCCAGGCAAGACCATACGCTTGAGTGCAGCAGTTGTTGCGATATCCACACAACGCGCGTTGTCGGGATCAGCCGTGCCTTCAAGAAGTCCTGGTATTTCTCTGAACTGACGTCGAATTTCGTTGATCATGTCAAACGCAGCCTCACCGACAGCCGTCATAGTGATAGCTGCGATCAGGAAGGGGATAGTTCCACCGATAAACATACCCACCAGCACGATTGGGTCTGACAACTCGAGCGAGAATCCTGGGTTGTTAGAGGATACTGTTTCAACGAAAGCGGCGATGATGGCCAGTGCAGCCAGAGCCGCGGCACCAATCGCAAAGCCTTTGCCGATCGCGGCTGTGGTGTTTCCAACCTCGTCAAGTCCGTCTGTGATTTCGCGTGTTTCTTCGCCCATACCCGCCATTTCGGCAATACCACCAGCGTTATCGGCAACCGGACCATAAGCGTCGATTGCCATGGTGATGCCGACAGTGGCTAACATGCCAACAGCGGCGATACCCACACCGTAAAGTCCGGCCAGTTCAGTGGATGCGAAAATGATGGCCGCCAACACAAAGACAGGTAAGACGACTGACTGCATACCCACCGCAAGACCTGTGATCATGACCGTTGCAGGACCAGTTTCGCCTGAAGCGGCAATTGTTCTGACAGGTGCACCGCCTGTGTAGTATTCAGTGATCAGTCCGATAGCAACGCCACCAACCGCACCAGCGACGACAGCATACCAAACGGAGAGATCAACGCCGAGGTGCTGGACTACGAAGTAAGCCAGCAGAGCAAATATGACGGGGGCTGCAAACGTGCCGTACCGAAGTGCGGTCGCGGGTGCTGCCGACGCGGCTGACTTGACGATTAAGATGCCAACGACTGACGACAGTAAGCCGACTGACGCGAGGGCCAGGGGCAAAAACATTAAACCTGCTTGTGACTCAATGGCCATTGTTGACGCGATTGCCATACAAGCGATCATCGAACCGCAGTAGCTCTCGAAAATATCAGAGCCCATACCGGCAATATCGCCCACGTTGTCGCCCACATTATCTGCAATAACACCGGGGTTACGGGGGTCATCTTCAGGAATACCTGCTTCAATTTTACCGACCAGATCGGCACCAACGTCTGCACTCTTCGTGAAGATTCCGCCACCCACACGAGAGAACAAGGCAACTACCGAGGCGCCCATTCCAAATCCGTGAATCGCGTGAGCTGTTTTAGGATCGCCGCCGAAGTAAAAGTAGAGACTTCCAAGTCCAATGAGGCCCAGTGACGCAACACATAGCCCCATAATTGAACCGCCGTAGAATGCAACTGACAGCGCACTCGCTGCCCCTTCTGTGTTTGCCGCAATCGCTGTTCGTACGTTTGCTTTTGTTGCGGCATACATGCCCAGCCATCCAGCAAGCGCCGACGATGATGCGCCGACCACAAACGACAGCGCAGTGTCATTTCCAAGATCGGACAACAAAATAAGGCCCAGTAATACAACTGCAAAACCCGCAAGGTAGGTGTACTCGCGCTTCATGAACACCATCGCACCCAAGTGGATTTGTTCACCGATTTTCTGCACCTTGCCTTCAGGCACCTCGCGACGAGACATCACCGTGTAAATAAAGAATGCGATCGTAAGACCGACGATTCCCAGTAAAGGCGGTGCTGAATACAGTTGTTCAAGCATTTCGTAGTTCTCCAGAGTTGAAAAAGTAGCGCGAGTGCTGTGCGTGCAGAAAAAAACTAGGGGCGGATTATCAGGTAAGCCGCGATATTGGGTCAAGTGATTTGAAAAACCCATGAACGCATCGAATACCCCGCTAATGAGGGTCTCATTCGAGGACAATGTTTTGAGAGTAAAGTTTTAAAGGTAATGCTTTGAGGGCCCGAGTGTTTTCGATCCGGTCCGGCCCACTGTCGTGTCTCACTCGATACTGCGGCGAGTCCGGCTGCTTTTTTAGTCGCGTACTTGCGGTACGATGCCCTGAGTCACTATGTCATTTTTTGTTATCGCAAGGAATATTGTGCATATTCGAAATGCTGTAAACGAGGATGCGGCGCAGATTTCTGCGCTCAACGATGTGTTTGTGGCGGTGACCAGTCCCATGAACGAGGCCCGATTTTTACACTTGCTGGAGTTAAGCGGGTATTGCCTAGTCGCCGAGGTTGACTCGGCCGTTGTTGGCTTTGTGATCGCCATGCGTAATCGTGCGGCGTACGACAATGACAATTATCGTTGGTTCGACGCGCGCCTGAGCGCAATGGTCTACGTCGATCGCATTGTTTTGGCACGTGATGCCCGCGGTCGAGGCATTGCCGCCCAACTGTATGACCGTCTTGGCGAACTCGCGATCGCCGATGACTGCTGCGTAATGACCGCTGAGATGGATTTCGATCCGCCTAATACTCACTCGTTACACTTCCACAAAAAACGGGGTTTTGTTGAACGTGGGCAGCGTGTTTTAGACGGTGGGAAAACGGTTTCTATGCAATCTTGTCCACTTAATTAGGGTGATGATTCCTGATCTGGTTGCTCTGACTCGCGTACACAGCTCAACACTCACACACCGCGAGACTTTTAATGCGACTTTTTCTTACCTCTATTTATTCAAGCTTTATTCTTCTCGTTAGCTCAACCGCGTCGGCAATCGAAGAGCCGTCCTACAATGTCGTGAAATCGTGGGATGAGCCGTCTGTTGAGATTCGCGATTATGACGCGCGAATTTTGGCTGTGACGAAAATGGGACAGGGCACTAACGCTGGGTTTGGAGTGCTTGCAGGCTACATTTTTGGCGGTAATGAAACAGAGCAAGAAATCGCTATGACCGCGCCGGTTCAGCGAACAATGCCGACCCAAGCGAGTGAGGAGATGGCCTTCGTCATACCAAGTGAGTTCGCAATGGACGAGTTACCAAAACCGAATGATAGTCGGGTGGGGTTTCGCGAGGAGCCCGCGTACCGCGCAGCAGCTATTCGGTTTAGTGGTTGGGTCAGTGATAAAAAAGCGGAGCAATACTGGCAAACGTTATCCAGCTTTCTCGCCTCAAAAGGGATCCAGCCACTCGGGGACCCCACGTTAAACCAGTACAACCCACCGTGGACGCCACCTTTCATGCGACGTAACGAGATTATTGTAGCCGTCGCATACTGAGCGAGCCTCGTCAGTAGCCTTTGGTGGGCTCATAGACGTCGACCAAGGGTTTTCCCTCGATGAATCGGGAGAGATTGCTCGCCATCGCTTTGGCCACTGCTCGTGTCATGGTCGGGGCTGCCGTATGCGATGTGATGTAAACATTCGACTGTCGCCAATAGGGATGTGACGCGGGCAATGGTTCTTGGTCGAAAACGTCCAGGACTGCGGCTTTGACGTACCGCGCCTCAAGGGCACTCAACAACGCATCGTCATCGATCGCATTTCCTCGACCTATATTGATGATAATACTGCCCTTGGGGAGCGTGGAGAGGCTGACACTGTTAATCAGGTGGGTCGTATGGTCGGTTTTAGGAAGTACTGAAACGACGAAGTCGAGATCATTGAAAAACTCAGGGTCACGAGCGGTATAACATTTGACAAAGCCGGGTACCGAGCGGCCGTCCGAATTAAGACCTTTGCACCGAATACCAAATTGTCCCGCCGCTTGCGCAACCGCCTGTCCTATGCTGCCAGTACCGAGGATTCCCATTGTCTTACCGAGAACGCCGGGTTCTGGCGAACTGTCCCATTTCGAGGTCGTGGCACGCGTTATGATGCGACGTTCGATCGAGAGAATCCAACCCATGACAAACTCTGCCATGGCCTGCCCAAAAACGTGTTTAAGCGGCGTGACGACAACATTTCGAGATATTTGAGATGCGAGTACATCGACGCCTGCCCATGTACTTTGAATCCACTCTAATTTTGGGCAGCGGTCCACCCATCGCACCGCGTCTTGAGGTGCGCCCACCAGCACGCGCACAGACTCAAGTCGTGTATCAGTCGCCTGAGGCGCTTTTGGATCAAGCCGCAGTGCCACTAAACGTCCCGCAGTCAACGCCATGACGTGCTGAGGCCACTCTTCGTGTGGCTCTGCGATCAGTAGTACCTCGGGATTCATTGATATCTCTCTGCAGCGTTGAGAAGTAGAGCATGGTATACTTTGGTTTCGCTGGGAACCATTCAAACAAAAGCGCGCGAGTGCGCTTTTGTGCCGTTATTTTTGGTATGGATCCAGCCTTCAGTTCACCGCGTAAGGCTGTGGCATTCCCTAAAAAGCAAAGGTCTCATGGATACGATCCGCCAAGAGTGGTTCTCAAATATTCGAAACGATGTTCTTGCAGGACTCGTTGTTGCGTTGGCACTCATTCCTGAGGCCATTGCTTTTTCAATCATCGCAGGGGTCGATCCCAAAGTCGGACTTTATGCGTCGTTTTCAATCGCTGTCATCATAGCGTTTACCGGAGGTCGTCCGGGCATGATCTCAGCGGCGACCGGTGCGATGGCACTGCTCATGGTGACGTTGGTCAAGGACCATGGCCTTCAGTATTTGTTCGCCGCCACGGTGCTCACAGGCGTTTTGCAGATCATTGCCGGATGGGTTCGTCTCGGCGAGTTGATGCGATTCGTATCGCGCTCGGTGGTCACAGGGTTTGTCAATGCACTGGCCATATTGATTTTTATGGCGCAGCTGCCCGAGCTCACTAATGTCGGTTGGGAGGTCTACGTCATGACGGCTGCGGGGCTTACTATTATTTACGGTTTACCGCGACTCACAACCGCGATTCCCTCACCGCTCATTACCATCGTGCTTCTGACGCTCGTGGCCATTGTCATGGATTTGGATATACGAACAGTCGGGGACATGGGTGATCTGCCCGACAGTCTGCCAAACTTTTTCATGCCTGACGTTCCCATAACGTGGGAGACCTTAGAAATCATTTTTCCCTACTCGGCAACGTTGATGGTTGTCGGTCTCCTAGAGTCGCTAATGACGGCGACGATTGTGGATGATTTGACGGACACGCAGAGTGATAAGAATCGTGAATGCGTCGGTCAAGGCGGTGCCAACGTGGCGACAGGCTTCATGGGTGGAATGGCCGGTTGTGCGATGATTGGACAGTCAGTTATCAACGTGAAATCGGGTGGAAGGGGCCGTCTATCGACACTAGTGGCGGGCCTGCTCTTATTGGTCATGGTGGTTTTTGCTGGTGACTGGGTGAGTCAGATCCCTATGGCCGCGTTGGTTGCGGTGATGATCATGGTGTCCATTGGAACATTTAACTGGGATTCGATCAGAAACCTGAAGACCCACCCTAAAAGCTCGAGTGTCGTGATGCTCTCCACTGTATTTGTAACGGTTGCGACGCATGATTTAGCCCAGGGTGTTTTGACGGGTGTTCTGCTATCTGGTTTTTTCTTTGCTCAAAAAGTGGGCCGTATTTTGAGTGTCAGCTCAGTCGCTTGTGACGAAGGTCGTGCGCGCAGATACACCGTTTTTGGCCAGGTTTTTTTCGCAAGCGCCGATCGATTCTCGACGGTGTTTGACTATCAAGAGGTCGTCGATAAGGTCTACATTGATGTGAGTCGAGCCCATTTTTGGGACATTACTGCGGTCAGTGCACTGGATAAAATCGTTATCAAGTTTCGGCGCGAGGGCACTGATGTAGAGGTCATTGGACTCAATCAGGCCAGTGCAACCCTCGTCGATAAGTTTGCCATCCATGACAAAGACGGAGCAGAAGATCTGCTCCTTGATCACTGAGGATTAGGTCATGCGCCAGCCGCGAAAAATATTGGCTTGTGTCGATCAATCGGATTACGCGACACATGTGGCTGACTATGCCGCATGGGCGGCGACACGGTTGTCTTCGCCCTTGGAGTTGCTGCACGTGATTGATCGTCACCAGGAGGTTGCGTCTGAGATCGACCGCTCCGGATCGATTGGCATGGATGCTCAAGAAAATCTATTGGAGCGTCTGTCCCAAGAAGAGGGCGAGCGAAGCCGCGCAGCACGTGATCAAGGGCGTCTTTTTCTCAATGGGCTCAAGCAGCGCTGTGAAGTGCATGCCCAGGTACAAATCGATACGCGTCAGCGCTATGGACAGTTACTGGATACATTGCAAGAACAAGAGTCTACCGTTGCAATGTACATTTTAGGGCGACGTGGAGAGTCGGCTTTGCATACACGGCGTGACTTAGGTCGTCACGTTGAAGCGATCTGTCGACAGATAAAGCGCCCCGTCATGACGGTATCGGACGACTTCAAGGCGCCGAAAAGCGTTCTTGTTGCCTTTGACGGTGGCAAAATGACACGCCGAGGCATCGAACTCCTTGCTGCGTATCCCAATATGCGTGATTTGCCGATTCACATCGTTATGTCGGGTAAACGCAGTAACGAGTCTACGCGGCAACTCGAGTGGGCTGAGCGGGTGCTGACTGAAGCCTCTTTCGATGTGAATGCAACTTTCATCGCAGGCGATCCAGAGCAAGTGGTGACGCGCGCCATTGCCGAGCGTGAAGCCGACCTGTTGATCATGGGTGCATACAGCCACTCGCCGTGGAGGAGCCTCCTGTTAGGAAGCCGAACCAATGACCTACTTCGGGCGTCGCAAGTACCGACAATCACACTCCATTTATAGGCTTACATACAACGGGGGGAGTGCCCCCACAGGTCACCCGATCTCACAACCGTTAGCTGAGGCGATGGGGCAATAGGGGCGCACTTTTGACGCGGCCCCACGCGTGCTAGGGTTCGTCCTTCAGTATAGGGGATCACAATGCGTCTACTCACTTCATGGGCACTCCTACTTGTCTGCTCAACGTCCTTTGCCATAGAGCCGCTAGAGCCGCCACTAGAGCCGCTGTCCGTGTTGGATCGTAGCGAATTCATTCCTGGATTTTTACCGCTCTACTGGGACAAAAACGAGGGACAGTTGTTCGCCGATATTCATGAAATCACAGAGCCCTTAATCTATTACAACGGACTGTCGCATGGAGTGGGCTCAAATGATTTGGGGCTTGATCGTGGTCGATTGGGCGACACCTACCTGGTTGAATTTGATCGAGTTGGTCAGAAGGTCTTCCTGACGGCCATCAACACCAAGTACGTGGCCCGATCTGAGAATTTGGCGGAGCGTCGAGCGGTAGAGGAAGCCTTTGCTAAATCGATCATTTGGGGTTTTGAGGTAGTGGACGCGACCGAAGAGCACGTGTTTATTGACCTGACCGACTTTGCCTTAAGTGATGCGACCGGATTATCTGAGCATCTGGCGGCGAGGGGAGAGGGTTCTTACGCCATCGATGCGTCGCGATCAGCGATCTATAAAGCTAAAACAAAGTCGTTTCCCGACAACACAGAAATCGATGCAACGTTAACTTACGCCGGTAAGTCGGAAGGAGCTATATTGAGGACGGTAGCGCCGAATGCGAACGCTATTACGGTGCACAGTCATCACTCGTTTGTGCGTCTTCCGGACGACGGGTATACGCCGCTACCATTTGATCCACGCGCCGGTTACATCGACAGTGGAGAAGCCAGTTTGGTGTACGACTACGCCAGCCCCATTGATGAGCCAGTGAAGTCCGCATTCGCTCGACGACACCGCTTAGAGAAAGTCGACCCGACCGCTGAGGTCAGCGAAGCGGTAGATCCGATTGTGTACTGGGTAGACTCCGGTGCTCCAGAGCCTGTCAAAACGGCTCTTATCGAGGGAGCGCTTTGGTGGAATCAAGCCTTTGAGGCGGCCGGATACAAAGATGCCTTTCAAGTGAAGGTCTTGCCCGCGGGGGTAGACCCAATGGACATTCGTTACAACGTGATTCAGTGGGTACATCGCTCAACGCGCGGCTGGTCCTACGGTGCGAGTGTTCGTGATCCGCGTACTCAGGAAATTCTGAAAGGGCATGTAACGCTGGGCTCCCTGCGAGTGAGACAGGATTACCTCATTGCTGAAGGGTTGGTGGCGCCTTACGGTGAGTCCCCTTCGAGCGAGGCCCTAAGTGATTTTGCACTCGCACGCATTCGTCAGTTATCTGCCCATGAGGTAGGGCACACGCTGGGCATTGCGCATAATTTTGCTGCAAGTACCGACGGGCGAGCATCGGTCATGGATTACCCACATCCCTTTGTGATCCTGTCTAAATCTGGCGAGGTAGAGCTTGGTGATGCCTACGACGAAGGCATAGGTGCTTGGGATAAGCGTGCGATTATTTGGGGTTATCAGCATTTTCCTGAGGGTGACTCTGAGACTGATGGCAGGGCTGCGATCATTGAGGAGACTTTGGCCTCGGGCTTGAGCTATGTTGCAGACGAGCATGCGCGGATTGGCAGTCGATCGTTAGCGGGGCCGGCACACCCCAATGGTAGTTTATGGGACAGCGGCAGTGACGCCGTGGATGAGCTCAACCGCATGATGGCGCTGCGAGCACATGTTCTTGAGAACTTTTCCGAGAAAGCCATCCAAAAAGGTAGGCCGCTGGCGACACTCGAAGACGTGTTGGTCCCCACGTATTTGATGCATCGTTATCAGGTGGCTGCAGCGGCCACCTTACTCGGCGGACAAGCCTTTACCTACGCCATGCGAGGCGATGGGCAAACGGCAACAACGCGCGTGTCAGCTGAGGCCCAGCGATCGGCGCTGTCGGCAATGCTCGCTACATTAGAGCCCAGTGTGCTGAGACTCTCAGACAAGGTGGTGTCGATGATCCCACCCAGACCTCCTCAGTCCGGTGTGAGTCGAGAACTGTTTCCCCGTCAAACGGGGTATGTATTTGACCCTATGGCTGCAGCAGCGACAGCAGCACAGATCACCTTGTCACAACTGCTAGACCATAAACGAGCGGCTCGGATGAACAATCAGCAATTGGTCGACGCAAGCCTCCCAAGTTTTGGGGATATTCTCTCGATAGTGATCAATGATCGATGGCCTGAAGCCCGAGCGCCTGAGCTAGTGGCGATTGAACGAGCGGTACAACTTTTGATGGTCGATAAGCTGGCGGAGTTGCTTGCGAACGTGTCTGCGGCGGTCCAAGTTCGTGCTGATGCGTTGGATGCCTTGCTCAAAATTCAACGCCGCGCGGAAAAATCTCGAGAGCGCACTCTTGCGGGTAATGCGCACATGCGATTTTTGGCGAAACGCATAGACGTCTTACTGGATAACCCAAACGCATTCCAGAATTCCGAGTTGACGGTGCCACCCGGCTCACCGATCTGACAGCGTGGCTCTGCACGCTGACGGGGAGGCCGCGCAAAGGCCTCAGACGTTTGCGTCGCTGGGGTATTGCTCACGAAGAACGCGCTTGAGTATCTTTCCGCTGGGGTTCCTTGGAATAACGTCGATGAACTCAACGGCTGCAGGTTGCTTGAAACGCGCGAGCTTGTTTTGGCAGTAGGAGAGAATGTCCTCGGCCGTCAGTGCGTCATCGATTTTCACCACGACGGCGAGTGGTGACTCGCCCCACTTGTTACTGCGCTGTCCGATAACCCCTGCCTCACTAATACCAGGGTGACTTTGCAAGACACCTTCAATTTCGGCGGGGTATACATTTTCCCCGCCTGAAATAATCATATCTTTGATCCGGTCTTGTATCGAAAAGAAGCCTTCGTCATCCATGACGCCAACGTCACCGGTCCGAAGCCACCCGTTTACGAGGGTGTCGGCGGTTGCGTCAGGTCGATTCCAATACTCACGCATGATGTGCTTTCCTCGGACGAGCATTTCCCCTGCCTCACCGACCGGCAATTCGTTTCCGTGTTCGTCTGCGACCATTACTTCGGTAAAGAAAAATGGCTTGCCGCACGACTCTGGTTTGCTCACTGCGTTCAGTGAATCCATAAGGCACGCAGGCCCGCAGGTCTCGGTGAGACCGTAAACTTGATTGATATCGATGCCCATGTGCTGAAATTGTTGGGTGAGTGCCAATGGCACTGGTGCTGCGCCTGTCATGAAGCCACGAACGCTGGACCAATCGTAGTTTTCGTAGCCTGGAACTTGCACCATGAAATTGAGCATTGCCGGTACCAGCAACCCGCTGGTGATTTTCTCACGTGCCACGCATTCCCAAACAGCGACGGGATCAAAGCTCCTCATCACGTAGGTTGTTGCACCGTGGTAGACGTTGATGGTCAGCGGCGTTAATGCGCCCACATGAAACATAGGCAAGCAGGCGAGATAGCGTTCATTGGCTTGGTAATCGGCGGTGGCGTGAATCGTGAGTACCCCCCACATTGCCGTCGTATGTGTGTGTACAACGCCCTTTGGAAGCCCGGTAGTGCCTGACGTGTACATAATGTAGAGCATATCGTCGTCTTCAGCGCCGCATTGAGGCTCGTGGGTATCAGATGCTCCACAGAACTGCTCATATGACGTAGCAAACGATTGGTCAGCGTCGTCTGAGGCGCCGCTCATTACTTGAAGCCACTGCTGAATATCGGTTTTATTGGTGCGACTGTGTAACTCTGCTGCGGTTGATGAAAACGCGTCATCGAAGATGAGTCGTGTTGCCCCAGCGTCCTTCAAGATAAATTCAAGCTCGTCCGGAACAAGTCGCCAGTTGAGTGGAACAACGACGCCACCCACCTTCGCAATTGCGAAAAACGCTTCCATAAATTCTACTGAGTTCATGAGCAGTAAACCCACTCGATCACCGCGTTTTATGCCATCGGCCTGAAGTGAGTTTGCAAGCTGGTTTGCGCGACCATTGAGCTCTTTAAATGTGAACCGGCGGCTGCCGTCACTCTCTACGTAGGCTTCGCGCTCGGGATTGAGGTGTGCGCGCTTTGATAGCAATAGTCCCATATTCATCTGCATGCTGTGTCCTTACCCTCTTTTATGGCCCTGTTTTTTATTCGTTTTCACTAGGGCTGTTATGCAGCCAACATTGGTCGGATTTTTCGCAAAATTCAAGCCTCTCATTTGCTTTTTGTTTTCCGCTATCATGGGTTGGCGAGTGGGATTTGCCCGCTGAGCTCAGGCGGATCCGGGCTCGCTTATGGAAGTAACGTCAAAAGTTATCACTTTGTCGTACAACACCTACTTCTCGACCCCCGAATGTGGTAAAAAGCGCGCGCACTCGAAGTGGCTGCGGGCTCTTATTGCAGTAATTTCGAGTAAACAACTTTACAAGGCGCCGGTTGTTGATGTTTTCAGACATCGCTTAGCCGGCATGGCACAGCGGAATATTGCGCTGTTGCCGCCCGACTTAACGCAACCGACTGGAAGATGAGAACAATGTCTGCTGACCTATCCCTGTATCGCAACATCGGTATTTTCGCTCACGTTGACGCGGGTAAAACCACGACGACCGAGCGTATTTTGAAACTCACCGGAAAAATCCACAAAACGGGCGAAGTGCACGACGGTGCAGCAACCACCGACTTCATGGAGCAAGAACAGGAGCGTGGAATTACAATTCAGTCTGCGGCGACTACCTGCTTCTGGAAAGATCACCGAATGAACATCATCGACACACCTGGACACGTGGATTTTACGGTTGAAGTGTACCGGTCATTGAAGGTTCTCGATGGTGGAGTCGGCGTATTCTGCGGTTCGGGCGGTGTTGAGCCGCAATCTGAGACGAACTGGCGTTACGCCAACGAGTCAGAGGTGGCGCGTTTGATTTTCGTCAATAAGCTCGATCGACTGGGCGCGGATTTCTACCGCGTTGTTGACCAGGTGCGCAATGTGCTCGCGGCTAACCCATTGGTAATGACATTACCCATTGGTACCGAAGACGATTTCGTCGGCGTTGTTGATGTGCTGACCAAACAAGCCTATGTCTGGGACGATTCTGGCAAGCCTGAGAACTTTGAGGTCGTTGACGTTCCTGCAGATATGGTCGACGACGTCGAGACTTATCACGAACAACTCATTGAGGCTGCGGTCGAGATGGACGACGACTTAATGATGGAGTACATGGAAGGCGAGACGCCTTCGTTGGAGGACATCAAGCGTTGCATTCGTATTGGTACCCGCACCATGCATTTCTTCCCTACGTACTGCGGAAGTGCTTTCAAAAATAAAGGTATTCAGCTTGTTCTGGATGCGGTTGTTGATTATCTGCCCAGCCCTACTGAAGTAGATCCACAGCCGTTGACCGACGAAGAAGGTGAGGCGACCGGAGAAGTGGCGATAGTCGACGTTAATGAGCCCCTTCGAGCACTCGCATTCAAGATCATGGATGACCGTTTTGGTGCGCTGACCTTTATTCGAGTCTACTCGGGCACGATGAAAAAGGGCGACACGATCCTTAACTCAGCCACCGGCAAAACTGAACGAATCGGTCGGATGGTAGAGATGCATGCAGACGATCGCACCGAAGTCGATATGGCTCAGGCAGGCGACATATTTGCCTGCATTGGGATGAAAAATGTTCAAACTGGTCACACACTGTGCTCGACCGATTCTCCCTGTACCTTAGAGGCGATGGTATTCCCTGATCCGGTTATTTCTATTGCCGTGGCGCCGAAGGATAAAGGCGGATCAGAGAAGATGGGAATTGCAATCGGTAAGATGATTGCAGAGGACCCGTCGTTCCGTGTTGAGACTGACGAGGACTCCGGAGAGACCATTCTTAAAGGCATGGGCGAACTGCACCTTGATATTAAAATCGACATTCTTCGACGAACATACGGCGTCGACCTCGAAGTCGGACAACCTCAGGTGGCTTATCGCGAAACGATCACGCAGGCTATTGATGACAGCTACACGCACAAAAAGCAGTCTGGTGGCTCAGGTCAGTTTGGTAAGATTGATTTCCGCATCATTCCTGGACAACCGGGCGACGGTTTCACGTTCACTTCAAGTGTCGTGGGCGGTAATGTTCCGAAAGAATTCTTCCCCGCGATTGAAAAAGGCTTTTCGGTCATGATGCAGGAAGGTCCGCTGGCAGGGTTCCCGGTATTAGACGTCGCGGTAGAGCTGTACGACGGTGGATTCCACGCGGTTGACTCGTCGGCAATTGCGTTTGAGCTTGCCGCTAAGGGTGCGTACCGTCAGAGCATGCCCAAAGCCTCACCTCAACTGATCGAGCCTATTATGAAGGTTGACGTGTTCACACCGGATGATCACGTGGGCGACGTCATTGGTGACCTCAACCGTCGCCGCGGCATGATCAAGGATCAGGAAGCAGGCACGACTGGCGTTCGCGTCAAGGCCGATGTGCCGCTTTCAGAGATGTTTGGCTACATCGGTTCGCTGCGAACCATGACCTCAGGACGGGGTCAGTTCTCGATGGAGTTTTCACACTACATGCCTTGTCCGTCAAGTGTTTCGGCGACCGTTATTGCAGAGGCAAAGGCACGTAAAGAAGCGAAGTCAAAGTAGCGCTTTTCAGGCCTTGAAAGCCCCGCTTAGAGCGGGGCTTTTTTTTGCCTCCCGCTTTACATCGCGATGCCAGACAAGGAGAGTACGTCTTAATACGAATAATAACGGCTGGGAGAAAAACGATGTTTGCAAAATACGGTCCTGTTTTGGTTGGCATCCCTTTACTAATTTTGGGTGTTCTTTGGACGTTTAGTCCATCGATGGCTGCCGATGCGTTGACGAGCGAGTTATTGACCGGTGCCGCACTGACGACACAAATTGGTGACAGCGCCGCGTTCTTTTTGGGAAGTGGATTTTTATTGATCGCCGGTGGTCTGCGGCAGAATGCGACCATGGTTTTAATCGGTGGCTGCTTGGTGGGGCTTGTAGCGCCGGCACGGATTATTGCTGCCCTCGTCCACGGTGGTGACATGACGCTTGAGCCGATCATCGTCGAGGTAGTGACGTTTTTGGTTGCCTACGTAGCGGCTAAGCAACTATCTAGCGCGAGCTGAGGACAGCCCGATGTTGATGCTGGTTTTAGGGGTTTCACTCTGGTCACTTGCGCACTTATTTAAGCGCGTAATGCCTGCGACGCGCGAACGTATGGGTAACGTCGGTAAGCTTGTGGTCACGCTGGTGCTGATCGGCAGCATTGTATTAATGATCGCGGGTTACCCGCAGGCGACTGGTTCGGTATGGTGGGTGCGGCAGCCGTTATGGGTCTCGGTGAATAACCTGCTGGTGCTGCTTGGTGTGTATTTGATGGTTTCCTCCAGTATGAAAACCCGCGTGACGGGGCTGATTCGTCATCCCCAGTTAACGGGTATCAAAGCATGGTGTGTGGCCCACCTAATGGTCAATGGTGATGCAGCGTCTTTGGTGCTTTTTGGGGGTTTGCTGGCGTGGGCTGTGGTGACAGTAATGTTGATTAACCGCCAAGACGGTAAAGCTTTGAAACGGCAATCATCAGCCGGTTGGGGCTTGGAGCTTGTGGGTATTCTTGTGACAGTTGGCTTGTATGGTGCCATTGCCTCCGCCCACGGTTATCTAGGCTATCCGGTTCACGGGTAGGCGATGCAGTACGCTCTCGACACGCCTAGCATTAAGGCATCGCTTGATACCCTTGCGCTAAAACATGAGCGAATTGCCAGAGCGCTGGCGCAGGTTGGCTACCCTGAAGAGCGGCGGCGTACGCACAGTTTTGCAACGCTTGCGCGTATTGTCGTAGGACAGCAGATTAGCGTTTCAGCTGCGACATCAGTCAACACAAAGCTATTGGCCTCACTCGGAGGGGATCTCACGGCGGAAGCAGTATTAAGCGCGGACGAAACCACGCTTCGTAGCGCAGGGCTCTCTCGCCAAAAGGTTGAATACATGCGGTGCCTCGCCACTGCTGAAGCGACCCATGTGCTGTCTCTGAAGGCTTTGCCTAGCTTAAGCGACGATGAGGCGATCCGCGCGATTACCCAGATAAAAGGATTTGGCGACTGGTCAGCCCACATGTACCTCATGTTTTCATTAGGTAGACCCAATATATGGCCGGTTGGTGACTTGGCCGTGCGCGAGGGGTTTAAGCGTATTCATGGGCTTGAAGAGCGTCCGAACATCAGGCAGCTCGCGGAACTAGGTGTGCCGTATCAGCCGCATCGAAGTGCATTGGCTATGTTGTGCTGGCGCTTCTGTACGGCGGAGCCTTTGTGACTGACTTTTCTGATTTTGACGCTCGGTTTATGGCACTGGCGCTTGAAGAGGCGCAGCGCGCTGCCTCGTTAGGTGAGGTCCCTGTCGGCGCGGTCGTTGTTCGTGACGATCAGGTGATTGCGCTTGAGTGTAACCGCCAGATAACGCTGAACGATCCGACAGCGCATGCGGAAGTGTTGGCACTGAGAAAAGCCGCACAGATGTTGGGTAACTATCGGCTACCGGAGTGCGAACTGTTCGTTACGCTCGAGCCCTGCACCATGTGCTGTGGCGCTCTGGTGCACGCGCGAATCAAGCGTTTGGTGTTCGCTGCAAAAGAGCCAAAGGCAGGCGCTGTTTTGAGCAGCGCGAGCTTGCTCGATAACGCGTCACTTAATCACCGTGTGGTGTGGCAAGAGGGCCTGATGTCGGGGGAGAGTTCGCGACTACTTCAGTCATTTTTTCGATCTCGCCGGCAGTCAAAGGCTCAGCGGATTCCAGTTTAAAAGCGCATCGTCTGAGCGGGTCACTTCACGAATATTTAAAGGGGGTGACACTGCCCGGCTCGGGATATCTTTGAGTTGCAGTGTCGTGTAGTAGTGTCGAATATTGTCGATGTAGGTCACCGCTTCTTTTCCTCGCGCAAATCCGTGGCGCAGATGTGGATAAATTGCCGGATTCTGCAGGTCAGGCAGTTGCGCGCGAACATCCTGCCAGAGGTGTGGATCGTGACCGTTGCCTTCGGTAAGACGCCTCGCCTCTTCGAGATGAGTCATGCCTATATTGTAGGCAGCCAACGCCATCCAGGTCCGGTCTGGGTCGTCAATGTCGCTGGGCAGTCGGCGTAACAAACTGTTAAGGAATCTTGCGCCACCGTGCAGACTTTGTTCGGCGTCCAGACGGTTCGTTACACCCATTTCCTTCGCTGTGGGTCGTGTGAGCATCATCATTCCGCGCACACCCGTTGGTGATCTTGCAGTGGGGTCCCAGTGCGACTCCTGGTACGAAATAGCAGCAAGTAATCGCCAGTCGATTCGGAACTCTTTGGCAACTTTTTCGATCAGAGGCCGCCATTTAGGCAGTTGCGTCTCAACCGCTCTTTGAAAGGTAAACGACTCAATGCGAGAGGCATTGGCAACACTCCCGAAGTAGGCCTCTTTCGTTTGCTCAAGCATTCCATTTTGAGCGGCGGTCTTGAGAAACTGATTTGCCTTGCCGCGCCACTCCTTGGCGCGTGGATCATCACCCAAGTACCACACCGTGCTCAGTGCCTCTTTGAGTTGAAAGGCCTCGGCGACACGGGGGTAAAGACGTTGTTGCATCGAAAACTCGCCTGAGTCCAACACAGCAATGTCAGCTTTGCCCAATTCGATGGCCTCGAGTACCGCGCTTGACTCGGCAGTCTCTAAAACACGCCAGCGAATATCCGGATTTATTTCACTGAGTACGCCGAGTCTAAGCGTGTGCTGGCTTCCGCGCATGACCACGATGTCAAGATCGTCTAAATCGTCTAGAGATCGAGGTCGATATTGACCCGCTTTGTAGACGACCACCGGGTGCTGGTTGAGATATGTCTCGGTGGATTCAAATAATTGAGACCTCTCTGCCGATCCTGTTAAACCGGCGGCTGCTATATGTGCCTCGCCGCGTTTAAGTGTCTCGAAAACATCCTCTAGCGTGAACGCGACTTTGACTCTCAGGGTCATTCCTTGCGCATCTGCAAACCCACGAATAAGCTCGTACTCAAACCCTGCAGGCCCGTCTGCGCCCAGGTAGTAGGTCGTCGGTCCGTTTCGAGTCACGACCACGAGCTCATTATTAGCGCGAAGGTCCTCGAGCACGGTGGGATTACCACAGCTCGTCAAGGTCAATACTGCAATAAAGAACCAGGATCTCATGTTGCCAGTGTAGCCCAGATCTTTATTCTGAACATTCACCCAGCGACGCAGGCGCGGTATGATGTGCGCTTCTTCGTTTAGGATCTGCACATGCTTCTTTTGCCCGGGTCGGACGCACTCTCTGCGGCTCGATTTATGCGGCTATCTCACCAGGTAGCTGAACTCGATTCCAAACTGATGCTCACACACGCATATTATGTCTATGCTATTGACGTTGAGGGTGAGCTTGACAGTGAAAAGCTTGGCGCGTTATTGCAACCGGGAACAAGTCCCCCGCCGCGAGGTGACGCGCTGAACGAACAGGATGTTGTTGTTGTTGCGCCGCGCTTTGGTACGATTTCTCCGTGGTCAAGCAAGGCAACAAATATTGCGCGTAACTGCGATTTTGATGCTGTTAACCGCATTGAGCGGGCAGTGGTCTATGTGATCGACGGACTAGGTTCTCTGGCAGATCTGACGTTATTGCATGGTCTTTTGCATGACAGAATGGTCGAGACGACCCTAAGCGCGCTCGAGCAACTTTCGGGTTTATTCACGGCTATTGACCCGACACCGTTGACGAGTGTGTCGGTCATTGAAGAGGATCGAGACGCACTAGTCCGCGCCAATACGGCCCTTGGATTGGCCTTAGCAGACGATGAAATCGATTATCTTACCGATGCGTTTATGGCGTTGGGGCGCAATCCGTCCGACGCAGAGCTCATGATGTTTGCACAAGCGAACTCGGAACACTGCCGGCATAAAATCTTCAACGCCTCGTGGACAATTAATGGCATTGACCAGGAATGGTCTTTGTTTGGCATGATTAAAAACACCTACCAACAGGGCGGTGAAAACGTTCTCTCTGCCTACTCGGATAACGCAGCTGTTGTTGCGGGCCATACAGCCGGGCGTTTCTATCCGGACCCCACATCTCAGTCTTGGCATTATCACGACGAGCCCATTGCCCTATTGATGAAAGTTGAAACCCACAATCACCCTACTGCGATAGCGCCTTTTGCCGGTGCAGGGACCGGCTCTGGCGGTGAAATTCGAGACGAAGGTGCTGTGGGTCGTGGTTCTCGACCTAAAGCGGGACTGTGTGGATTTACCGTCTCGCATTTAAATTTACAAGAGTACCCGCGACCTTGGGAACTGAACTACGGAAAGCCCGATCGTATCGTGACCCCCCGTCAAATCATGACTGAAGGTCCCCTGGGTGCTGCCGCGTTTAACAATGAGTTTGGACGTCCAAATTTGGGGGGCTACTTCAGAACCTTTGAGGTTGAGACGAGTGAGGGTGTAAGGGGTTATCACAAACCAATTATGGTGGCTGGTGGTTTTGGCAATATTAAGGTGGAGCACGTTGATAAGCCGCCATTTGATGCGGGTGCTAAGTTGGTGGTGTTGGGTGGTCCAGCGATGCTGATTGGTTTAGGCGGCGGTGCCGCGTCTTCGATGGCAAGTGGCGCTAGCACTGAAGATCTCGATTTTGCTTCGGTGCAGCGGCAAAACCCGGAAATGCAGCGTCGATGCCAGGAGGTTATTGATCGATGTTGGGAACGTGGAGATAACAATCCAATCGCGTTCATTCATGACGTTGGCGCTGGTGGCTTGAGTAATGCGTTCCCCGAGCTCGTTAAAGACGGCGGTTGCGGGGGGGATTTTGAGTTACGCAACATCCCGAGTGATGAAAAGGGTATGAGCCCCCTCGAAATTTGGTGTAACGAGTCTCAAGAGCGTTACGTGATGGCCATTAACCCCGAGAACCTTGAGGTTTTTAAAGCGATGTGTGAGCGCGAGCGTTGCCCTCATGCGGTTGTGGGGGAGGCGACCCACGATCAGCATCTGCGACTGGGTGACCGGCTGTTTAAGAACAACCCTGTTGATTTACCACTCTCGCTCCTCTTTGGTAAACCACCCAAAATGCATAGAAGCACCGCGCACGTGGCCCCACCTGTTGACTCGTTCAATGGGGATGTTCTTGTTTCGGACGCACTCGAGCGCGTGCTGACCTTTCCTGCAGTGGGCAGTAAGGGTTTTTTAATCACCATCGGCGACCGCTCAGTCACGGGGACGGTTGCGCGGGATCAAATGGTGGGGCCCTGGCAGGTGCCAGTGGCTGACGTTGCGGTCACTACAGCGGGACTTGATACGCATTTGGGCGAGGCGATGAGTATGGGTGAAAGAACCCCGGTCGCCACATTGGATGGCCCTGCATCGGCTCGTTTGGCGGTGGCCGAGGCCATTACTAATTTATTAGCTGCGCCCGTCTCGTCGTTGCAAGATATTAAGTTGTCGGCGAACTGGATGTGTGCCGCAGGGTACCGTGGTGACGATGCGGTGTTGTACGACACTGTTAAAGCCGTTGGGCTCGACTTTTGTCCGGAGCTTGGGATCACCATTCCTGTGGGCAAGGACTCGATGTCAATGCGGACCCAATGGGATGACCATGGCGAGGCCAAGAGTGTAACCGCACCGGTGTCACTGATTGTTACAGCTTTCGCCCCTGTCGGTGATGCCCGCGAAACATTGACCCCTGAGTTGAGTCGCGACGAAGCAACCAGCATCCTGTTGATTGATCTGGGGCGTGGACAGAATCGACTGGGTGGCTCCGCGCTTGCACAAACATACGGTCAGCTAGGTTCAAGCGTTCCTGATGTGGCCGCAGCTGATGTAAAGGCATTGTTTGCCGCAATGGTTGAGTTAAAAGCCGCAAATACGGTATTGGCGTATCACGACCGCTCTGACGGTGGTGCACTGATTGCGCTGCTGGAGATGGCATTTGCCGCGCGCTGTGGGCTCGAGATTGATGTGGATTCAACACCCGAGCAGGCCCCGGCGCTGCTGTTTAATGAAGAGGTGGGTGTTTTGATTCAAGTGGCTGACGCACAGTTAAGTGTTGTCAGTGAGGTGCTGGAGAAACACGGTCTCTCTGACGCTGCAGTTATTTTGGCGAAGCCACGATTGGATGAGCGAGTGGTGGTGAATACGCCGTCGTTTGAGCTCATTGACAGTCGTCGTGGCGCACTACAGCAGCTGTGGGCGCAAAATAGTTTTGCGATTCAGCGAACGCGTGACAACGCTGACTGTGCTGATCAAGAGTACGCACAGATTGTCGCTGACGATCCAGGTTTGAGCGCCACACTGAGCTTTGATGTGTCAAGCGACGTAGCGGCACCCATGATTGCAACGGGCGTTCGGCCCAAAATCGCAATTCTGCGTGAGCAAGGGGTAAACGGTCAGGCTGAAATGGCGGCAGCATTCCATCGAGCGGGGTTCGATGCGACAGACGTGCACATGTCCGACCTTAAGTCGGGTCGTCAGCGGCTCGACGATTTCAAAGGGATTGCGGCCTGCGGTGGCTTCTCTTATGGCGATGTTTTAGGTGCGGGTGAGGGCTGGGCAAAAGGGGTCTTATTTGACGCGGCAATGAGTGATCAGTTTCAGGCTTTTTTTGAGCGCGAAGACAGTTTTGCACTGGGCGTTTGTAACGGCTGTCAAATGCTGTCAGCACTGGCGCCGTTGATTCCAGGAACTGAGCATTGGCCGAGGTTCGCGCGAAATCTATCGGAGCAGTACGAGGCGAGATTGGTTCGAGTTCGTGTTGAGGAATCCGCATCAATTTTAACGATGGGCATGGGCGGGTCTGAACTGCCAATTGTTGTCGCTCACGGAGAAGGAAGAGCGCAATTTTCCAGCTCTCGCGATCTCTCGGAGCTCGAGTCTTCCAACCGGGTTTCGCTGCGCTACATCGATAATCAGGATCAAGCGGCTGCGACTTTCCCCGCAAATCCTAACGGATCGCCAAACGGCGTCACCGGGCTTTGCAATGCGGACGGACGGGTCAATATTATGATGCCGCATCCAGAGCGCGTGTTTAGGACCGTGCAAATGTCGTGGGCACCTGCAGACTGGCCGGAGGACTCTGGCTGGATGCGGTTGTTCCGCAATGCACGTGTCTGGGTGGATTAGATTTGAAACTCGATAGCCTAACGGCGACTCACAAGCTAAACTTCGCGCCTTTCCAGCACCTCGATGTGCTGCGCTAGTCGTATGGAGCTCCAATGCTAAACCGGTATTCACTGTGGAAAAATGCGTTCATCGCACTGATAGTCGCGATGGGATTTTATTACGCTGCCCCAAACTTGTATGCGCCCGACCCCGCACTTCAAATTGGAGGTTCTAGCGGCTCGCAAGGTATTGACGAAGGTCTTCTTGTGCGTGCCAGTGAAGCACTCACTGCGGCTGAGATTGAACACTTTGGCCAGGAAGTCCAGGCCTCGGGTAAAACGGGCCTAGTGAGGCTTCAAAATCGGGACCAGCAGTTAAAAGCGCAGGCCGTACTTCAGCGCGCGTTGGGCGACGGCTTTATTGTGGCGCTTAACCTGGCACCGACAACTCCCGAATGGTTGATGACGGGCGGTGCTCAGCCGATGAAGCTTGGGCTAGATCTGAGCGGCGGTGTTCATTTTAAGCTTGAGGTCGATGTCGACGCGGCCACACAGCGTAAGCTAGAACAATATGAGAACGGGATTAAGCGACGACTTCGTGACGAGCGCATTCGTGGTCGAGTAACGCTCGACGGCACTCGGATCGGCATGACCTTTCGAACGGTTGATGACCGAGAAGCGGCACGTGCGGCGGTGCGTGATTTGTACCCCGAGTTGTTACTCGATCGCGTGGACGACGACTCGCCTCAGCTATTTGCTGAAGTGACTCAGGTCACTATTGCGGAAGTGGTTGAATACGCTGTGGCGCAGAACCTAACGACCCTCAGAAACAGGGTTAATGAGTTAGGCGTATCAGAGCCTCTGGTCCAACGACAAGGCAAGAATCGAATCGTCGTGGAGCTCCCGGGTATTCAAGACACGGCGGAAGCAAAGCGCATCTTGGGAAAAGTTGCGAATTTGGAGTTTCGGCTGGTTGCAGAGACCAGTGCGCCGATTTCAGAGCGGCAGCGATTTGATTATCGCGGGGAGAGTCGCCAAGGCATGACGGAATGGCTCGAGCGCGACATCATCATCACTGGTGAGCGGGTTTCAAATGCTGCGGCGAGCTTCGATCAAAACGGCCAGCCCAATGTTCAAATTACGCTTGATGGCGAAGGCGGCATGTTGATGTCTCGAGCAACGCGCGCCAATGTTAAGCGACGTATGGGGGTGCTCTTCATTGAGCGAAAGTATCGGACACGTTACGAAACCGACGAAGAGGGTGCGACCGTCGTCATACGTGACCCCTATGATGAGAAGAAAGTACTGACCGCACCGGTCATCCAGTCGGCGTTGGGCGCTCAGTTCCAAATTACCGGTTTGGACAATCCAGGAGAGGCGTCAGAGCTGGCACTGATGTTGCGGGCAGGCGCACTAGCCGCTCCGATCAGCTTTGTTGAGGAGAGGACTGTGGGCCCTTCTCTGGGTGCGGAAAATATTGAGCTGGGCATGAAATCGCTCCAGCTCGGGCTTGCGCTAGTTGTGCTCTTCATGGCCGTTTACTACCGTGTGTTCGGTGTCATAGCCGTCGTTGCGTTGTCTGCAAACCTCGTTCTCTTGGTGGCCGTTATGTCTTTGCTAAGTGCAACACTGACCTTGCCGGGCATCGCCGGTATCGTCTTGACGGTGGGTATGGCGGTGGATGCTAATGTCTTAATTTTCGCTCGTATTCGAGAGGAGCTGGCGTCTGGGACGTCCAACCAATTGGCTATTCACAGCGGGTTTGAGCGTGCAGTAACCACGATTTTGGATGCAAATATTACGACGCTGATTGTGGCGGTGATCCTGTATGCAGTGGGTACGGGACCGATAAAGGGGTTTGCGGTCACGCTCTCGGTCGGCATTATCACGTCGATGTTTACCGCCATTATGGGTACTCGCGCGCTGGTTAATGTGGTTTACGGGGGGCGACGTGTTCAGCGTCTCAGCATAGGTCGTGTTCGCATGAAAGCCGATGCAAATACTGAAGGGGCCACGGCATGAAACCGATAGCATTTATGCGTGGTCGCTTTGTCGCGGCCGTGTTTTCAGGTGTTCTTTTACTTGCCACGGTCGTTTCGTTGGCCGTGCAGCAATTAAACTGGGGTCTCGACTTCACCGGTGGCACGCTCATCGAACTTAACTATCAAGACAGTGCAGATCTTGGTGCGATCAGAACACAATTGAGCTCAGGCGGTTTTGAAGGCGCCATGGTGGTCAGTTTTGGTAACGACAAAGATGTGCTTGTGCGACTCCCTATCAGTTACTCGGACGCTGACGGCGCGAGGATGGTTGAAGTCCTGCGCGGGGTAACCACGCAGGATATTATTTTACAGCGCATGGAGTTTGTCGGACCCCAGGTCGGTGATGAACTGCGCGAGCAAGGTGGGCTTGCGATGCTCCTCGCACTGGGTTTGGTGTTGATTTACGTCGGATTCAGATTCCAAATTAAATTTGCGATGGGCGCGGTGGTTGCTCTCGCGCATGACGTCCTAATCATTCTTGGGTTTTTCTCGCTCACGCGACTGGAGTTCGATTTATCGGTACTCGCTGCGATTCTTGCCGTCATCGGATATTCCTTGAACGACACCATTGTCGTGTCAGATCGGATACGCGAGAACCTGCGCAAGATTAGAAAGACAGCGCCCCTGGGGATTATCGACATTTCGCTCAATGAAACGCTTGGCCGGACACTGGTGACCTCGTTGACGACGATGCTGGTGCTCATATCGCTTGCTGTACTGGGTGGCGATATGATTTTCGGATTTGCAGTGGCACTTCTGGTGGGCGTGACGGTGGGAACGTATTCATCAATTTACGTGGCATCTACTTCACTGCTCGCGCTTGGCGTGACCAAAGAAGACGTTGCAATTCCCGTTAGGGAAGGAGCAGAGCAGGACGAGATTGCGCCCTAGCGGCTATCGAATCGATGCCGCGATTTGCTTAAGCAGTTTGGGATTTGCGGCCATAATGTCGCCGCCATCAAGAACATCGTCACTGCCTTTAAAATTGGTCACTAATCCGCCGGACTCTCTAATCAGAAGGGCGCCTGCAGCGATATCCCAGGGCTTGAGGCCTGCCTCCCAAAATCCATCCAGACGACCTGCTGCGACATAGGCAAGATCCAGTGCTGCAGCACCCATACGCCGAATGCCCATAGAGTTGCCCGCAATTTGTCCTAGGCCTTTGAGATACCAGTCCATCTGGTCATCGCAATGGCCCAAAAATGGAGTGCCGGTACCTATCAGGCATTCAGCAAGATTCGTGCGATCTGATACTCTGATCCGTCTGCCGTTGACTTGTGCGCCGCGTCCGCGAGAGGCTGTAAACTCCTCTTGTCTGACTGGATCCAAGATGATTGCGTGCTCAAGCTTTCCACTTTTGATACACGCCATGCTGACGCAATAATGAGGGACCCCGCGCATAAAATTACTGGTGCCGTCGAGGGGGTCGATAATCCACACATATTCTGCGTCTTCTGGCCCCGTTCGCCCACTTTCCTCGCAGATGAATGCGTGGTCGGGGTAGGTTTTCTTGAGGTTGTAAAGAATCTCTTGCTCTGATGCGAGATCAACCTCTGTAACAAAGTCTGCCTTTCCCTTGGCCTCGAAGCGGAGCCTTGTCAGGTCATCTGACGCGCGAACAATAAGGTTGCCTGCTTTGCGGGCTGCGCGAAGCGCGATATTAACCATAGGTTCCATGAAACTATCCGGGTATGCGGGAAGACGCGCGATGATAGCAAGAAGCGCGCGTCGGCGTTAGGGTTTGCTACACTCGCGGCCCAGCAAATTAGGTTCATTTATGAATTCGAACAACATACAAGTTGTACTGGTTAATCCTTCACACCCTGGGAACATCGGCGCGGTGGCGCGCGCTATGAAAAATATGGGTTTGCGCAAGTTGGTGCTTGTGGACCCTCGCAAATTTCCAGATTCGGAGGCCCAGTGGCGTTCCGCGGGTGCTGTCGACATTATTAACAGTGCAAGAGTCGTGAGTTCTCTGGACGAGGCGATCAAGGACAGTCAGTTCGTCGTAGGGACGAGTGCACGCGATCGACGGATACCCTGGCCTGTTCAAGACGCCCGTCTGACGGCGCGACGAATCGTTGACCACTCGGTCAGTGAAAACGTATCGATACTGTTTGGTCGGGAGGACAGCGGGCTCAATAATGAGGAGCTTAAGCGTTGTAATTTGCACTGTCACATACCAACGCACCCCGATTATGAGTCCCTCAATTTGTCGATGGCTGTGCAGATCGTATGCTACGAGATTCGAATGACGGAACTTGAGGGCACGCTGCCGCACGAGGAGGATTCCGATTGGGAGAACCCCTTCGCCACGGCTCAAGACATGGAGTACTTCTATGAGCACCTCGAAGAGACGCTTGTTGACCTTGACTTTCTAAATCCAGCAGCGCCCAAGCGACTGATGACGAGGCTGCGGCGTTTGTTTAATCGGGTGCGGTTGGACGAAATGGAAGTGCAAATCCTTAGGGGTGTGCTGAAAGAGACTCGTCGAGTTGTTGGAGAAAATCGCAATAAATAACGCCCTTATGTGGCGTACTGTGTAATTCTTGACTAAACTTGTCAGGTATTCGAAAAGTGCCATTAAATTTGCGATGAAATTGACGACTCGAGGCCGCTACGCGGTGACTGCAATGCTCGATCTCGCTATCCACGGTGGGAAGCAGCCCATTACGCTTGCTGACATCTCGGCGCGTCAAGAGATTTCGTTGTCGTACCTGGAGCAGTTGTTTTCAAAGCTCAGGCGGGAAGCGCTCGTGCGCAGTGTGCGTGGTCCAGGCGGTGGCTATCAGTTGGCCCGGGCTAGCGACCTAATTTATGTGGCGCAAATCATCGATGCCGTTGACGAGTCTATCGATGCGACGAACTGCCAGGGGCGTGGCGATTGCAACCACGGTGAGGTGTGCCTTACACATCACCTTTGGCAGGACTTATCGGATCAGATACATGGTTTTTTGAGTGGCATCAGTTTAGATCAATTGGTTAACCGTGGGGGTTACCCGCAAGCAGGTTACATGGCTGGGCTTGTAGAAGCGCAACCATTGACCGTTAGAGAGCTATAGGCCGAAAGGCTAAAGGACTGATTTATGGGAAAGGCTGAAGTATTAAATGTGCCGGTCTATTTAGATTACTTGTCGACGACACCGGTGGATCCGCGCGTCGCAGACGCAATGATCCAGTGTCTTTCAATGGACGGTGTATTTGGGAATCCGGCGTCACGTTCGCACCAATACGGCTGGAAGGCTGAGGAGGCGACGGAGAACGCGCGTGGTCAAGTCGCCGAGCTACTCAACGCAGATCCGCGTGAAATTGTTTGGACATCGGGCGCCACCGAATCTGACAACCTGGCGATCAAAGGTGTAGCGCACTTTTATCAGCGCAAAGGAAAGCACATCATTACCTCCAAGATCGAGCACAAAGCGGTATTAGATACGTGCAGACAGCTCGAGCGAGAGGGTTACGAAGTCACTTACCTTGAACCCAATAGTGACGGATTAACTACGCCGGAGATGATTTCTGACGCCATTCGTGAAGACACGACCCTGGTCAGTGTGATGCACGCAAACAATGAGATTGGCGTTGTCAATGATATCGCGGGCATTGGTGAGGTATGCCGTGCACGTGGGGTTATTTACCACGTGGATGCGGCGCAAAGCACCGGTAAACTGCCGTTGGATATGGACACGATGAAGGTTGACTTGCTGTCGATCTCGGCCCACAAAATGTACGGACCGAAAGGTATTGGCGCCCTGTATGTGCGTCGCAAGCCGCGGGTGCGACTAGAGGCGCAAATGCATGGTGGTGGTCATGAACGTGGAATGCGGTCAGGGACATTGGCCACCCACCAGATTGTCGGTTTGGGTGAGGCAGCGCGTATTGCCAACGAAGAGATGCAGGTCGAGGGCGAACGTCTAAAAGCGCTTCGTCAGCACTTCTGGTCTTCGATTAACGATATTCCCGAAGTCCACATCAATGGCTCAAGAGATCATCGCCTACCGGGTGCGCTCAATGTGAGTTTTGCATTTGTAGAGGGAGAGTCGCTCCTAATGTCGTTGAAAGATCTCGCAATTTCGAGTGGCTCTGCGTGCACCTCAGCAAGCTTAGAGCCGTCTTATGTGTTGCGTGCCTTAGGTCTTAATGACGAAATGGCGCACAGTTCTTTACGGTTCAGTTTTGGGCGTTTTACGACGCAGGGCGACGTGGATCAAGCGGCGCAAAGTGTTCGCCACGCGGTCGAAAAATTACGCGAGTTGTCGCCGTTATGGGATATGTACCAAGACGGTATTGATCTTGACACCATTGAATGGTCGGCGCATTAACAGGCGCTGAGCGCCGAGAGGAGTAGGTTATGGCTTACAGTGAAAAAGTAATTGATCATTATGAAAATCCGCGAAATGTAGGGAAACTCAATGCCGACAGCGACAACGTCGGTACGGGCATGGTAGGGGCGCCTGCTTGTGGTGACGTGATGCGTCTGCAGATACAGGTCAATGACGAGGGTGTGATCGAAGACGCTAAGTTTAAGACCTACGGTTGTGGCTCAGCAATTGCGTCCAGCTCACTGCTCACCGAGTGGGTAAAAGGCAAGAAGTTAGATGAGGCTGCGGCGATTAAAAATACTGAAATTGCTCAGGAGCTCGCGTTGCCGCCTGTGAAAATCCACTGTTCAGTGCTCGCTGAGGATGCCATTAAGGCTGCCGTTAAGAACTTTCGTGAGAAGCGGGGCGAGTAATGACCATTAGCGTAACGACCGCTGCCGCCGAGCACGTGAGCAAACAGCTGACTGCACGAGGCTGTGGAGAGGGGATTCGCATTGGTGTTAAAACGTCAGGGTGTTCGGGGCTAGCCTACGTACTTGAGTTCGTAGACCAACGCGATCCTGCGGACACCATCTTTGAAACGGATGGCGTGTGCGTTTTCGTGGATCCAAAGAGCTTAGTGTATCTGGACGGCACCATCGTGGACTTTACTCGCGAGGGTCTGAACGAAGGACTTGAGTTTAAAAATCCGAACGTCGCGGGTGAGTGCGGCTGTGGTGAGAGCTTTACAGTCTAAGTTCTGGACGTTAGCGCCCATTAGCGAGGTTTCGTGGCCAATTACTTTCAGTCTTTCGACCTGCATCCTCAGTTCGACATTGAGTTAGGTGCACTTGAGCAGCGTTATGAACAACTCATGCGGTTGTGTCATCCGGATCGTTTTGCTGGATCACCTGCTTTCGAACAGCAGGTCGCCGCGAAGCGAAGCGCGGATATCAATGAGGCATTTGATGTTCTTAAACACGCCGTCAAGCGTGCCGGCCACTTACTCGAGCTCAAAGGTGTTGACTTGGACAGACTTGAGCGGCAACCCGCATCTCCGGATTTCCTCTTTGATCAAATGATGTTGCGTGAACAGTTACAGGGATTCGATAGCCTCTCTCGGACGTGCGCTGACGCGCTTGTCGAACAAGTTTGCTTGGCTTACTCGAGCACCGAGGCGAAGTTCGTTGAGCACTTTGAGTCCGGTAATATAACTGCTGCTTCGGCCTCCTGGGTGGAGTTCCACTTTCAGCAAAAATTAAAAGATGAGCTGGTCAGAGCACAAAGCCAGGCGGGTCGTTAGATATGCTTCTCCAGATTTCAGAGCCCGACAGTCCAGTAACGAATCAGCGCGTGAAAAAGCGTGGTCTCGGTATTGATCTTGGGACAACAAATAGCCTCGTTGCGACTAAGTCAGAGCGCAGCACCTCGGTGCTCAGGGGGCCCGACGGCTCCGCGTTGCTGCCGTCCGTCGTTCACTTTGGTGACACGGTCACCGTTGGCGATCCAGCACTTGCATTGGCCGAGAGTGACCCGGGTAATACGGTCGTGTCGGCGAAGCGACTGATGGGTAGAGCACGTGAGGATTTGAGTCACATTCAGTTGCTTGGCTTGGAGGACTCGGACCGACTTGCCTTTGACACCGCGAGCGGACCTAAAACGCCCGTGGAAGTATCCAGCGAAATTTTACGCGCGCTCTCTGAACGTGCTGCGACCGTTTTGGGTGAGCCTCACGACGGTGTCGTGATAACGGTGCCGGCGTACTTTGATGATCGACAGCGACAAGCGACGCGTCAAGCGGCAGAAGTTGCCGGGGTGAAAGTTTTGCGCTTGCTGAACGAGCCGACCGCTGCTGCGGTGGCTTACGGTCTCGACGAAACTATTGCTGAGTCGAGCGTAGTGGCTGTCTACGATTTGGGTGGCGGCACCTTCGATATTTCAATTTTGCGGATGGAGCAGGGTTTGCTCAGGGTTATGGCGACTGGAGGCGACAGTGCGCTGGGTGGTGATGACTTCGACGCTGTGATTGTTGATTGGCTTCAGACCCAATGGTCCTTGTCCCAGCCTACGCATTCTCAAATGCGACAGCTCTTAATGACAGCTCGAAGGGCCAAAGAAGTGTTAACGGACAGTGATACGGTCACTGTTGATGCGCCTAGTTCAGTGGCGCCCAAACCCAGTTTCGAACTCAGTCGCGAGCGGCTTCAGGCGCTGTCGCAGTCACTTGTGCAGCGCACGTTAGACGCGTGCTCCAACGCAATGGAAGACGCGGGTGTCGAGCAGGTTTCGGAGGTTGTGCTGGTCGGAGGATCGACGCGAATGCCACTTGTTCGAGAATCTGTCGCTGATTTTTTTCACAGTGACCCCCTGTGCTCTATTAACCCTGATGAAGTCGTTGCACTGGGCGCTGCGATTCAGGCCGATGTGCTAGTGGGCAACGGTGACGGGCAGGAAGCTCTGTTGCTCGATGTGATTCCGCTTTCTCTCGGTCTTGAGACCTATGGGGGTCTCATAGAAAAAATCGTGCCTCGAAATTCGGTACTGCCGGTGGCCAAAGCACAGGAGTTTACAACCGCAAGAGATGGCCAGACGGGCTTGGTAGTCCACGTCCTTCAAGGAGAGCGTGAGCGAGTGGAGGACTGTCGTTCGCTGGCGCGTTTTGAGTTGAGTGGTATTCCGCCAATGGTGGCAGGCGCCGCTCGAATCTTGGTGACATTTCGCGTGGACGCGGATGGACTGCTTGAAGTCTCCGCCAGAGAGGAAATAACGGGGACCGAAACCCATCTTGTGGTTAAGCCATCGTTTGGTCTCTCTGATGATGAAGTCGCTACGATGCTTCGATCGAGTCAACAATACGCGGCTGAGGATATGCAGGCGCGTCAGTTGCGCGAAGCGCGAGTGGAGGCGGAGTCGTTATTGCACGGCCTCGCCGGTGCGTTGGAGGCCGATGGAGACTTATTAAGTATTCATGAGCGGTTAGACCTTGATGGTGAAGTCGAGCGATTACTGCAGGTGTTGGATGCGGATGACGTGGACGCCATTCGTCTGCGTGCGGACGAATTGGGCCAGGCGTCGCTTGCGTTTGCTGAGCGACGAATGGATAAAAGTATAAAAGCAGCTCTTGGCGGTGTCGCCGTGTCAGAGTTAGAGTCTTTGGATTAAGGGGCGGGAAATGCCACAGATTATCGTACTACCACACCATGAGATATGTCCTTCGGGCGCGGCGGTGGAAGCTGAGACTGGGCAGACCGTTTGTGAGGTACTGCTGAAAAACCATATCGATATCGAGCACGCCTGCGAAATGTCGTGCGCTTGCACTACCTGTCATGTGATCGTCAGAGAGGGATTTGATTCGCTAAGTGACGCCGACGAGCTGGAGGAGGACTATTTGGATAAGGCGTGGGGACTCGAGCCTGAGTCTCGGCTGTCCTGCCAGGCCGTCGTGGGTGCTGCGCCGCTCGTCGTTGAAATTCCGAGATACACGATCAATCACGCCTCAGAGAACCATTAAAAAGCACACTCTTGTTGCCATGACAGCCTGAGGCAAACGCCTTATACTCCGCGCGCGCGACGCACGCGGTCACTGTATGACCAGACCGAGCGTTCATTTAATTATTATCAGGAGACACCCATGTCCGTTGAACAAACCCTCTCGATCATCAAGCCTGACGCGGTTGCAAAAAATGTCACAGGTCAGATTAACGCGCGCTTTGAAGCCGCTGGACTCCAGATCGTGGCACAAAAGATGTTGCGCTTGTCGGACGACGTTGCCGGTGGCTTCTACGCCGAGCACAAAGAGCGCCCTTTTTATGGGGACCTCGTCGGCTTCATGACCTCAGGGCCAGTTGTGGTGCAAGTTTTGGAAGGTGAGGGCGCGATTCTTAAGAACCGTGAACTCATGGGTGCGACAAACCCAGCTGAGGCGGACGCCGGCACTATCCGAGCTGATTTTGCGAAATCGATTGACGCGAACGCAGTACATGGATCGGACGCTCCCGAGTCTGCAGCCAGAGAGATTGCTTACTTCTTCGCCGCAAGCGATCTTTGCGGCCGTTAAGGTCTCTTCACTGACAATGTCAGATGGGGTGATCGCAACAACCAAGCCCATCAGCAAAGTTAACTTGCTGGGCATGACGCGTGCCCAGCTTGAACATTTTTTTGCTGAAATGGGTGAAAAAAAGTTTCGTGCACAACAGGTGATGAAGTGGATTCATCATCAAGGTGTGTGCGACTTCCAGGTCATGACGAATCTTGGAAAGGCGCTCAGAGAGCGGCTCGAGACACTGGCTGAAATTACTCCTCCAAGCATAAGCAGTCAGCAAGACTCGACCGATGGGACTCGAAAGTGGGCGATCAGCGTCACAGGTGGTGCACTCGTCGAGGCGGTTCTGATTCCCGAGGGGGACAGAGCGACATTATGCGTTTCTTCCCAAGTGGGCTGCAGTCTTGACTGTAAGTTTTGCTCTACCGGTAAGCAGGGTTTTCAGCGCGATCTGACCGCTGCCGAAATCATTGGTCAAGTGTGGCTTGCGATCAACTCTTACGACGGTTGGCAGCCCGGCAAAGGACGGGTTGTCACTAATGTCGTGATGATGGGAATGGGAGAACCGTTGCTCAATTTCGATAACGTTGTCTCATCAATGGACCTGATGTGCGACGACCTTGCTTATGGCCTCTCAAAACGCAAAGTGACGCTATCGACATCTGGTGTGGTTCCTGCACTGGACAAGCTTGCCGAGTTGTCCGATGTCAGTCTTGCCATTTCATTGCACGCACCGAACGATGAGATTCGCGATAAAATCGTACCGCTCAACCGTCGGTACCCGATCGACAAGCTGCTCAGTTCAGCGCGGGCTTACATCGACGCACAAACTGACAAGAAGCGTGTAGTAACGATCGAATACACCTT
>CBFHJX010000005.1:0-42136 GCA_965656285.1 Luminiphilus sp. | reverse complement strand
TTTCGAGACGCAGAAGTCGCTGTGCCTCGACGCCGAAGGGACGTATGCCGTGCCTGTGTCCGGCGGTCATCAGTGTGTCCCAGAGTTCAACGACAAGCGGTGAAGGAACATGAAGTTCGTAGCCCAGTTCACCGACGAAACCGACGCGCATCAAGCGGGCCGGAATGCGTCCGATCATTGCCTCACGGTAGGCGAGATACGGAAACTGTTCCGGGCTGAGGTCGAGATCGCACCCCGCCTGTCTGAGCACCTCCCGCGATGACGGGCCGGCCAGGTTCACCGCGCTCAACGCACTGGTGACGTTCGCAATGTCGAGGTCCAGCCGCCACTGAGCGTTCCATTTCAACATGTCTCGGTAGACCTGATCGACACCTGTTGTTGTGGCGGTAACGTAGTAGTGGTGCTCGCTTAAACGCGCTGCAACGCCGTCATCCGACACGACGCCGTGCTCATTGGTCATCACTGCGTAGCGGGTCTTCCCCACTGGCTGTTTCACAAAGCCAAAGGTGTAGAGTCGATTCATGAACTCGGGCGCATCGGGCCCGCGTAAATCGATACCCCCAAGGGTACTGACGTCGATCAGTCCTACCCCCGTCCTGACCGCAGTGACCTCTGCATCGATCGCAGAACGGCGGTCTGCGGGCTGGCCGTAATACGCCGGTCGCTGCCAGCTTCCTGCAGGAATCATTTGCCCGTGTAATGCGAGGTGTCGATGGTGAAGGGCAGTTCTGCGCAATGGGTGAAAGCGACGTCCTGCGAGCAGTCCTAACGGCTCGGGTGTCAGTGGAGGGCGCGCCGTGGTTACACCGGTTTGGGTGACCGATCGATTGGTGGCTTTGGCAACGAGTCGGGCGGTTGGTAGCGCCGAGTGCCGACCTTGTGACGGTCCCATGCCGACGGTGGAAAACCGTTTTACCAGCTGAATATCGCGATACCCCATGCGCGTTGCGTTGACGATATCCTTGATCTGAAGATCTTCGTCAAAATCAACAAACTCTCGCCCTTTAGGATGCTTCACAAAGGGCCACGGGTGATTGACATGCTCGTGACAGTCCACTGCTTCGTCGCGCTCTTCTACAGCAATATTTAGTGCTCTGAGCGCTGCGCGAGCCGCATTCCGGGCGTCGCACTCCAAAGCCAAAAGGGTAAACACACTGTTGACGCTCCCTGCGATATGCATGCCCTTGGGCAGGTTGCTGATGGAGAACTGGGCGCTCGCGTCATCGTATTGCAAGAGTGCTCCGGCCTGACACGCGAGCTGATACGCCGGCATGTAGCCCACGGACATGGCCAGCACGCCGCAGTCGATTGTCGCTATTTTTTGTCCGACGCCCGAATCAGGGTGCAGTGCATGTACATCCACGCAGGAAAGCTTGTGTGCACCCCATTCGGACTTTGCCTCGTAGACGACGCACTGCGCGTACACTGCTATGCCTCTCGCCTCGGCCTCAGCGCGAAGTTTCTGGTCATCACACTGCGCGCGCAAATCAATAATGGCGACGACGGAGCCGCCTGCATCGTGACTGCTAAAGGCAGTGTTGTACGCCAGATCATTACCCGCTAGGACTGCGAGAGGGTGCTCTGGAATAACGCCGTAGAGGCGACTGAGTCGATCCATGGCGCTGCACATGACAACGCCGGGCAGGTCGTTGTTGCGAAAGATTGCATGTTGTTCGCTGGATCCGGTGGCCAAGATGGTCTGTTTTGCTCGGACTTTAAACAGGCGGTGACCTTGCAAAACGGGTAGATAGTGATCACCGAACCAGGCGTTGCAGGTCGCCGATTGCAACACCTTTATGTTGGGGTGTTCAAAAACTCTACTGATCAGAGCGTCACGCTGTTTCTGTGTCTCCTTGAGATCCGAGCAGAAGGCGTGGTAGTTCAGTGAGCCGCCCAGCGATGGGTCTTGTTCGACCAAAAGGACTTCTGCACCGCCGTCGGCGACTTTCAACGCCGCATGGAGTCCTGCAGGTCCGCCCCCGATGACGGCGACGTCGCAAAATAGATAGGCCTTGTCCGTATAAGCGGCCTTGACCGAGAGGTTGCTGGTGCCCAGTCCTGCCGCTCTGCGGACAATGGGCTCCCACAGGGCCCACATGCCGCGCGGCTTGAAGAACGCTTTGTAATAAAATCCAACCGGCAAAAATCGGCCGAACCAATCAAGCGCTCGGGACACGTCAAAGCTCAGCCAGCCACTGTAGTTTTGGCCTGATAGTTGGAGGCCCTCTTCGACGGGGACTCGATCTGCCAACAAGTTTGGTGTTTTAGGCGATTGCACCAGCGTATTCGCGTCCTGTCCACACAGCGTCAGTGGCCCGCGGGGTCTGTGGTATTTAAATGATCGTGACTGCACCCAGACCTGGTGAGCAAGCAGTGCAGAGGCGACAGAATCGCCGTCAAAGCCCTGAATGACTTTGCCCTCAAAGGTAAATTTCTTGGGCTGAGTCGTGTCGATCCACTGCCCAAAACAGTCATTCTTGAGCCGTGTCATGCGGGAACCTCGGATGTTTTGAAGTCCACGCGGTCGCAAAAAATCGTCTCGGGAGCAAACGTTCTGGTAATTTCATCGGACCCGTTGTGCCGCTCGGCGATAAACCAATAGCTGCTTGGACTGTGTAACCACCACTCAAGTACCAGTCCGATCTCGGTCTTTTCATAGAACACGTATTCGGCCCAGGCGCTGTCTGAGCTCCGCGGAGGGTCGGGCATTGCTTTGACTTGCCCGCCGTAGACGAACTCACTGATATTTCTGGGCCCATTGAGCGGGCAATTCATGATCTTCATATTGCCTCCTAGTGGCTCGCGGCCGTCGCGCCCATTTCATTGACTTGTTTGAAACGACTAAATCGATCGAGTTCAAACGGCTGAATAAGTTCGGGTACTTTACCGCCGCTTGCAACGAGCTCGGCCATGGTCTTTCCGCAGATGGGTGTCGCTTTGAACCCCCAAGTGCCCCATCCAGCATCGATGTAATAGTTCTCAAGGGGCGTAAGGCCCATGATGGGGCTGTAATCGCTGGTCATGTCGGTGACTCCTGCCCACTGCCTAAGCAGTCTCATCTCGCTTAAAAATGGGAACATCTCCACCGCACTGGCAATCAAGCTCTCTTTAAGCGGCAGCGAGGAACGGCTGTTGTAAAGCGGGTACGGGTCTGAGCCGCCACCAAATACGATTTCGCCACGGCTGGTTTGTTGCACGTAACAGTGCAAGGCGGATGAACTGACCAAGGGTGTTAAAAAGGGTTTTACTGGCAGAGTCACCATGGCCTGCAGGGGGTAGGCGACGAGGGGTAGCTTGAAACCGGCTTTTTGTGCAAGTAGCGCGCTGTGCCCCGCGACGGCCTGGACAACCACGCCTGCGTTGACCACGCCACGATTGGTTTGTACGCCTGTGACCCGACCGCCATGGGTGAACACATCGGTCACCTCAGTCAGTTGATGCAGTTCGACACCCCGCTGAGTCGCGCCTCGTGCGTAGCCCCACGCGACCGCGTCATGACGCGCCGTTGCGCCGTCGCGGTGCCAAAGACCGGCAAGCACGGGGAGATTTGCCGGATTCAGATTCAGGGTTGGGACGAGGGTTGCAATGTCGCTAGGGGAAATGAGTTCGCTTCTTCCGCCATAATGTTTATTGACTTCCGCGCGTTGTCGGAAAGACCGAACCGTTGCGTCCGTGTGAGCAAGCGTCAGCTGACCCCGCTGGGAATACATGATGTTGAAGTCAAATTCATTGGATAAGTTTTCAAATAGCTTCACCGACGCACTGTAGAACTTGACGCCTTCGGGAGTCAGGTAGTTCGAGCGAATGACCGCGGTGTTGCGGGCGGTATTGCCGCCGCCTAAATAACCTTTCTCTAAAACGGCGACGTTCGTGATGCCATGGTATTTCGCTAAATAGTAGGCGGTTGCAACACCGTGACCGCCACCGCCGATGATCACTACGTCATACCGTGCCTTAAGTTCGCTCGGCGGCGGTAAGTCTGCCTCTTTGTCGAAGGGGTAGTCTGCGTTGATACCGTATTTCAATAGGCCGAATGGCATGGCTTGTTATCTCTCCTTCAGGCGCGTGAAGGCGCCTTTACCAGTCCTTTTTTGAGTCGAGACTGTCGATGCTTCATCGATTTCTTAAGACCGAAAAAATTCCCCATAGCGAGGGGAGTAGCAGTATCGATACCGGTACTGCGGTTACCACTATAAAGCTCTGTAACCGGCCAATCCCACCTTCGGGTCCAGCGACAAGAACCATTGCAGAGATACCCAAGGCTAGTCCCCAAAATAACCGCAGCCAAGTGGGAGGGTCGTTGCGCTGACTACTGACAACCGAGAGGCTGTAGGTCATTGAGTCGCCAGTCGTTGCAACAAATAGTGCCGTCAGAAGGAGGAATGCGGGCGATAATAGTGCGCTCATTGGCATCGCCTCTGTAATAGCGAGTAAGACGGCGGGCAGATTAAATCCTTCAAAGGGTCCCGTGATGCTGCCCGGATTTTGACTCTCCAGTCCTAAGCCGGTGCCGCCGAGTATTGAAAACCAGGCCATTGTTATCAGCGGAGCGAGGACTGACATGAGCACAATGATGTCGCGAATACTCCGACCACGACTGATCCGAGCGATAAAGATTGCCATCATCGGACCGTAGCCGATAAACCAGCCCCAGAAGAAAAGGGTCCAAGGAGAAAGCCAGCCAGGATCCCCAAATGCGCCTGCTTCGCCGCGATAGAGCGCCTGGTGTCCGAACCAAGAGAGGTGTGTTGTTAGTCCCTCAAAAAACCCGCCAATGATCAGACGAGTGGGACCTGCGAACAGCAGGAAAAGCAGTAACACGGCGCCCAAGACAATATTGGCACGGCTCAATAACTGAATGCCCCGGTGCATCCCGCTGACCGCAGAACCGAGGTAAAGTGCCATGAGTGCGGCGATCGTGACGATTTGAATAAGTTTGGTATCCGGACTGCCATAGAGTTCGCTCAGTCCGTAGCTCACTTGTAATCCGAGAAACCCTATGGGCCCCACAGTACCGGCAAAAACGGCAATGACGGAGACAATGTCAGCGGCGTCACCTAAAGGGCCGCGAACCCCGGACTCTCCAACCAGTGGATACAGCAGTGTGCGAGGCGCGAGCGGGAGCCCTCGGTCGTAATGCAGGTGCAACAACAGCACGGCGGTGAGACTGCCTAAAATTGACCACGCAAGAAAACCCCAGTGCAGAAATGCTTGCGCCAGAGCCACGCCTGTCGTCGTCTGAGACGTGGTGTATCCGTCAAACACGGGCGGCGGTGCTACGAAGTGCGCAATCGGTTCCGCGGCGGCCCAGAACACACCGCCCCCTGCCAAGAGCGTGCATAAAATCATTGAGCCCCATTGAAAATTGGAAAACTCCGGAGTGTCGAGAGCGCCCAAGACACGTCTGGCGCCACTGCGGGTCGCGATCCAAAGTGCAACCAGAAAGTTAATCAGCATGAGTACTTGCCAGTACAGGCCAAAGTACCGCGCACTCCAGGCAAAACTCCGATCAATCAACGCGCCAAATAGGTCTGCGTCGATAAAAAATACGCTCAAAAAAAGAGAGATAAGCGCCATAGAGCCGGCGATCACGGTCCAAGACTGCGTCGATTGAGTCTGCTGTGTGGATAGATCAGTGATGGTTAAGTCCTCGTCTATGCTGTCTTAATGAGGCCTATGACCTCGTTTAATGGTTTTAAGGTGACACTCAGTCCGCTGGCCCCGCCCCTGAGCGAGAGCTAATGTTTGACGCGACAAGTGTCAGTTTTGCAAATGCTTTGAGCTGATCCCACAAGGCATCGTCGACTGTTATTCCCAAAGTCTCGGCCTGTGATCGAATATTGAGTAAGTCGAGTTCATCGTGACGGGCCAACAGGTCGTATTCGTAATCAGATCGCATGGTCGGCAGTAGGTCGACGTGGTTCGCCATCACGACAGTAATACCGGTGTTTTCTTTATTTTCCTCGGGCACTTCTGACACGGCATAAATTCGGATCGAAGGCACCGAAGAATTGGCTCTAAAGCCCACGACCTGCTCGGTCAGTGGCAGCTGAGAATTGCGCCAAAAGGCGGTTACATTCATTCCGCGACTCGCCAGTCGCGCGAGATACCCCATAATGAGCTGTCGCTGGCGACAGCGTTTAATTTTTAGGACCGAGAGGCCTCGTGCTCGGGCTTTAGCAAAGGCAAGTTCGAGCGGTAGATGAGAGCAGGCGAGCACGCTCGCGTCGTGTGCGTCGAGTACAGTGACGTCGCTGTCCTGATAAAGACTCTCGGGCGGAGCATAAGGGTGCTGCAGTGAATATTGCAGTAATGCGGCGCTCAGTGTTTTTAAACCGTCTAAGCCGTAGCTCTCCATCCAGCACAGCATATCCGCTGCATCGGCGGCCTGACCATCCGAGAACCCCATGCCCATAAAGGCTTTACAGGAGAGTGACTGCAGTTCGTTAAATGACACTTTCATGGTGAAACACTTTTTTCTATCGCGTCCTCGGGCGACAAGGCAAAGCTCCAGTCGTCGAACTCACTCAAGTCTGCCGGCTCGGCATTAAGCTCTGACAAGAGTGGCGCACCCTGAAAAAAGGTGACACGAACCCATCGGTCACCGCGAGGGTCGAAGCGATTGGCACCCAGAAACGACAGTTTCGCTCGCAAAAGGTGCATGGGCTTCATGTCGCGATGCCACAAGTTAGCTCGAATTTCACCGTAGGCTGAGCTGGCCATGGTTTGAATCCGCCGAATAATATCGACCTGACGAGGGTGCGCCATGAGAAAGTCGATAGTGAGCGATTTAGGCGCATCAGAAAGATACTCATTGATCGCCGCATGAATCTGCTTGACTCTCGGTCCGATGGCAAGCGCAAGTTCTTTCTCCTCGCCCTCGTCGACGCCGCGAATACCTAATCGCGGTTCCTCTTTTTCAATCGAGCGATACCAAAACCAGTAGCGTCCGTCCTCGGTATCAAACGCTTCGTTGATGGCCCAGTCGAAATGCGTCTCGATCAGTTGCTTGAGCTGCACTAGGGGCATATCGGGTGTTAGCTCGAGTGTCTCTTCGGTTGTCATTGAGTCCTCGAGGACGTCGACGTGCTCGGGGTAAAGTTCGATCAGCAAGCCATTGATCAGTTCCTGCGTTTCAAGTGACAGGGCAGCCTCCGCCCAATCAGTTAACTGTATCCAGAGATCGTCCTCCATGGGTACCTGCTGGAGCCACACGCGAACCAGTCCCAGTTGCTCAATGACTTCAGTGTTTCGAGTTGCTTGCTCGGAATTCTCAATCGCGACCTCTTTCAGGCTTTGCAGAGCCCGGTCCATCAGCGAGAGTAGCTGTTGTTGACTCACCTCATCGGGTATTTGTTGTTTGGCGAGCAATAACGCAGTTTCACGCATGTGAATCCACTGGTTGATGAGCAGGGGGTGATTGATCAGAAATGGCGCCATGCCTAGCCCCGTCGAGTTCCCAATGCCGACGTACCGACGCAGTGCCTCTGAAAGGCCGGTTGCGTTGCTACTGCGGCACCGAGCGATGTGCTCGACTTGATCGATTGAAAATTGGCGCAGTACGTACACGGCTGACATTTGAGCGGAAAAGGGGTGTCTGAAATCGGGGTTTTCTTTAAGTCGGCCGTAATCGGCAATGCCGAACTTACCATTGCCGTAGACGGCGGTCGTACGGTAGAGGTAGCCGGCCGTTTTCAGCAAGTCGGCGGGTGGTTGTTGTCCGTCGCTCAAGCTGTCGATAAACGCGGAAAAATTACGCACACTGCGATTTGCTCGAGAAATGACCAGTAATCGTGGATGTTGCCGTCCTGCTTCCTGCAGGGGAACGTTTTCCGAGAGCGCGGTCATCAGAGACGCTTCGACGTCACCCTCGACGAGACCAAAGGTAAGGTCCCAGGCCTCTGCGATTACTCTGTCAGAGCGCCGTGCGTCATCAAGTGCTCTTGAGAATATAACTACGTGGTAGCGCGCATAGGGCGTTTGAACGCGATAGATGACTTCCCCGTAACCCTGCTCGTCAAGCTCAAAGCGTGTTTGGAAGATTTGCCATCGTTGACGCGCCATTTTTCGGATCAGTGATCGAGAGAAACTCAGGCGACTACTCGTCAACGAACCCAATCGATGTAAATCCATGACCGTCGCAGGGGGGCGGAGGACCGTGGGTAAGGGTTGTCCCGAATCAAAGTTCATGGCACATCATGGCTCGCGCTCTGAAGCGCGGTAGATGTTCCTGCTCGGGTTAATAAATCCAGCCAATTACCGCCCATTATTTTGCCCATCTCGTCGTCGGAGAACCCTCGTTGACTCAGTGCTGAAGCAATGCCAGGAAAATCGCGACTGTCACCGAACCAACTCAACTGCTCGGGCCATCCGGCATTACCTGCCGATCCTTCGCCGTAGTCCATGGTCTTTGACCAACGGCCGTTGCGCATCCACTCAAGGACGCTTTGAGGCTGGTTCTGACAAAGGTCGGATCCCAGTCCGATCTTATCAACACCCATGCGCTCAGCGGTCCAAACCACCATGTCACAGAAGTCGTCGAGCGTGCATTGGGGCCCGTTTTTTAAATGGAAGGGGTACAGCGAAAATCCAAGCAGGCCCGCATTTGCGGCCACGGCATCGATGACTTTGTTTGACTTGTTTCTCAGCGCAGGGTGGAAGTGACTCGGATTGGCGTGAGACACAATGACGGGTTGGTGTGAACAATCGATCGCCTCGAGTGTGGAGCGTTCAGCGCTATGAGACATGTCGATCACCATGCCAACGCGATTCATCTCTCTGATGACCTGTTTACCAAATCGTGTTAAACCGCTGTCTTCATCCTCGTAGCAGCCGCAGGCAAGCAGGCTTTGGTTGTTATAGGTGAGCTGCATAATCATCAAACCAAGCCGGCGCATGACTTCAACCAACCGAATCTCGTCTTCGATCGGCGAGCAGTTCTGAGCGCCAAAGATAATCCCAATACGACCCTCTGACTTTGCCCGCGCAATGTCACTGGGCTCATAGACAGGGCGAATGAGGTCGGGCATGGATTCGAATCGCTTATTCCACTCACCAAAGCGCGTTAGTGTCTCTTTGGTATTCTCGTGGTAGGCGATCGTGACGTGAACGCAGTTCAAACCCCCGGTGCGCATTTGTTCAAAAATGTCTCGCGACCACGCCGAGTACTGCAGACCATCGATGACCGTCCAATCTTGATTCACAACAACGCTCCAGTTTTATGCTTGGATATAACTCGTTTTCACCGTCGTGTAGAACTCGCGTGCACTTTGGCCTTGTTCTCTAGGGCCAAAGCTTGAGTTTTTACGTCCACCAAAAGGTACGTGATAGTCGGTCCCTGCAGTCGGGAGGTTAACCATGACGCAGCCGCTGACAGCACGGCGTTTAAAGTCTGAGGCAATCTTCAGAGACTGCGTGATAATGCCTGCCGTAAGACCAAATTCGGTGTCATTGAGTATGTGCAGAGCGTCCTCGTAATCCGCGGCTTTTATCACACAGGCGATGGGAGCAAAGAGTTCCTCTCGATTGATACGCATGTCGTTTGTGGTGTCGACAAACAAGGCGGGTGCCATGTAGTAGCCGTCGGTTGGAGCCACGATACGGTCACCCCCAAAAGCGAGTGTCGCCCCTTCTTGCTGACCGACAGACACCCAGTTGAGGTTTTCGTTGAGCTGCTGCTTGGAGGCAACGGGACCCATATCGACACCGTCTTTTAGGGCGTGCCCGACTGTGACTTTTTCAAGTCTTGCGACGAGCTTTGCGACAAACTCGTCGTGTACGCTTTGATCAACAATGAGTCGCGAGGAGGCGGTGCACTTTTGGCCGGTACCACTGTAGGCACCCACAAAGGCGGCGTTGACAGCAACATCAAGGTCGGCATCGGCGGCAACAATTAACGCATTTTTCGACCCCATTTCGAGCTGGCACTTCACGAGGTTTGCAGCGGTTGCTTTGGCGACCTCGCGACCCACCGGGAGCGAGCCGGTAAAGGAGACAGCGTGAATTTTGTCGCTGTGGATGATCGTATTGCCCACGGATCCACCTGAGCCCATCACCAAATTGAACGCCCCCGGCGGCAGCGCCTCTTGGCGTGAGATGATTTCGGTTAATGCCCAGGCGCTTGCGGGCACGAGGTTTGCCGGCTTAAAGATCACAGCATTACCGAATGCGAGTGCCGGGGCGATTTTCCAGACGGCGGTGGCCATGGGGAAATTCCACGGGCTGATAATGGCGACGACACCCACAGGTTCGCGGCGAGTATCGATTTCGACACCCGGGCGTACGGATTCCGCACGGTCGTCGATTTGTCGGTGAACTTCTCCGGCAAAATAATGGAAAAATTGCCCCGACCGGTAAACTTCGCCAATACCTTCAGCGCGGGTTTTACCTTCTTCGCGCGCGAGCAACTCGCCAAGCTCGGCGCTTCGCTCAATGAGTTCGTTGCCAATGGCCATGAGCATTTGAAAGCGAGACTCAAGCGGCGAATCCCCCCAGTTGACTACTGCGCGATTGGCGGCTTGAAGAGCCGCTTCAACCTGTGAAGGATTAGCCTGTGCATATGCCCCGATGACGTCGTCACTGTCCGAGGGACTGACGTTATCCACATAGGTGTCGCCCGCTGTCCACTGTCCGTCAATGTAGAGGTTGTGTTGCTTGAGCATCTTAGAATCCTTCTTATTATTTAATTGTGGATCTTAATCTGAGTGGAGCGGCAAAGAAATGAAAAAACGCGTTCATGTACTACGCATTAGGGTTAGAGTTTCGGCCGAGGAGACGGGCAATTTCGACGCTCGTATTGATGGAGATTAATGCGCGGTTGAGTAAGGCTTTGTGACTGAAATTACGCTGTGTTATCAAGACGAATCGATGGTTGTTGTGGACAAGCCGGGGGGGCTGCTGGTTCACAGGAGTGCCATTGACGCCCAAGAGCGTCGTGCTCTGGTGCAGGTCCTTCGTGATCAGCTTGGGCAGCACGTCTACCCGGTTCATCGATTGGACAAGCCGACCTCGGGTCTCGTTGTCTGTGCACTCAACAAACAAGTGGCGCGTGACCTTTCGGAGCAGTTTGCGAACGGCGAGGTTAAGAAGACCTACCATGCCATTGTTCGGGGACACGTAACGGGTATTTCACGGATCGAGCATCCCTTGCGCGACGAAGTGGATCGACGCGGTAACAAATTGATCAACGGGACGCTGCGAGAGGCCACGACCGACGTCGAAGTAGTCAAACATTGGACAGTGCGAAAACCGGTGGATCGATACCCTGAAGGACGCTATTCATCGGTATATTTGCGGCCCCATACCGGGCGTTTCAGACAGCTGCGTCGCCACATGAAGCATTGTGCACACCCTATTATCGGCGATGTCCGCTACGGAAAGGGGACCCACAACCGATTTTTTGAAACTGCGCTGGGCTTCCGGCGCCTCTGGTTGCACGCGCAGTCGCTGGAGTTTACTCATTCTGAAACGGGACTACCGATGTTGGTGACGGCGCCGGTAAGTCGCGATTTTACAGCTTGTGAGGCGTGGTTCGCGTCATTTGAAATGTGCGCTGTACCCAATGGGAGGGACCGCTAAGCCCGATCAACACTCCACGGCAGTGACTGGAATTTTCAATCCGTGGATTGCCAGGCCTCCCCTGGCTGTTTCTTTGTAACGACTGTCCATGTCTCGACCGGTTTCACGGACTGTCTCAATCACTTGATCGAGAGAGATCATAAATTGACCGTCCCCTGCGAGTGCGAGGTCTGACGCTGCAATAGCCTTTACGGCGCCCATACCGTTGCGTTCTATGCACGGCACTTGAACCAACCCGCCAATCGGGTCACAGGTTAGGCCGAGGCAATGCTCGACGGCGATTTCGGCCGCGTTTTCAATCTGTCGAGGAGTGCCCCCTAGGGCCGCCGTCAGACCCGCCGCAGCCATGGACGCGGCAGCGCCCACTTCGCCCTGACAGCCGACTTCTGCCCCCGAGATCGATGCATTCATCTTAAATAAACCGCCAATGGCGGTTGCTGTGCGTAAAAACACACTCACGTGACGGTTTACTCCAGCCTCGTTGAGCTGGTGCTCATCCAGATGGGCTTTTAAAACAGCAGGGACAATGCCGGCAGCGCCGTTTGTCGGTGCGGTCACTAGCCGTCCACCGGCGGCATTTTCCTCATTAACCGCCATTGCATAGACCATGGCGCGCTGTGCGGCATTGGCCGGAGCTTTGTCCCCTTGGGCGTTGTTAAGCAAGCGATTCCAAAGAGCACCCGCGCGTCGCTTAACCTGCAGACCCCCCGGTAGTTCTCCCTGTGCTGCCAGACCTCGGTCAATGCAATCGGACATGACACTCCAGAGTGTTGCCGACATTGCGTCGTGCTCCGCCTGCAGAGACAGGTACTCGTTGGCGGCTTGCACTTGCGCGATTGACAGGTTTTCACGCTCGCACCAGTCGGTGAGCTCGCTCATACTGGCATACGGGTATGGGCCAGCACGAGTCTGCGAAGCGGAGGTTGCGAGTGTTTGGCCGTACTGATCCTCTACCATGCCACCACCGACGGAAAAGTAGCGCATCTCGGCGACGAGGGCGCCTTCTGCCGAGGCTCTGAAGGTCATGCCGTTAGGGTGGTTACTCAGTGGTACTGTATCTCGGTAAAGGTGCTGCTCAGGATTGAAGTCAAGCTGTGTTCGGTCATCGAGTAGCAAGTGACCATGCGACGTCGCTGTCTGCCACGTCGCTTCGATATCAGACAGCGTGACGGTTTCATAGTGATACCCGGCAAGGCCTGCCGTGATCGCGCCGGGTGTCCCGTGCCCATCGCCTGTTGCCGCCAGTGAGCCGTGCAATGTCACTTCAATAGACAGGGGTTTCATCAGCAGTTCTGGACTGAGACTGCCTACGAAGTGGTGTGCAGCATGCATGGGACCCATGGTATGACTTGACGATGGACCGATACCAATTTTGAAGATGTCGTTTAACGCCAGCCCGATCATAGTCAGCTCCCTCTATTGCGCGTAACGCTATCGCAAACGAAATACCGCGAATACACTTATTTGCATCGCGGTATACCGAGTTTGGGGTAGGTTTTAGGGGCAGTGAAAACGCGAGTAACACGGGTGCTAAGTGACCGTGGACTTGACCTGATACTTGGGTGCTTCATAACGCCGGCTGGTCACAATCTCTTCTAGCGCACTTATCGCGCGCTCAACGTCGGCTTGGGTATTGTAAAGAGGCGAGAATCCAAACCGCACAATATTGGGTTCGCGGTAATCGATAATAATGCCGTCGTCGATCAGTGCCTGACTGATTGGAAACGCATCATCTAGGCCCAGACTGACGTGCGATCCGCGCTGGCTGTCATTCTCAGGGGTGAGTAAGGCGGAGGCAGGGTATACGGGACTGCGCTTCCAACGCTCAATAAACGCACGTGTAAGCGAAAGGCTTGCTTCTCTGAGGTCTCGAATCTGAACGTCCTCGAGCAGCTTAAGTGCACCTGCAACAGCACTCAGTGCAATGACACTCTGAGTCCCCGTCAAAAAGCGTTCGATTCCTGTGGCGGGCTCATACTCAGGCTCGAAGTCGAAGATGCGTGCGTGGCCCATCCAGCCGGGAATTGGATTTTGTGCAGACTGGTGCTCGGCTCGTGCAAAAAGAAATCCTGGCGCCCCCGGACCGCCGTTTAAAAATTTGTAGGTGCAGCCGACGGCGAAATCAACTTTCGACGATTCTAGCGAGAGGTCAACAACACCTGCACTGTGTGCTAAATCCCATACAATCAAGGCACCTGCTTTCTGGGCAAGCGCAGTAATGCCCGACATGTCTCGCAGTGTTCCCGTTTTGTAATCGACGTGAGAAAGCGCAAGAACCGCGGTGTCGGATAGGTCACTAGCAGTTAATTTGGAAATATCGATGGCGTTGACCTGACAACGATCCGGACCCATCAGCCGTGCAAGCCCCGAGGCGATATAGTTGTCGGTGGGAAACTGGTGAGCCTCGACAGTGATACGGGTTCGCGTGTTATTGATTTCAAGGGCTGCTGACAGTGCCTTAAAAAGGTTGATCGACAGACTGTCGCAACAAATAACATTGCCGCAATGTGCACCGATAATCGGCGCTATTTGGTCACCCACTGTCCGTGGTAGCTTGATCCAACCGTGTTTATTCCAACCGGCCACTAAATCCTGTCCCCATTGCTGGGAGATGGCCTCAAAGAGGTGCTCAGACGCCTCAGAGGTAAGGGGCCCCAGTGAATTACCATCAAGATAGACTTTGTCAGCAGGGAGCAGAAGACGGGATCTGACTCGTTCAATAGATGCGTTAGTCATGTCTAGGCATCTGTTCGGGAAGCAGACTTTCGAGTGCGACCAGTACCGCTTTAAATGCGGGTGTCACGGGGTGGATGACATCGAAGTGACCGGCGCCATCGACCGTGGTGATCATCGCTTGGTCAAACACTTTAATTTGGTCGCGGCCTACGATCGGGTCGTCTCGTCCAATCACAATATATACCGGAGTCTTGACGTTGCTCACTGTCACCGAGGCCTCGCGGTATTGCTGATCAGGCTGATAGTCTTTATCTCCCATGAAAGGCCCCACCATGGACTGGCAGCTGCCTTTTTGGGCGCCATAACTGACGAGGTCGGTAATGGGTGCGAGACCAACAATACCCGCTACCGAGAGATTCCTGTCTTGCGCAGCCCTGAGAGCGAGATGTCCTCCCGCGGAGTGGCCGATGAGAATAGGACGAACCCCGGTGGATTCTATTACGAAGTTCACTGCGGCCTTTATATCTTGGAGACTACCGGGCCAGCCACCGCCCTCGTCACCGACGCGCCGATACTCAGGTACCCAAACGTCGTATCCGTGGCGCGCCAGAGACTCGGCCATGGGCAGAGTGTGCTTGCGAGAGTAGGTATTTGACCAGCAGCCGCCATGAACTAGGACAAGCGTGGTTTTTAATGGGGCTGCGGCAATGACTTCTACGACCGTCTGTAAGGCGTCAGGGCCGTAACGGTGGTGTTCGTAAACGCGCGACACAGGCAGATCCATAACCGCGTCAAAGGACACGGGTTCTGTAGCGGGCGAGGCCAAAAGACTTCCCGAAACGACGCACGATGCGATCAGAGGCACCCAGTAGGGGCGGTTAAATCGAGCCATTGCTTATCATAGACAGTCTGCGTGCAGGCGAGAAGCTCTCGCTAAGGAATTACTTTTTCGGAAATTGATGGCTTGCCCAGGTAAGTGCTCCGTAGGCGATTGCCAATAGTAGGACTGCGCCCGCTTCATACATCAATTGTGTCGGTTCCGAGTCCTTACTCAGCAGAATGAGTCGCGTAATGCCGGTAATAGCAATAAGGACGGGCAGGGTGACCGGCACGCTGTGGGTGGAGTAGTAAGCGTAGGCCATGCCGAGTACTTCGAGGTAGATAAACAGCAAGAGAAGGTCGGCAAGATTAATATCGCCCGTTTTGGCTAATCCTCCGAGTTCAAAGGCCACGGCCACAATGGCAAGTGCACCGATGAGCAGCAACAGCCCTCGCTCGGCAAACGCGAACATTCCCAACACAACGTCGTCAAACCGGTCGATAAACTTTGACGCCTTACTGCGCGATGAAGAATCATTATCTTGGCCCATGGTGCGCTCTCAAAATTGACACTGATCTTTGTTTTACGGGCAGAAGGCGGTCTTCGTTCAGTCTTGCGGCGTCTTATTTTTCTGACTGCGACGAGCACTAACCTTTGATAAGGTCACAACCACAAAAAACCTCAATATTGGACGAATAAAAGGAATAACGCGTGACACTATCGCTCTGTGAACGGCTCGAGCACCGACGCCAACAACGACCCGAAGCACTCGCTTATGTTATCGACGGCGTGGGGCGCTCCAACAAAGTCAGCATCGATCACGTTTTTCGTATTGCCAATGGACTCATTGCTGCGGGTGTTGGGAAAGGTGATCGAGTCGCTGTGCTGTCGCGCAATAGCGTCGAGTGCGCGGAAGTCATGACCGGTATTTTATGCTCAGGTGCGAGTATGGTGCCGGTACCCAGTACGGCCACACCCGAAGCACAGCGAAATATGTTAGCAGACAGTGCGGTGAAGGGACTTTTTGTCTCGGACGATTACCGGGGGGCGGCGCTTGATCAGTTTTTGGACTTGCCCAGTATTCGATCTGAGCTTCGATTTGCCCTTGAGCGCGCGTGCGAACTGTTCATCGATCATCGGGTCTGGGCCGCACAATTTCCGACCGCGTCTCCAAATGTTCAGATGGCGCGGGATGAGGAATACGACATTCTTTATAGCTCCGGTACAACGGGAATGCCCAAAGGCATTATCCATAGTCATTTGGCGCGTCATTTGCTGATTGCTGGCACACAAGCAATGGATTTTGAAGGTGCGACCGTTCTAACCAGTACGCCGCTCTACTCCAACACGACCATTACAACGTGGTGGCCCTCAGTTTGGGTCGGCGCGACGCAAATTATCATGCGGAAGTTTAATGCTGAGCGGGCTAATGAGCTGATTCGAGACTACCAAGTCACGCACGCAATGCTGGTTCCTGTTCAGTATCAGCGAATGTGGGCTGCCGAAAACCATACTTCGGCTAACTGGACGAGTGTCCGGTGGTTGTTGTCCACCAGTGCGCCGCTATCGGCGGCAATGAAAGAGAAAGTCCTCGCCGACACTGACGCGCAACTTTTGGAGTTCTACGGCCTCACCGAGGGCGGTGTTGCAACCACATTGGTGGCGCGTAAAGCCGCTGAATTGGGAAAACTCGCGTCCGTAGGCCAGGTTCAGTCTGGCGGCGAGCTCAGAATTTTGGGGGAGAATGGTGAGCAGTTGGGTCCCCTAGAGGCGGGAGAAATTGTCGGCCGCACGGGCATTATGAGCGATGGCTATCTCAATCGCGAGGAAGCCACCAAAGCGATGCATTGGTTTGATGAGGACGGCCAGCTTTTCTACCGCTCTGGTGACGTGGGCTACTTAGATGAGGACGGCTGGCTGTTTTTGAGCGATCGAATAAAGGACATGATTCTGTCCGGCGGGCAAAACATCTACGCGACTGACCTTGAGCAAGCATTGAACGCGGCGTCCGATGTTGTTGAATCGGCTGTGGTAGCAAGACCTTCAGATCATTGGGGTGAAACGCCTTGGGCGTTCGTCGTTAAGCAATCCAGTAGCGAGCGTGCAGAAGACGACATTAGGCGTGAGGCCAACGGCCGACTCAGCAGTATTCAGGCAATCGCCGGGGTCACGTTCATGAATGAACTGCCCCGAAGTGACATTGGCAAAATTCTCAAACGTCAGCTTCGGGAGGCGTTTACCGAGGACTGATCTATTGATCGGCGATCATGTAGTCGAGCGTCATCGTCGTCAGTGCCTCGACCCCTACGGGGAGCGCTCGTTCATCGGCATAAAACCGGGGTGAATGGTTGGGGTGAATGAGACTGGGGTCCTCTGGCGCCACACCGAGGAATAAGAACAAACCGGGCACTTCATTGGCGAAGTAAGAGAAGTCTTCGGCCGTGGTGGTTTGTGCCGCTTCTATGAAACGGTCTCCAGCAACCGCTTCCAAGGTTGGCGACATTTGACGAAAGAGTTCGGGGTCGTTTCGTGTGACGCCATAGCCCATGTCGATCTGCACGTCGGCCGTTGCGCCCGACGCCTCGGCAATACTGGTTGCCGTCCGGCGAATGCGGTCATGAATATCAAGCCTTGTCGAGGCGTCAAACGTTCTGATGGTGCCCTCGAGCTCGACTGACTCGGGAATAATGTTGTTGCGGACACCGCCCTCGATTCGACCGATCGTGACAATGGAGGGTGTGAGTGTTGCATCAATCTGTCGAGAGACAATGGTCTGCAAGCCTAAAACCACCTGGCTTGAAGCGACAATAGGATCGACGCCGGCCCACGGGACTGCGCCGTGCGTTTGTTGTCCATTAATGGTTATTTGATGTCGGTCTGACGACGCCATTAGGCCACCGGGTCGTGTAGCGATCGTTCCTACGGGAAAGGGGAATACATGCAGACCAAAGACCACATCTGGGCGTGGATTTTCGAAGACGCCTTCCAACATCATCAGTTCTGCACCACCGACTGATCCGTCGGGTGTACCTTCCTCTGCAGGTTGAAAAATAAACTTCACCGTACCCGGCAGGTCGTCGCCCATGCCGGCGAGAACTTCGGCCACACCCATTAAGATCGCAACATGATTGTCGTGACCACAGGCGTGCATCACTCCAACGTCACGACCTTGATAGACGCCTTTGGCCTTTGACGCAAAGGGGAGGTCGACCAGTTCTGTGACCGGGAGAGCGTCCATGTCTGCTCGAAGCGCAACCACAGGTCCGTCACCACCTTTTAACGTCCCAACGACTCCGGTGTGCGCCACTTCGGTTTCGACCTCCATACCGAGGGCACGGAGGTGATTTGCGACGATTTCTGCTGTTCGAAATTCTTGATTACTAAGCTCTGGGTGTTCATGAAAATCTCGCCGCCACGTCACGACTTTTGGCATAACTGCCGTCAGCTTTGCACTGATATCAGCGGGTAGGGCTTGTGTCACTGAGCTCGTGAGCATCGCCAAGATAAGGAGCAAGGAAGTTTTAAGGGGCATTAGGGTCTGTCCTGCAAAGGTCTTAAAAATAAGAATATACTGCGAGTTGCCTGTCCAGAGATAGTCCAGAACGACTCCAGCGAGCGTTAAATAATGGCGGCGCTACCATACACAACTGATCTTATCGCAGTTGCGATGACCCCAGGCGCCTCGGACAGAAGCCTCTAATTGGTTTTGATGGTGGTCACGACTTCAGTGCTCTGGGGGTGGACTGCTCTCGCGATGAAGTCGGTCCGTTAGCGGCGTCCGGCGCAACCGATGCAGCGCCGATCAGCACGATGACGACTCAGTGGGGGAGTTTTATCTAGGAGTTGTCTTGAGCGCTTCTCGTAAGCCCTGAGAGACGCTCAGCGTGTGTTGCACGATCTTCTTCCACTTTACTGATGAAAAACAGTCCAATGAGCCAAAGACAGATCGAGGCGATCACGGTATAGATCCCCACGTTGTCGAGCGTGACCTGCGCGACCTGTCCAGGCGTCGCCTCATCTGGCCACGCCGCGGCACTTAAAATAAGACCGGCCGAAAAGGCACCAACGCCAGCCATACACTTCTCGGCGAACGAGCGAGCCGCGAGTAACGTGCCCTCCATACGCTTCTGTGTGGCGCTCTCGACCTCCTCGACGGTATCGAAGACCATAGACCCCACTGCTGTCCCGGCGACGATAATGCTGGTTACGGCAGCAAAGTGGCAGATAAGCACAAAGGCAAGAATAAGAGGAGACTCATTAGCAGGGAGTAAGTCCAGCACACGCAGGAGGATCAACGCGTTTTCCATGACCATTGAGGCGGCAAAAAAACCGATTGCGGTGTTTCGCTTGCCAAACAATTGCGTACACAACGGTGCAAGCTTCAACCCCAATACGGGCGCCATAAACAATGTCATTCCAATCGTAAGAATGTCGATCGCTTCGAGTTCCCAGTAATAGCTATAGTAAAAAAGAGTCAGGTTGGTAAAGAGTCCTGAGGCGGCCTTGCACACAATGTAGGCGATAAACAAAATACGGTAATTGCGACTGACGTTGAGGGTGAGCCATATGTCTTTGATGATTGTTTTGACCTGACGGCGCTGGGCCTTCTTGGGTCTTTGTTCGGGGATGTGCAAATTGGGGATGTGTTTGTGGGTCCCAATACCGGTCACTAAGATGGCAAGCGCCATGACGATGCTGCAGGCAATTCCGTAGACGACCCAGGTTTCGGGATTATACCGCGCGTCCTCAGTGCCACTGAGACTACTGTAGACGACGAATAACCAGAGTAAGTTCCACATGATGAGGCCGCCCCACCAACCAAACCATGCCCTAAACGCAATGAGTGAGCTTCGCTCAACGTAGTCTTGTGTGAGTTCAGGTCCGAGAGCCGTACTGGGAATTTCGTACAACGTAATCGTTGTGCGAATTCCAATGCCCATGAGTAATAAATACCAGAACAAGGTCTGATCAGAGGCGCCTGCGGGAGGATCCCAAATTAAAAAGAAGGTGAGTGCAACGGGAATAATCGACCCGTACATAAACGGGTGCCTGCGACCCCAACGGGACCGCGTATTGTCCGAAATATAGCCAATAAGCGGATCTGATACGGCATCAAAAATCAGCATAACCAGAATGGCAAGTCCAGCCAGCTCGGGCGCAAGTCCAAAAATTTGAACGTAGACAAACAACAGGAAGTAGGCAAAGGCATTGTCTTTAATACCGTAAGCAATGGAGCCGAAGCCATACAGAAGCTTTGTGCTGAACGGGAGTACGGTACCGCCTTGTGTCATAAGCCTATTCTTTTTTTATGAGCTCGTTTGAGACTACTCAGTATCAGAGGCCGGTGCAAAGAAAAGCACTTAGAAAAGAGCAGGGTAAAAAAAAGCAAAAAAAACCGGAGCAGAGCCCCGGTTTTGATGATCACCCTGCCCAGAGCTACACCGTTACTGCGTTGCCTCGGAAGATTTTCGAAAGGTATCGGCTGTCCGACGGTGTCGGCGCGGGGACCGAGCACTGCAGCACAGCGTGCACCAGTCGCACCATTTCCTCCTGAAGTTCTTGATCATTCGAGGGCTCTTCCGTGTGAGCCCGTCGTGTCAGTTGCACTTGATTAATCGCCGGTACAGTGGGAAGACGTTCGCCTTCAACGCCCAGCGTCACGGTAAATGCGTGCAGTGAGTTTTTCACAAACAGTGCGAGTGCAAACTCTTCTCGCGTCGACGCCAGAGACGTCTCCGGAGTGATCAGTACGATCTGACAGTTTGGCACCAGTGCTGACGTTCGCGCGATCCGAAAGTGATGGGTCAGCTGATCGTGGACCAACTTTCTAAACTCTTCGTCACTTAGAACTCGATCCCACGGTTCGTTCGCGTTTGCCGCAAGCGCATTGAGTGGTAATCGCTCAAATGGGCTACTCACCACAACATCGTAACCACCGTCATTTCGTAAAATATCATCGAGACTGGCTTCAAGTTCATTACCGATGGCTCGGCATTCGATTGCCACAGCATGAGGATTCTCGACGGCGTGTTTCATGGCAGAGGCTGACGCCTCACTGCGTGTTAACACCCAGAGTTTCTCGACGCCTTGAGCGAGGAAACCATTGGCAATCTCGGTCATCTCGTTGCGCATGGCATCGCCTAGAAGTACCACGCGCTTGCCTTGAAGCTTGGCAATCTCGCTTTCGTTAGGGGGTAAAAGCAGTTCGCCTTCGGTGACTGAGCGATCAAATTTGAGCCCGCCCGAAGGGTGAAAGGTCTCTCCACTGACAATATCGTCCGCCAAGTGAAAAACGGTCGAAAGACCGACTTGTTCGTCTGTAGGCATTTTATGCAAGTGCAGTCGGTTCAAGATGCCCGTTTCGATTTGTTCAGCCTGCTTAGAGGTTTCAGAGAAGTCGAAGAACGGTGCGGGCGCATCGACGAAGCCGCTGAGGAACTGCTCGCGTTGCTCGTCACTTAAAATACCGGCCCTGACCAGTCGAGTCGTCAGCTTTGAGGCGATACCCTTATGCATTAGGGAGGTCGAAGAACTGCCCAGCCCACCCGAGTCGCGAATCTTCATTATTAGACGCGCAATGGGTTTTGGAAGTGAATCGAGATCAGGCAACGCGTCGATCGCATTACTGGCTAGCAGCAGGACGTCATCGGCTGAAAATCCAAGATCCATGCCTGAGAGAATCGACTTGTGGACCTCATTGAGACGCTTGTTCTCAAGAACGAGGAGTCCACGACGATCAAAGAGTCCAGGCGCTTCGGCGGAGCCGCGGAGCCTCGCGCCGTCAACCGGACCCGGGGCCAATGCATTGATCTGTATTTCGGGTCCGAGGTGGCGAGAAAGAATTTCTGCAAGCACCCTTTGACCTGCCTTTGAAACGGCGTAGTCGGCGCGATTAGGGTAGGCCACGGCAACATATTTCTCGCCACCAAAGTAGCTCGAGACATTTAAGATAGAGCCCTTGCCACCGGCCTTCATTGCTGGGCTGAACTTACGAATGAGCGAATAGTTAGAGATCAGGTTCGCTTCCATGGTCCGATCCCAGTCGGCTCGGGTCATATCAACCACCATTTCTTCGGCCCCCGAAATTCCTGCATTGTTAATCAGGAAATCAACGTGTCCGAGTTCTGCTACCGCATGGTCGTGTAGCCGATCCAGCGCCTCTGGGTCGCCCACATCAATGTCGCCCAATATCTTCACGCGACTCTCAGGACGCGGATACCCAATATTGCGCAGCTCCTCAATAATTTCGTCGCGTGCCTCAGCAAGTTTGCCTTCGCTTCGTGCACTTAAAAGAACACGTGCCCCGGCGATGGCCAAGAAGCGTCCAAGCTGCAGGCCAATACCGAGGCTGCCACCAGTGATGACAGCGGTTCGTCCCTTGTGCAGCCCGGGAAGGACTCGCGAGATCGAGGAGGGCATGGCGCTTTTTCCGGTCGAGCGTTTAATGCTTTTGGGTAGCCAGAGATTAATCGAATCCATTTTTCGCACCCGATTAGTGAGCGTCGCTGCCCAGTCAGCCGCAAACGTGAGCGCTTCTTTATCTTCGGTGTCGTAACGAACCATTTGATTGGGCTGAACAGCCCACTCAAGATCGCCTGCGTTAGCAAGCGTCTCGTCTTCATGACGCCAGCCTCGAATCAAGGCTTCCACAGAGGCACGAATGATTTCATTCATCAGATTGCCGTGCCCGTCCGATGGGTTCGTGACGTAAACAATCGCGGGTGACTCATCTTTACCAAAGCATCGGTCTAAATTACGTGCAAAACTCGATGCAAACGCAACCGGCGCAACCACCTCGTCACGAACGAAATTGGCAACGTCTTCGTCACTGGCGGTGCACAGGGAGTAACCGTATTCGCCGTTAGGTTTCTGCGGCAGTAAAATGACCCCATCGAGACGCCCAAACTGATCGTCGATGAGTTGGATCGATCGATCGACCGATTCGCGACGCAAGGGATCAAGATGCGACAGCTGAACATCTCCGAGATTTCGTGACTGAACAAGCGATCGTGCATGTCCTACGGTGCCAAGATTTCGGAAGGCCAGCATGACCCGCGCGCCACTTTGCATTTGTCGCTCGGCAAACGTAACCGCCTCATGATAGTCATCGCCGCCCAGTATCAGGACAACTTGACCTGAAAGGTCCTCGAGTCGCTTATCCGGCCAGGATACAAGCTGCGAACGGCTTTGTGCCGGCACCTGCATTCCGTTGGTGACTTCGATGTGGTGCCCGGAGAGTGCGGAGGATTCGTCTGAGGCGAGCCAGACAATGCCAGACGCGACGTCTGTGGGTGTGGGGTACTTGTACTCAAGACCACCGTCCGACGTTCGTGTGGTGATCATTAAGTCGCGAAACTCTTTACCGGTGCTTCCGGGCTCAACGCCCTGAAGCTCATCCATTCGGGCGAAGACGCTCTCGATGCGTTCGGACTCAATAGGACCTGGGAAGAGGGTATTTACCCGAATGCCCTGACTCTCTCCGAGTTCGAGCGCGAGGCCTTTGCCGAGAGCATTGAGCCCAGACTTTGGAACGACGTAAGGAATTCTGCCGTAGTAGTGCGTCCGTGAAAAAATAGTGGAGACGTTTATGATGCTGCCGCCTGCGGCCATGTGAGGCGCCACTGCACGAACCATATTCCAAGGCGCGCCAAGCAGGTTCATTGCAGACTCAAACATGGTCTGATCTGAATCGGCCTCACGTTTCTCAGCATCGGTGAAGGGAATATCTCTAAGCGTGAACTTGGGACCTGCAGCGCCGGCATTGTTCACTAAAATATCGACTGCGCCAAACGCGTCGACCGTCTTAGCAACAATATCTCGACACACCGCAGGGTCGGCACAGTCGCCCGTTGCACTGACCATTGCCCCATGGTCGAAGCCTTCATCGACGAGGTCTTCGATAAATCCATCGAGCTTGCTTTGGTCTCGCCCAGTGAGCATTACGCGCGCACCTTCGCGGAGCAGTTGGCGCGTAATGAAGCTGCCAATCGAGCCCGCAGCGCCGGTCAAGATAATGCACTTCTTATCGAGCCGACGCCCAGCGACGGACCGCGTGAGCAGGTCTTGGGGTATATCGCTCAAATCATTCATCGGAGTGCTCCTGCTGATCCGGTTTCTACTTTGGTAAGGGTCTCTCCGCGGTCCAATGCGTCGCGGATTGCCCAGGCGCGATAGAGTTCATCGCGCGACTTTAGGTTTATTCGTGGAAGCGCGTGCATAGCAACGTAGTTCGCGCCTGCGTGTCGGTTCTCCCACATCGCCTGGTGCGCTTGTGGCACGTCTTCCATCGGAATGATCGTCGGTGGAAGAATATTGATGTGACCGGCAGCAATTCGCTCCTGCATCTCTGCGAATTCCCGAGAAGTGTTCAGGTGTGTTCCTCTGATTTCCGCAGTGGGCATCAGAATGCGCCGCTGTCGCATCCACACCTGTGGCGCATAGAAGCTGAATCGAGCACCTTTTAAGTCTTCTGAATAGACGACTTTGCCAACATTGGGCTTAACCAGTGAGGTGGCCAGTGCAAGTCCGTCGCGTCCGGCACGCTCAAATACCACGTCAGGAAGGCCGCGCTTGTCGAGCGTATTCCGTAGCAGCGGCGCAATAGCCGAGCCGATGGGCTTCAATGTGCGATCAGAGAAGGCTCGCACCGACTCTTTGAAGGCGGCGGACTCGGTAAACGGATTTGGCATTTTCTGAAACGGGCCGGGCGGGTCAAAATCGTCTCCGAGGCGTCGCTCGATTTCCTCGATGCTGACCGCGCCCTTCATTTGAGTACCAAAACCCAAAGACGACACGAATTCACGTTGCGAAACGGTGTCGACCAGAACCGCAACTTGTGCGCCTCTTTGACACCCCACCTCAATGGCTTCAATGGCTACTGGATCGACGATACCATCCTCGGCACCTGGACCGTAAACCACCAGCAGTGATTGACCTGCGCGGAGCCCCGCCTTTGAGAACTGTGCGGCTGGCGATGAAGCGCCTGATTTGCCCATGAAGGTGAAGCGATAGCCCGATGACGCACCGTAAAACGTGAGCACGCCGTTCTCGCCCAGTAACTGAAAAGAGCGCGGAAAGGCGGTTTCGCCGGCGTGCGATACGGAGTAGTCAATTTGCCCGCCCGCAAGCATCTCGGCCTCTGCAACGAATGCTTCGCCCGCGGCCTCCCAAGCACCCCATTGTGCAGGATCGTCGGGAACTGATGTGAAGATGTCAGACCACCGGTCGTCCTTTCGGTTGATCGCATGACCACCGACGGCTTCGACGCGCTCGCCGCGGCTATCACTGGAAACCATACCCAGTGCACGGCAGCTTGATGACAATGCGCTTCTGAGACAGTCGTAGCCGGTACCGGTCGACGCGCCCTCGACAAACAGTCGCTTGCCGGGCTCGATGGCGAGCGTGTTGTATAGGGCGCGATGAATAGTTCCCATCGTCAGGCCATAGGAGCCTGCTTCCTCGATACTCAGACCGGGTAATTTGGCGTGAAGTTGAGGTCCCTGAACGGTTAAAAATTGGGCGTGTGTCCCGTCGTTTTGCTCGTAGCCTTGGATTCGAAAATCGGCGGCCATGGGGTCAAGACCTTGGTCTGGCGACATCAACTCGCTTTGACCCGAGTAAACGCTCACGATATCGCCTACCGAGAGACGGCCCTCCCGAACCAAGTCTTGTCCCAACTGCGCGACGAGACCGACGCCCCCTGAGCCGGTGACTTGAACGTCGGCGTCTCTGGCGTCAAAGGGTGATACTGGAATGCCGGTAATCGCCCAAATATCGTTAAAGTTCATCTCTGAGGCGAGAATGTAGATCAGTGCCTCGTTGGGGCGGGGCTTGGGTGTTGGGAATACCAGTTCCTTCTCGGCGACCTCAGGATCTCCGTGAAGGGGTCTGCCATCGTGGTGAGACCGCATGACACCGTATCCAAGTTGATACTCGGGTATGGGCGTAATACCGGGAAAGAAACTCGCACCCATGGGAAGTAGTCTGCCCGCTTCGATGAGCGTCGCGCGCTCATCGGCGCTTGCGTCGGGCTGAACCTCTTTGGGCTTAGGCGGCAGCGGTGCGCTGCGCTTTTCAAGAAATGCAGATATACCCGTGGGCCCACACTCCGGGTCACAGACGCCTTGCGCAAAGAGCTCTGCCTCGAGTGTCATTCCCGCCGATTGACCCTGTTGAGCGCCAGTGAGCATTGCGGTGATAATGAATTCAGCCGGCTTTTCCCGACCGCTGTTACGGATCTGATTAAGTGCTTGGACAACGCCTTCGTGTGCGACGATTGACGCGTCAATGTCCAGGGGCTGCTCGCGTTGTGCCTTAAGCTTTCGGCGACGCGCAGTCGAAGACTTTAATGCATCACCGCCTGCGAAATGGTTCCGTAACGCGGCCATTGCCGCTTCAACGGTAGAGAGTCCTTCGGTGGTTACAATATCGTCGATGAGGCCGATTCGTAATGCAGATTCGGCATCAATAGTGCGACCGTCTAGCATCATGCGCAGCGCCTCTGCTGCGCCATCAACCCCGTGAGCTTCGAACAACTTTCGCGTGAGTCGCTGCGTGCCACCATAGCCGGGCAATAAATTTAGATTAACCTCAGGCTGCCCAAACTCAGCGTGTTGTGCCGCAATCACATGCGAACACGCCAGCACCAACTCGTTACCACCGCCTAAAGCTGGACCGTTAACGGCCGCAATGATCGGGATGTCGAGGTTTTCGAGGGTGGCAAACGCCGTTTGCGCCGCGTTAGGCAGCGTTTGAGCTGATTCTAAATCGCCTTTCTCACCGATTTTCAGCAGTTCTTTTACGTCAGCACCGGCGACAAAAGTGTTACGAGCACCAGTAACCACCATTGCTGACAGGTCTTCTTGGTGTGCTAGCTGAGACAGTGCGGTGTGGAGCTCATCGAGCGTTCGTTCGCTCAAGGCATTGACTGGTGGACTGTTAATCACCACAAGCGCCACCAGGTGGCCGGGTGCGACTTCGTGCGTTTCCACGCGCAAATAGCGCCAGGTCTGCACAACGCGCCGCGCTTGAGTGAGGCTTCCAAAGTCCTTCCACTGTGCAACAGCCGTTCTGACTTCTTCCACCGACTCCGGGTTCTTTAGTGTGGAAATATCACCCAACGGTTGATCAAGTAATATCTGTCTGAGGGTCCGCCGCATGTATTTTCCGGAGCGCGTCTCCGGGAACGCCGACACGACTAAAAAGTCGGAGGGGACTGCGGTGGCCCCTTTTTCTGATCTTACTAAGGACTGGAGTCGCGCGAGGTCATCGTCTGATAGTTTTCGGCCAGCGGCGGCCACAAGAAATGCGACGGGCGTCTCACCTTTTTCGTCGTGTGGTGCACCAACCACGACCACGTTGCCGACGGGGGAGTCTTCTCGCAGTGTTTTATCACGCAGAATCGCCCCTTCAATTTCCTCGGTTCCAATGCGGTGCCCCGAGACGTTGATTACGTCATCGGACCGTCCGTGGAGCGTATATGCGCCGTCCTCGTGTTGGCGCGCATAATCGCCTTGTGTGTAGGTGAGTTCACCGTCCCAGCGACTGAAGTACACTTCGTTAAAACGTGCAATGTCGCCACACCAGTGACGCTCGAACAAATTATCGGCGTCGCCCCACAGCGTGCGTGCGAGGTAAGGGTAGGGCTGCGTAATGACCAGCTCACCTTTTTCCCCCGACTCTGCGGTTCGCCAAGCGGTCACCGTACCGTCAGTCGCCGTGGTTTCGGCAATTCTCACCTCAGCTTGAATCCAGGGTAGCGCCCATGTTTTTGCGTCGGATGCCAGGGGCTTATAGCCCCCCCAAGGACAGCTGAAGACAATCCCACCGTGCTCGGTTGCCCAGTAGGAATTAATGTAATGTTTGCAAATATTGTCCATTGCAAATTGCTGTACTGCGGGTGATACCGGCTCGGCGCAAAAGGTGCCTACCCGCAGCGAAGACATGTCAAAATCTGCCATTTCACGTGCACTTGCGGGGTCAGTCATCACGGCTTTGAGGAACGTGGACCCCGCCTTGAACAGAGTGACTTTGTAACGCTCAATAATGGATGAAAAACGACCGGCGTGCGGGAAGAGAGGCGAGCCCTCGGCAATGACCGTGGTCATTCCTTGCACAAGGGGTGCGGCAATCAGATAACTTTGACCCGTAATCCAGCCCGGATCGCCAATCACGTACAAGGTGTCATCGGGCGTTGCATTGAATACGGTCCGCATGGTGTGACTCACGCCGCTCAACCAGCTGCCGTGCGTGTGAACAACACCTTTGGGTTTTCCCGTAGATCCTGAGGTGTAGATGATGAATAGCGGAAAGTTTGCGTCTACGCTAGCGACGGGTAGCACGCCGTTGAGCTTCGACCACAGTGTGCTCGGTGCATCGTTGACGAGCCGCTCAAAGGCATCGAGCCCCAAGTCTTTTGCAATTTGATCTTTGGCTTTAGCCACTAAGTCGTCGGAGAGTTTGTCGCGCGCGTGCTCAACGATCTCTTGACCGGTGTACTGCACAACAATGACATGTTCCACATCATGTTTCGCATCTGCGAGTTGACGTGCGACGGCTGTTCTTAACTCAGCCGCCAACTCTGCGGCGATCGTATTTTGCTGCGCCAGTGAAGCGCCAAGCTCGCGCATGACGTCGGACCGCTCAAGCGTGATTTCGCCCTCTAACGAGGCATGCACGCCGTCGTAAAGCACGTCGGCAAGATTGCCCAGGTTGTAATCGTTTAGCACCGTCTTAAGTGTGGCGAGAGCGGTCTCGCGCGGGATGTAATTGTCGAGTGCAGGATCGGTGTAGGTCCCTTTGTAGGCAACCCCCTCGGCATTCCGATAGCCGCCGTCGGCTGTGATGACCAGCTTGGCGCCGGCGTCATGAATTCGATCCGATAGCGTCTTTGCAGAAAACCCGCCAAATACAGGCGTGTAAACAACACCGAGGCGTTGTGCAGCAAGCATGTAAAATACTTGCTCTGGAATATTGGGTAGATTAAAGGCGATTCGGTCACCGGTTTGCAGGCCAAGATTTTTGAGCACGCGCATTCGAGCAATTATTTCCTCGAACAATACGCGATAACTAAAGTGCTGCTCGGTAACTGGCCCGCCACGTCCTTCGTTCTTCGAAGGGTCCCAACGGTCACCTTCGAAAATAATGGCGGTTTTGTCGGCACGTCCTTGTAAAAGATGCCGGTCCACGAGATTAAAACAGGCGTTAGTTTGGCCGCCGACAAACCACCGATAGTAAGGCGCTGCGGTTTGATCGAGAACATTGCTCCAGGGGGTCCATGCGTCTGCGTTAAGGAGTGTGTCTTCTCCAAGGGCATCCCAGCCTTGCCAAGGACCACCGTCAGCGCGCGCAAGCCACGCGCCATTCGATGGATTTTGCCAATGGATTTCGCGCGCGGCAACGTCGGCGTGGAAGCTGTCCGAATCGTGATTGATACGGCTTCGCAGCGCATCCTCATCTGACTGGGATGCTAACAAGCCCCAGCTACGGTCATCGCTCATGGTGTTCTCCCTCTCGAAAAATCATCTGCAGAGGGGAAAGGTCCGGTTTGTTGATCAACAATGCGCTAACACCGCTACGCCACTGCTGAACGTCAAACGCCGGAGCTCCGACCATTCCCACACCACTGGATTACGCTGAAGATACGTCGCCCCAATAGGGCTAGATCACCAAATTTGGTATTTTGTCACAGGGGAATTGCTGGCTATTTTACAGCGTCGATACCAAGGCTTTTTTGAATAAACGCGGGTCTACATTGCCGCCTGATAAAACGATGACCAAATCCTTGCAGTCCGGAAGACGATCACTAAAAAGCGCTGCAGCGAGCGCGACGGCGCCGCCGGGCTCGACAACAATTTTAAGGGTGTCGAACGCGTGGGACATCGCCTGCAAGACCTCATCGTCACTCACGACTAAGCCTTGACCGGCCAAGTTTTGCAGTATGGGAAATGTCAGTTCGCCTGGTGTGGGTGTGACAATGGCGTCGCAGATCGAGCCATGCTCAGCCGCATTGGCCACACGGTGGCCCAGTGCAAGCGAGCGCGCGGTATCGTCAAACGCTTTCGGCTCGACCGTGTGTAGCGTGACTTTAGGGAGTTTGGCCTGAAGCGCCGTCGCAATACCGGCACTCAAGCCCCCACCGCCGCAACAGCACAGCACCGCAGTGGTCGACAATCCCTGCGTGACAATTTGTTGCGCAAGTTCAAGACCTACCGTTCCTTGGCCCGCAATGACATTTGGGTCGTCGTACGGTTTGATCAAGGTTAAACCGCGCTCGTTTGCAAGGCGTGCACCAATCGCTTCTCGACTCTCTTCTCCCCGACGATACTGGATGACCTCGGCGCCGTAGCGTCGTGTGTTGGCAACCTTATTATCTGGAGCGTCGTGCGGCATGATAATCGTTGCTCTGGTTTTGAAAATAGACGCTGCGAGCGACACGCCTTGTGCATGGTTGCCGGATGAATAAGCGATCACGCCGCGGGCTAGGGCATCTTCACTCAATGCACTGATGGCACTGCAGGCCCCCCTGAATTTAAAACTCCCTGTGACTTGTAAAGGTTCTGCTTTTATCCAAAGGCGTCGCCCTGCAATATTGTCCAGCCGCGGTGCATTCAAGAGGGGTGTTTTTACAACGAGGTGTTTAATTCGATGATGTGCTTGCTCAATGTCGTTAAAAGTTATTGCCATGGCAGTGCCTAAAAGTTGATCCAGAAGTCATGGTATTCCGAACTAAGACTAATTACACAGTATGGGACGCGCGCAGTGTTGGATTTTGTACAACACGACGGGGGAAGAGACGAAGCGGGCTTTCGTGGTCGTTCTGACTGCGTTGTGCGCTCTATTTGTCTCGTCACTGGCGAGTCTTACGCGAACGTTCGACAGGATCTAGCGCACCTGCAGAAAACGATGACCGGCGGATTGTACCCCTCGATTTCCGATGGCGTTATGACGCCGGTGCACTACCTGTATCTGACGAGCAAAGGGTGGGTGCTGCAGCTCACGAAAAATGCTTACCTGCCCGACATACCGCGCGATGGACGTTACATCGCCGTGATTCCTCGCCACATGATGGCGGTCAGGGATGGAACCGTTTGGGACGTATGGGATTCTCGGTTTAGCCGACGTACGAAAAGCGGCTATCCACGATTGCTTGGGTACTACGTTCCGCCGGCTTAAGCGTCAATCCAGCGAATAATGTAATTTTCCAAGTCAGCTTCATCGACGTCGACTTCCGATACGACCTGACCTCTGATGCTTTTGGTCTCTTTGTGGACGGAAGATACCTGCCCGGTGATCAGTGGATGCCATTGCGGCAGGGGTTTATTGTCTGCACGAAGACGGTAGGCGCAGCTGGTTGGTAACCACGCCATTTCACTGGGTAACATTTTAGCGACGTCCATGCAGTCGGGCACACGTGAAAATCGCTGATCATAGTCATGACACCCACCCGACTTAGTGTCGAGTAGTTTGCAGGCGACCCGCGTGTAAAAAACCTCGTTGGTGTCTTCGTCTTGCAGTTTATGTAAACAGCACTTCCCACAGCCATCGCACAGCATTTCCCACTGCTCGCGACTAAGCTCATGCAGAGGCGTGTTATTCCAGAAGTCAGCACTGTTGTTATGCACGGCTCATTGCTCCTTTGAATAATGAGCAAGTGAGCTTGCATTTTTTTCCCAATTTCGCCCGTCAAAGGGTGTGTCGTGTATCGCCTCAATCGTTGTGGTATCGAGACAGCGTGTGTTCACGCTAACGCCGTCGGGATTTGATCGTGGAATGTAGAAAGATTTCACTCCACAGTTCGAGCAAAAGTAGTGCTTCGCAATATGGCTGCCGAACGTATAGAGCGACAGGGCATCTTCTCCACGCGTGATCTGAAAGCGACTGCGCGGGACGATGTAATGTTGGTAGTGGTGGATCTCACAGATTGAACAGTTACAGGTGTGTGAGCTGAGAACAGCAGGCGCCTCTATGGTCCACTCAACAGTCCCACAGTGGCAACCACCGGTGTGGGTTACGAGCGCTCCAGTCTGCGAGGCCTCGATTTGTTCGCGTCGACGTCGAATTTGCTCAATCAGGCCGGAGGTGTCCCAGCGCCCGCCGCCGCCAGCCTGCAGTTGCGCGTAATGTTCATCGACCTTTAGGGCGAGGGGCAGGTGCAGATTGAGTTCAGCGGCAACGTCGAGCGCAAAGCCGAGGTCTTTGCGCATCCAGTCAATAGCGAACCCAAAATCGTACTCGCGCTTTGCAATAGTCGACGCTCGGTGAGTCATTTGCCAAGACTGAGCGGCGCCGCCTTCGAGTGCGCGGGTGACTTCGGGGATATCGAGGCCTGCACACTCGGCAAAATGAAAAGCCTCCGAGATTCCACCGAGGACACCGGCAATACACAACTGATTCACCATTTTAGTCAGTTGTCCGCTTCCAACATTACCCATTAATTGCGAGTGCTTTGCAAAGTGCGCAATGACAGGCTCCACGCGCGTAAAAGTCGCTTTGTCACCCCCCATCATAACTGTAAGCACACCATTTTCTGCGCCCGCTTGGCCACCCGACACGGGGGCATCCATAAATGTTACACCGAGCTCTTGGCACGCAATTTCGAGTTCTTCTGCTAATTGCCGAGAGGTCGTGGTGTGGTCAATGAGGCTGGATCCTTCAGTCATGGTGGACAAAACACCTTCAGGGCCCACAGTGACCGACCGGACATCGTTATCATTGCCCACGCAAAGAAATACGAGGTGTGCGTCAACTGCAGCTTCTGCAGGTGTTGGTGCCGAAGAGCCTCCAAACTCATTGACCCAGTCAAAGGCTTTGGTTTCGGTGCGATTGTAGACACAAACATCAAGACCGTGTTTTTGGAGATGACCGGCCATGGGGTACCCCATCGCGCCTAAGCCAATAAAAGCGACCTTATTGATATTCGTCATGCTGAGTGTCCTACTGCAAATGATTTCAAGTCTTCGTAACTGAGGTGAGTTCAACATGAAAAAGACGATAACGCGATGGGTAGTCATGTTAACGGCCGCCACTTCGGCCGTGGGTGCACTGGGTCAAGACCTTGGGCCAGGGGCGCGGCCGGTTGGCGCTGACTGGTCTCGAAGTCCGGTCATGTCGACCCATGGAATGGCGGCAACCGCGCAACCCTTGGCATCGAATATTGCGGTCGATGTATTGCAGGCGGGAGGTTCTGCCGTAGACGCCGCCATTGCCGCGAATGCAGCTCTTGGTCTGATGGAGCCTACGGGAAATGGGATAGGTGGTGACCTGTTTGCGATTGTCTGGGATCCAAAATCTAAAAAGTTATACGGGTACAACGGCTCTGGTCGTGCGCCTAAAGCGCGATCGCTGACGGATCTCAAAGCGTCAATTGCCGCATTAAAAGCGTCGGGTCGCTTGCCGAAAGACTATGTCGGTATTCCATCGCACGGATCACTGTCGGTAACAGTACCGGGCGCGGTAGATGGCTGGTTTGCATTGCACGAACGTTGGGGGCGTCTGGCGATGAGTGACGTCCTCGAAGCGCCGATTTCTTACGCAAACAATGGGTTTCCTCTAACGCCCGTGATTGCCGCAGGCTTTGAGAGTAATCGTCAGCGATTTGAGGCAGTGGCTTCCATGATCGAAGAGCGCGATAACGCGACGAAGACGTACTTTCCTGACGGCGTTGCCCCAAAAGCAGGGGCGGTGTTTAAAAACCCTGACTTGGCCGAGACGCTGACGGCACTGGCCAAACACGGCCGTAGCGCGTTTTATGAGGGATCCATTGCTCGTGCAATGGTTGACTACTTTGAGTCGATTGACGCCGATTTAACACTGGACGATCTTACGACACATCGCGGGGAGTGGGTGGAGCCGAGAGGGGTCGACTACCACGGTTACACCCTCTACGAGCTACCGCCCAATGGTCAGGGCTTTGCGGCCTTAATGATGCTTAATATTTTAAAGCAGGTCGACCTGCGTCGTTTCGAGCGGGGGTCGCCTGAGCTGTTCCATTTTATGGTTGAGGCGAAACGACTTGCCTTTGAGGCTATGGCTGGCACCTTTGCTGACCCGGCGTATTCGACGATCCCAATCGATGCGCTTCTGAGCGATGAATTTGCAAAACGGCAGTTCTCTCGGATCCGCCCAGATCAGGTTATTACACCGCAACACCTGGCGGTTCCACTTGAGGGGGAGGGTGATACGACCTATCTCACCGTTGTCGATAAAGAGGGGATGATGGTGTCTTTGATCCAGTCTAACTATCGCGGTATGGGGAGTGGATTGGTGCCAACGGGGTTAGGGTTTATGTTGCAAGACCGTGGGGAGCTGTTCTCATTAAATCCCGGTCACCCTAACGTGTATGCGCCAGGTAAACGACCGTTTCATACCATTATTCCTGCTTTTCTTATGAAAAATGGGGCCCCGTTTATGAGTTTCGGTTTGATGGGGGGCGGGATGCAGCCTCAAGGTCACGTTCAGGTGCTCGTCAACATTGCTGACTTCGACATGAATCTGCAAGAGGCCGGAGACGCTGCGCGCTTTTTGCATGATGGCGGCTCGAGCCCTGATGAGGGGCCGTCGACTGATTATGGGACATTATTTGTTGAACCTGGAGTCCCTGAGTCAACGGTTAGAGCGCTCCGCAAGCTTGGCCACAAGGTCACGATCGACGATACCGCTGGAAAATTTGGAGGCTATCAGGCCATCACTCGAGACCCAGCGACGGGTGTCCTGACTGGCGCAACTGAAATGCGAAAGGATGGAACCGTTGTCGGATATTGACGAGACACGTCTGGCGGTGATCGTCGGCGGTGGTGGGGCGATTGCACAGGCGCTTGCGGCATTGTGGTGTAAAGATCCGACGTTACGAGTCGTTGTTGTGAGTCGCGCACCGCATCCAATGCGCAATGTGCAATCAATGGTGACCGATTATAGCGAGGAGTCACTCTCGGAGATCGCTTCGACTCTGACAGAGCTTCAAATGCCAATGTCGCGTTTAGTCATCACTAATGGCGTTCTTTCAGGCGATGCGTTTAGCCCCGAGCGGAAGATTAGCGAACTAAATATGACTGCTTTTCAACATGTGCTTGCGGTCAATGCGCTCTTACCTTTACAGGTACTATCAGCGTTTTGGTCTTTGATTCGTCAGGGTGCTGCGCCTCGTGTTGCAGTATTGTCGGCGCGTGTGGGGAGCTTGTCAGACAACCGACTCGGGGGATGGTACAGCTACCGTGCCAGCAAGGCCGCACTTAATATGATGCTCAAGAACGCTGCGATCGAAGCGCAACGTGTCAATCGCCACGCCAAGTTTATCGCCTACCACCCGGGAACCGTGGATTCCCCGCTGTCACAACCGTTCCAGCGATCGGTTCCAAAGGCGAAATTGTTCACACCGGAGTTCACGGCGTTGAAGTTGACTGAGGTGTTAAACACGGCCGTCGCGGACGGCGAGCTCTCCTATGTTGATTGGGCTGGAGAGACTATCGCCTGGTAGTTCGACACGACACCTTAGCTCAGAAATTCCGCCCTTGACGACGGGTCTGACTTAAACACACCGCCCAGCGATGTGGTGCGAGTAGTCGAGTTTCCGTCCTTGACGCCGCGTGCCTTTACACAGTAATGAACTGCGGTCATGGTGACCGCGACATCTTCCGTACCTAGCAGCGTTTGCAGCGCGACCAGCACTTGTTGCGTGAGGCGCTCTTGAACCTGTGGCCGCTGAGCAAAAAATCGAACGAGGCGGTTGATCTTTGACAAGCCAATGACCTTGTCTCTTGGAATGTAGGCAACCTTGGCCGAACCATCGATAGTCACAAAGTGATGTTCGCAAGTGCTGGTCAGATCAATTTTGTCGACACAAACCATCTCTTCAACGTTCATTTTGTTTTCAATGACCGTGATCTTTGGGAACTGGCCGTAATCGAGCCCCGAAAACAGCTCGTCCACGTACATTTTGGCAATGCGGTGTGGCGTTTCCTCTAGGCTGTCGTCAGTGAGATCTAGGCCCAAAGTCTCCATAACAACCGTAAACGAGTCACGAATGCGGGCATAGCGTTGATCGCGGGTTAACGGGTTCACGATCATGGGCGTTTCTAAACCGCGCTCAAGGAGCGCGCCTCTCACAGCGATCGCCTCGGTCGACAAAGCGCCTGGAAGGGATGTGGTCTTTGCTTTAGTTTGAACTTGATGCATCGTCCGTTGTCCTCAGATAAGGTGTAAACTTGTTACGGTGATGTTTGAGTCGCGGATGCCATCGCTTGATCACGAAGGGCAAATTCTCCGCTTTTGTAGATGTTTTGCATAGGTATAACAATATGTTAATGCGATTTTCTTGGGTTTTTGTAATCGCTTGCGCGCTTTCTAGTCCAGCGTGGGCCGATAAAGATCAACTGGCTATTGAGGAGTTCAGGGCCGCCGGCGCCGGCTCGTATATCGATGCGTCATACGGCTTCGCAATTTTCCCCAGCATCGGGAAAGTAGGTTTGTTGGTTGGTGGTGCTCAGGGCAAGGGCACGGTGTACCAAGAGGGGAACCTCATTGGTAAGGCAACGATGACTCAGCTGAGTCTTGGTCTGCAGTTTGGTGGTCAGGTCTACAAGCAAATTATTTTCTTCGAAGACGCGCGTGCCATGCGAGAGTTCACATCAGGCAATTTCGAGTTTGGCGGCCAGGCGGCTGCGATTGCCCTGAATTCAGGGGCAAGTGCCGAAGTCAGCACGGGCGGAGGCGCCCGTACGTCGGTGACCGCGGGTAATGGTGAGGTAACCGAGGTCGACAGTTTTGGATTTGTCGATGGAATGTCGGTCTTTACGCTGTCGCAAGGCGGTTTTATGTTTGAAGTCTCCTTGGGAGGACAAAAATTCAGCTACCAGCCCAAGTGAGTTAAAGCGCCTGCTCCTCAAAAACGACATCTACCGTCGCTAAGCGGTCCACAAGATGCGTACCTAACGCAGTCGCGGGTGTCCATATACCGCCCTCTACGTCTAGATCATCGAAAGCAAGACACAGCCCAGCTTGCGCAATCATTCTCGACGTTGCGCCATAGCCTGGGTCCCGCTTCCCCTTGACTGCCACACGGACGTCGTTTTTCGTCGAGTCGGGGTGTTTTGCGTGTACAAAAAATTCGAAAAAACCATTTTCTCGCTCACTGGGTGAGGGACCTTCACCCGGCTGGGGAAGCTTTTTGGCAATCATTCTTCTCAGCGGGCCAATCGCAAAGGCAAGCATGCCCGCACCCATTCCCCCGGCAAGCAAAAGCGCGCTTCGCCTGTTAGTAGTGAGCATGGCTTCGTCGTAGGCGAAGTCCGCCCCGTAAATAAGGCTGGCGAGCGCGTTTGAACGGCGGACCACTTTGGAATTCACGGCCGCCATGACAAAAGGGCCTGTCCAGCTGTCAAAGTTATCATCCCACTTCACGCCTTTTTGATCTGCACCGTCGACCCCCGGATCGAGCTCGACAGGATATAATGCGTACGGGTTATTGAGTGCTTTGCGCGCAATTGGGTCCTTCACGCCTTGCTCCATGGCAAGCAACATGCTCGCAACAGTGCCACCACTCACAGCTCCTTTTGACAGCCCCATTCGGCCACTGACGTGAGTGGCGTAAACGCCGTGCCGCTCGCGCATAATTTTTTGAGCGACAAATACGCCCAGATCGGATGGGATGCTGTCGAACCCACAACAGTGAACTAGGCGCGCACCGGACTCTTCCGCCATGTCACTGACTTTTTCAAAGACGGCAGCCATCCATTGTGGCTCGCCCGTCAGATCGCAGTAGTGAGTGCCTTCAGCCGCACAGGCTTCAAGCAGTTTCGTACCGTATTGAGCATAGGGGCCAACGGTGCTAATGATGACCTTGGTTGCACCAGCAAGACGTGCCATATCAGCAGCGCTTTCGCTGTCGGCTTCGATAGTAGGCAGTTGAGCATTGCCGAGCTGCTTTTTTACAGACTCCAGCTTGGGCAGAGACCGTCCCGCTATTGCCCATCGAATCTCTGAGTGATGTGTTTGTAAGTACTCGGCCACCAGTGCGCCGGTGAAGCCTGTGGCTCCGTAAACGACGATGTCATAATCTCTCGGTAAATCGGCTTCCATGACTTGCTCCTGTGCAATTCGTCGTATTCTAACAGTGTGACAAATTGATGCCTTGAAAATCGTGTCTCATTGACCCGCTGTGATATTCTGGGGCCTTCACTGGTGCCGAAATTAGGGGTTGGAATGCGACATCCAGAGCGTGAGGTAACGGAACAAAAGGGAGGGTGTTTAGCCGTTGCCATTGTTCTCATAAGTCTCTTACTTATTGGAACTATTACGGGACTTATTATCTGGGGGTTGATCGCAAATGCACCCGAACCTGAAGTGGGGGAGCCCGCGGTGAACCGCATAGGCGTTTATGTTGAATCGGCATTTCGTACCGACGGTAACGCAGAGATCACTGTCTTTGGAGAGGTTCGCCCGCGAGTTCAAATTGATGTCGTCAGCGAGGTGTCAGGACGAATTATTCAGGTTTCTCCGAACTTTATAGAAGGGGGAAGCTTTCGTTCGGGAGAGGTGCTGATCACCGTCGAAGATCGTGACTATGCACTGGCGGTTTCAGAGGCCAAAGCGCGTGTTGCTGGGCGTAAGCTAGAGCTCGAACAATCCCTCGCAGACGCAGATGTTGCCAAGCGACAGCTCGCAAACGAAGTAAATCCTTCAGACCTGGCGTTGAAAAAACCGCAAATTGTTCAAGCCCGGAGCGCCTTGGAAGCTTCGGAATTGGCGCTTGATCGTGCGGTTTCCGATCTGAGTCGCACACAAATTTCAGTACCATTTGATGCGCGTGTTACCGCGACCGCGGTCGACGAGGGCCAGTATGTGAGCATCGGACGGACGGTGGCATCTGTATTTTCGACTGATACCGCAGAGGTTCGATTACCGCTGTCCAACGCTGACATTGCGGCGTTGGGTGTTCCAATCGGTTATGAGGCGGAGGATGACTTGGGTTTGAGCGTTGAGCTGGTAGCCGACGTGGGCGGGGCGACGCGCCGCTGGGCGGGGCGTTTAGTGCGATTAGATGCGTCTTTGGATTCGCGGACGCGGTCAACCTTTGGAACCGTTGAAGTTCAGAGCCCCTTTGACGTGGTCGAGGGCGAGATGCCCATGGCGCCCGGGCTGTTTGTCGCCGCCCAAATACGAGGCCGTGCGCTGACGGACGTAATTGCCATTTCCGCGGCCGGACTCCGAGCTGGTGGTCGTGTTTTTATCATGAACGATCAGGGTCTTCTTGAGGTCAAAGATGTCGTGGTGGCACACGCTACGGCGGAGGTTGCGTACTTATCGAGTGGCATCGCAGAGGGAGATCGGGTCATTGTTTCCCCAATAAGGAACCCGGTACCCGGCATGGCACTTTCACCAATTGAAGACGCTGCGGATCCTGTGCAGCTCAGCGCAGGTTAAGACGATGCACGGACTTATTGCCTGGTGGGTACGTAATGCCGTGGCGGCAAATCTATTGATGATCTTTATCATCATCTCTGGACTGATCGCCTGGAGCACTATTGAGAAGGAAGTTCAGCCGATCGTGACCATTCCCGTTGTGCAGGTCTCGTTGACCTGGCCAGGTGCGGCACCCAAAGAAATCGAGCAACAGGTCGTCCAGCGCGTTGAGGCGGCGGTAAAAAATATCGAGAACGTTCGTCGTTACAACTCTCAGGCGAGAGAGGGTTTCGGTTCGGTGAGCTTGGAAGCCCAGCCGCGTGTCGATTTAACGCAGTTTAAAGAGGACATTAGAGATGCGGTTGATGGGATTACGTCATTCCCGCGAGACCTCGAGCCGCCGCGGATCAGAACCTTCAAATTTAAAGAAACGATTCATTACCTCACGGTTCGAGGGGATGTTGGGGAGAAGGCCCTAGGACGACTGGCGGAGGAGCTTCGTGATGAGTTGCTGTCGCTGAGTCATGTCAGTGACGTCAATATTGGTGGGTCGCGTAACGAAGAAGTGACTATTGAGGTGTCTGAAGAGGCACTCCAGCGTTACCAGTTAACGTTCAACGATTTGGCGTCTGCCATTCGAGCCACGTCGATCAACCTCTCCTCGGGGGAGTTGAGAACGCCGACCGGTGCGGTTCAGCTTCGTGCTGAAAATCTTGCGGACACGCAGACCGATTTTGAAAAAATTATTATCAGAGAATTGCCGTCGGGTGCACAGATCCGCTTGGGTGATGTTGCTCGCGTGATCGATGGTTTCGAGGACTTTGAAGTGTCTGCAACGGCTGACGGTGTACCCGCGGTGATGTTGCAAATCGAGCCCACCGACCGACTGTTCATAACCAAAACCTCGAAACAGGTTCATGAATGGATCGAGACTAAACGTGCGGACCTGCCTCAGGGCGTAGAGATCCTGAGCCTTGCGGACATGGCGGATGCTTACGACTCGCGGATGTCATTGATCTTTGACGCGGCTTGGATGGGGTTGTTGCTTGTTTTGTTGATCTTGCTGTTAACACTCCGCTTTACGGTCGCCCTATGGGTCACCGTCGGTATTGGCGTTTCATTTATCGGGGCGTTTATATTTTTACCTGCAGCAGACGTGTCCATTAATTTCTTGTCGACGTTCGCGTTTTTATTAGTGCTGGGTATCGTTGTGGATGATGCAATTGTCGTCGGCGAGAGTATTCACCATCACCGTGAGGACCTTGGGCTACCGGCCGAGGATGCGGCAATCGTTGGTACCTCTGCGGTCGCACGTCCGGTGATTTTCGCGGTGTTGACCACCGTTGTGGCCTTTGCCCCTTGGGCGTTTCTGTCGGGGCCGCAAAGCGAGTTTTTACGGCACCTCTCAGCGGTTATCGCATTTGCACTCGCGTTTTCGTTGATCGAAGCCTTCTTCATTCTTCCTGCGCACCTAAGACATTTGGCGTCTCGAGAGGAGTCGTCTAAGGGCTTTGCCCTACAGCGGTTCATCTCCAATGGCATTACCTCGTTCGCCAGCAACACCTATGCACCGCTATTGGAGCGCGCCCTGAAAATCCGTTACGCGTTGAGCGCTGTCTTTTTGGCAGGTTTTATAGTCGCGATTGCGTTGGTCACGACGGGTTGGGTCCGATTTTATTTTTTCCCACAATTGGAAAGTGAAACGCTTCGGGTTGATGTGGGGCTGCCGTCTGGAGTCCCCTTTAGCCGCACTGAGGCCGTGATGGACCAGCTCAATAGCGCAAGCGACGATCTAAAGGCGCAGTACCCGGTGGTGGGAGCCTTCACCTTTGCCTACGCAAACTCGTTGGAGCAATACATTCAGCTGCCTCCACCCGGCGAGAGCAATATCAGCATGCGTGAAGTGGCCGAAACGTACATGGAGTCCATGGGTGAGATTCCCGATGCTGAAAATATTAATGTGCAATACACGGCCAATCAGGGTGAGGCGGTGCTCACCTTCGTGTTTGCGCACTCCAACGAAGCTCGACTCAAATCGGCCGCGGCGGAACTTCGTAATTACCTAGTGACGTTTGAAGATGTTTTCTTCGTTCGGGATAATCAGCGTGGCGAAATCGATGAGCTCAATATTCGGTTAAAGCCCGGCGCTCAAACACTGGGTGTCACACTTGCCGATCTTTCGCGACAGATACGGCAGTCGTATTACGGTGAAGAGGTGCAACGACTGCCTCGTCAGTACGGCGACGTTCGCGTGATGCTTCGGTATCCCGAGGGCGATCGCGAGACGTTAACATCACTTCGCGGGTTAAATATTAGGACGTCAGACGGTCGGATGATTCCTCTCGCTACAGTCGCCGATATCGATGTTAGAAAGGCATCTCAGCGGATCGTGCGGCGCGACGGACAGCGGATCTTTGAGGTTTTTGCGCGGGTTAATGTTGACTCGATGGGCGATATTAGCGAAAAAGTACAAGATGAATTTATACCCGGTTTACAAGCGCGCTATCCCGCATTGCAAATCATAAAAGGGGGCTGGGAGGAGCAACAGGCCGAATTCATAACCGAGGTGACTCGTCTTTTCTCCATTGCGATGTTGACCATCTATGTTCTGCTGGCGGTTGCCTTTAGGTCTTATACCTTACCCATCATCATTATGTCTGCCATTCC
>CBFHJX010000004.1:22732-43218 GCA_965656285.1 Luminiphilus sp. | reverse complement strand
GCAAAGATGGGCCAAGACGGTCATGACCGAGGCGCGAAAGTTGTTGCGACTGCGTTTGCCGATGTGGGGTTTGACGTTGACCTTTCACCGATGTTCTCGACCCCTGAAGAAGTGGCGCGCCAAGCCATTGAAAATGACGTCCACATTGTCGGTGCATCGAGTCTTGCTGCAGGACACAAGACACTCGTGCCTCAGCTAATCCAAGCGCTCAAGGAGCAAGGGGCCGATGATATTGTAGTCATTGCGGGGGGGGTTATTCCGCAGCAGGATTATCAATACCTTTACGATGCCGGTGTGACGCTGATCTTTGGTCCCGGCACGCCGATCCCAGAGGCAGCGCGGAAGGTGTTGGATGCCGTTAACGTCAACAGCTGAAGCCATACTTGCCGGAAATCGGCGCGCGCTGGCTAAGGCGATTACGCTGGTCGAGAGCTCGCGGGCCAAAGACAGGGAAGCGTCCCAACAACTCCTCAATGAGCTACTTCCGCACACGGGAAAAAGTCTGCGCCTGGGGATTACGGGAGTGCCAGGAGTTGGTAAATCCACGTTCATTGAAACATTTGGGCAACACGTCATTGCCGAGGGGCACAAAGTTGCGGTCTTGGCTGTCGACCCCAGTTCACCCAAGGCGGGTGGTTCTATTTTGGGTGACAAAACTCGTATGGAACTCCTATCACGAGATTCGCGTGCGTTCATTAGACCGTCGCCGGCAGGGCGTGCTTTGGGTGGGGTCGCACTGAAGACTCGTGAGTCGATGCTTCTCTGCGAGGCCGCGGGCTTCGATGTTGTCATCGTAGAGACCGTCGGCGTCGGACAATCCGAGCATCAGGTTGGCAGCATGGTCGATTTCTTTTTAATTCTGTTGCTGCCCGGGGGTGGCGATGAGCTTCAAGGCATAAAGAAAGGAATCTTAGAGCTGGCTGACGCCATCATGATTAATAAAGCGGATGGTGAAAGTGCAAGCCTTGCTCGAAAAACCAAACTTCATTATCAGACGGCCATGTCACTGCTAAGTGCCGGTGACTTTTGGAAGCCGGAGGTTCACACCTGCTCAGCGCTCAAGCAAGAGGGCTTGACGGAGTGTTGGGCGATGATGCGACGTTACCAAGAGGAGGCAGCAGGTCACGGCGTATTTGATCAAAAAAGGGCCGAGCAAAACGTACAGTGGATGTGGCAGTTAACTGATGAAATGCTGCGTCAGCAGTTGCACGATAACGCCGCAATCAGTACACAATTGTCACAGATGCTCGTTGAAGTCAGTGCAGGCGAATTGACGCCTGTTACGGCTGCTAACCGCATCATCACTCAGCTTAGGGAGTCCTGAGCCGATGCGGTTTCTGGCACTGGATAAGTTGATTAATGTTCAAGAAGGTTACCGACAACGGTTTAAAATTGATTCGCTGGACCTCATTTTAGTGAGAGAAGACGACGAGATCAGCGCGTTTGCAGCGCTGTGTCCTCATCAAGGGCAGTCGTTGGAGCATGGCCAAATCGAATCTGGGGTTATTTATTGCCCACGGCACGGTTTTAGCTTCTCCTTGGCAAGCGGTGAGCACCTCTCGGGACAATGTGCCCGTTTGGCGATATACACCGTACACTACGAGGGGAATGAGGTCGGGATTCTTCTCGAAAGTTAGTGTGCAGCCCCCAGTTCGGGCTCTTCGACAAAGCCGAGCACCCACCACTTAGAGACGACGTCGTGCTGACGCGTGTCCAACGATGCTGTCGAGAGACTGCGCCCTGAGCAGAGCGTTGATAGCCAGTGTTCGTCAACCGGTTCTAAGCGATGCGCCTCCCCGCCCAAGTAGGCAATGAGTGCGTCTCCATCGTCACGCCATAATAGTCGCTGATGTGGTGACAGCATGACGCGGTCACTTAGGGGAAGTTCTTGCGCGATCGGCTCAACTGGGGCTTCTGACAGCAACTCGGGGAACCAGTCTTCAGAGGCCAAGGCTTCGATAGCGCTGACCACTGCGCCGTGTGCATTTTGAATCTGCTGAGTTGTAATTTCGCCTGGTCGACTTTGTTCGCACAGGCTGTCGAGGTCTTCCAAGAGGAGATCTTCCCGAAGCGACTCGATGACACTGTCAGAGAGCCGCGCCACTAAGTCGCTCATTCGAGTAGCCCTGAAACCAAGCGAAAACGTCATACTCTCGCCGATAGCTGATCCCCAGTGAGCAAATCCAGGGGGTACGTACAAGACATCGCCCGGCTCTAATATGAAGTTTTGCGATGACTCAAACTCCTCAATGAGCTTGAGACCGCCTGATTCGATAACGGGCGTGGTGTTGTCGCACAGCGGTCCAACCTTCCAATGACGCTTGCCGGCACCTTGCAGCAAAAATACGTCGTATTGATCAAAGTGTGGGCCTACCCCAGCCCCATCAGTGGCATAGCTGACCATCACATCATCCATTCTCCAAGAGGGTATAAAGTCAACACAGCCGCGCAGTGCCGCAACTTCAGGGAACCACTCATCAACGCGCTGAACGAGGAGGGTCCATTCGCCGGTGCGCTCAAAACTGTCGTCGGAGAACGGCCCTTGAGTCAGTTGCCATTGTTTACCCTGGCGACTAACAATCCGACTGTCGACCTGAGCCTCCATCGCGAGGCCAGCTAGTTCTTCAGGGCTTATGGGGGCTTCAAAACCCGGTAGTGCTGACCGAATCAGTACTGGTTTTTTCTGCCAGTGCTTGCTTAAAAACCACTGGACGTCCATGTCGAACCGAGGCGATATCACGCGAATTACTGACCCCAGGTTTCAGTCAATTTTTGCGCAAGTCCGACGTAATTCGCAGGTGTTAATGCCAGAAGCTGAGTTTTCGTCTCGTTGGGAAGCTCTAGCGTCGTGATGAACGCATGCAGCGTATCTCGGGTGATGGCTTGACCGCGTGTCAGCGCTTTGAGCTTCTCGTAGGGTTCGGGAATGCCATAGCGACGCATAACGGTTTGGATTGGCTCGGCAAGCACCTCCCAGCTGTTGTCCAAATCTTCAGCCAAACGTGAAGGGTTAACCTCAAGTTTACTGATGCCCTTGAGCGTTGAGGTGTACGCGAGTAATGAGTAACCAAAGCCCACTCCCATATTTCTGAGGACCGTACTGTCGGTAAGGTCACGCTGCCAGCGGCTCATAGGCAACTTTTCGCTCAAATGAGCCAATACCGCGTTGGCCAGACCTAGATTGCCCTCTGAATTTTCGAAATCAATTGGATTAACTTTGTGAGGCATCGTCGACGAGCCAATCTCGCCATCAATTGTCCTTTGTTTAAAGTACCCAAGCGAAATATACGACCAAATATCACGGTCAAAATCGATGAGAATCGTATTAAATCGGCAGATGGCTTGGAACAGCTCGGCCATGTAGTCGTGGGGCTCGATCTGTGTGGTCATCGGATTCCACTCAAGGCCCAATGATTCAACAAACTCCTGTGACAACTGCGGCCAGTCGACATCGGGGTACGCGCTTAAATGGGCGTTAAAGTTGCCGACCGCACCATTAAACTTACCGAGCGGCGTAATCGACTCAACGCCTGCAAGTTGCCGGCACAGCCGCGCAGAAACATTGGCCATTTCCTTGCCTAAGGTCGTAGGGCTCGCCGTCTGTCCGTGCGTTCGGCTCAGCATGGATAAATCTGAATATTGCGTGGCCAACGCATCGATGGCGGTAATAATGGCCCGCATTTCGTGCGCAATGACCGGTACGCCGTCGCGGAGCATCAGCGCATGCGACAAATTATTAATGTCTTCACTCGTGCAGGCGAAGTGCACGAATTCACTGGCTTGACTGAGCGTAACATTGGTTTGTAGCGAATCTTTTAAGAAGTATTCAATCGCTTTTACGTCATGGTTAGTGGTTCGTTCGATCGCTTTTATGGCTTGTGCAGCCTCTAGATCGAAGGCATCAATAATAGTCTCCAGGTGGTCCGTTGCGGCTTGATCGAAAGATTCGACCTCCACAATCCCAGGGGTGCTGGATAGTTTTTGCAGCCAGCGAACCTCGACGTAAAGGCGTCGCTCAATGAGTCCATACTCACTGAAAATCTCTCGCAAAGGGTCAACCTTTGCAGCGTAGCGTCCATCGAGTGGGGAAATAGCTTTGGCAGTGTGATAAGTCATACGTGGGCTCCGTGAAGAGCGCGCAAGTTTATCACGACAAAGCCCTAGTGCAGGGAATTTGAGTCCACTGATGACGTCAAAGGACTTCCCAGGCGGCTCGCAGCGGCCACGATTTTACTGCTCTTCAACAAGAAGTGGTGTTTCCGACCACCGAGCTGTCTCCACAGACGTGCAGACCTTAAACCTGCAAGCAGCAACGTTCTAACAAGATCGGCATTTTTAGTTTCTTGTAAGTGCTGAATATTTCCTTTCACTTTAATTCTGTAGGAAAGATGGCTGATTGTGTCCTGGTAGATTGCGCTGACGCTGGCGGCAAGTTCCACCGCGTCGTCACTGAAGTGTTGGGCTTTGAAGCTCACGTGATTCAATCTGGAGCCCACCACGTCTTGCAAGTCAGATCGCTTGCGAAACTGGCCCTCGAGTTTTAGTAACGCTCTCACGTAAAGGCTCATTGCAAGGTGGTCTTCATTGGTCGCGTCCGTCAGCATGTCTACAACACTGCGCAAACCCAACTTGACCCCTTGTACATTCCCATAAACTGCGTCAACACTCGGCGCATCGAATACGAAAAGAGAGCGCAGCGAGGCCTCGAAAAAGGCTGGGGGATATGAGCCTGTTTTGGCGACTTGATCCACCATTCTGGCCGCTTGGACAACGCCTGCGAGCGCGATGACTTGCTGCTCGAGTGAGGAGTACTGCGTCATTGCGCTGCCGCCGTCACCCGGTTGTATACAGTCTCTATGACCCCTCCACCCAGGCACTCCTCATCTTGATAAAATACGACCGATTGCCCGGGTGTAATAGCGCGCTGAGGCTGCTCAAAGTGGACCTCGTAGCGATCTGCCGAGTGGCTCACCGTGCAGGCCTGATCAGCTTGTCGATATCGCACCTTGGCATGGCAACTCAACGGGTCGCTTGGGGCCTGGCCGTTGATCCAAAAAACATCACTAGTCGTCAGCGAAGAGGCAAATAGGGCAGGGTTGTCGTTGTGCTGGCAAACCCACAGTGTGTTGGTGACGACGTCTTTCTCGGTCACGTACCAGGGCGCCTCTCCAGCATTTTTTAAACCACCTATGCCAAGTCCTTGTCGTTGCCCAATGGTGTGATACATCAGACCTTGATGTTGCCCTATAATTTCACCACCGGTCGTTTTTATAGGCCCTGGGTTCTTTTTAAGGTACTGCGCTAAAAAGTCCGAAAATCGTCGTTCCCCAATAAAACAGATTCCCGTGCTGTCTTTTTTATCAGCAGTCTTAAAGCTGTGAGCTGCCGCGAGCTTCCTCACTTCTGATTTTTTCAGCTCACCCAGCGGAAAAAGGCTGGCATCAATGGCGTCATACCCTACCTGATGCAAAAAATAACTCTGATCCTTGGACGCATCGACACCCTTTAGGAGCGTCGCGCGCCCACCGCGGATACCCTTTCTGACGTAGTGTCCAGTCGCAATTTTGTCCGCGCCGAGGGTGCCCGCGTAGTCCAAAAAAGCTCTGAACTTAATTTCTTTATTGCACAGAATGTCGGGATTCGGCGTTCTACCGGCGCTGTACTCGGCGAGAAAATGTTCAAAAACATTGTCCCAATATTCCGCGGCAAAGTTGGCGGCATGTAAAACAATGCCCAGCGTGTCAGCGACGGCTTGCGCGTCAGCTAAGTCCGCCATCGCCGTGCAGTACTCTGTACCGTCATCTTCATCCCAATTTTTCATGAAGAGACCTTCGACCTGGTAGCCCTGCTCTTTGAGCAATAGCGCAGAGACCGAAGAATCGACACCTCCAGACATGCCGACGATCACTTTTGTTGTGTGATGAAAACTCATAAGTGGCGCACTAGGTCCAATGACACCGCAGTGCCGGCAATATAGCGGTCAATGACGTCAAGTACGACGCCATGACGTAACGGCTTTTCAGATGCCAGAAGCTCCTCGCGACTCATCCAATGAGTACCGATGATACTGGAGTCTCGTGTCAGGGTGTTGTCAAATTCCAGCGCTGTTGCAACGAAACTGTGTCGCAGATAACAGATGCCATTTTTGGCAGTGACAATGGTGACGCCCAAATAAGCCGTGATGTCGCTGCGCCAGCAGGTCTCTTCTCGCGTTTCCCGTGCGGCCGCGTCGATCAAGCTTTCGTGTTGCTCTAAGTGTCCTGCGGGCTGATTGAGTACCGCGACACCCTGGCTCATCTCCTCGACCAATAAAAACCGTCCTGAGCGTTCGATCACAGAGGCCACAGTGGTGTGTGGTAAAAAGCGCGGCGCATCAAGCATGTCGGATAGAGTCCATTATTGTGGCATCTTCGTAGCGGTATTCGCCAGGAGCAAGTGCGTCAACGGTAAAGGGGCCGACACTGCGCCGAATCAATCGCAGGGTAGGGTATCCGACAGCTGCCGTCATTCTGCGGACTTGTCGATTTCTTCCTTCATGTATTGACAGCTCGATCCAGCTGTCAGGTACTGACGCTCGGTGGCGTATGGGTGGATTTCTCTCCCAAATAGTCGGTATTTCAAGAAGCCTACAACGGGCAGGCAGTGTTTCTCCATCTTTTAACTGGACGCCTCGCGCCAGCGTTTGACACATCTCTTGTGTTGCTAAGCCCTCTACTTGCACCCAATAGGTCTTCCAGTGTTTTTTCTTCGGGTGCGCCAGCGTGTGCTGTAAACCACCGTCATTAGTGAGTATGAGTAAACCCTCAGAGTCATAATCGAGACGGCCAGCAGGCCTGAACCCCGCTGCGTTGAGAAAATCGGCCAGCGTAGATCGGGGATTGTCCGGACGATCACGGTCTGTGAACTGACTCATGACGCGAAAGGGCTTATTAAATAACAGCAATTGACTCATAGGATTCGTTGACGACAAAAAGTGGTAAACTCGCGACAAAACAAAAAGGACGTATTGCCGTCCACATTAAGTGAATCACTTAGCATGATTCAATCCGGGGGCGGGCTAAAAAGCTCGGCCAGCCAGTCAACCAAACAGGTAAGGATCTGACTACTATGGCACATCAACACATCAAAGTCCCAGAGCAAGGGACGCCCATCACCATTAACGCAGACCACAGTCTCAACGTTCCAAATACACCGATCATTCCCTACATCGAAGGGGATGGTATCGGTATCGATATCAGCCCGGTCATGATTAAGGTGGTAGACGCTGCCGTAGAGAAAGCTTATGGCGGCGAGAAGCGTATCGCGTGGATGGAAATCTACACGGGAGAGAAGGCGGCGGAGCTGTATGAAGGGGACTGGTTCCCACAGGAAACACTTGATGCGATTAAGTCCTACCTTGTTGCGATCAAGGGGCCCTTGACGACGCCGGTTGGCGGTGGTTTTCGCTCGCTAAACGTCGCTCTGAGACAAGAGCTGGACCTCTACACGTGCTTAAGACCTGTTCGTTGGTTCGACGGCGTGCCGTCCCCGGTGAAGAGTCCTGGCGATACAAACATGGTGATTTTCCGTGAGAACTCTGAAGACATTTATGCGGGTATTGAGTTCCAAGCAGGATCTCCGGAAGCCGACAAAGTCGTTGATTTTTTGATTACAGAAATGGGCGCCACAAAAATCCGATTTCCACAGAACGTGGGCATTGGTATTAAGCCTGTGTCTGTTGAGGGTACCAAGCGTCTGGTCCGTAAAGCGCTGCAATACGCCATTGATCAAGAACTTCCGTCGGTCACGTTGGTGCACAAAGGCAATATCATGAAGTTTACTGAGGGAGGCTTCCGTGATTGGGGTTATGAACTCGCAATGGAAGAGTTCGGCGGTGAATTGCTGGACGGCGGCCCCTGGGTAAAGATTAAGAACCCAAACAATGGCGACGATATTATCGTGAAGGATGTCATTGCCGATGCGATGCTTCAGCAGGTGTTATTGCGCCCTAAGGAGTACAGCGTGATTGCAACCCTGAACCTCAATGGCGACTACCTGTCTGATGCACTAGCCGCACAGGTTGGTGGAATAGGTATTGCGCCCGGTGCGAACCTTTCTGATGATATCGCGCTGTTTGAGGCAACGCACGGCACAGCGCCGAAGTATACGGGGCAGGACAAAGTGAACCCCGGCTCATTGATTTTGTCAGCAGAAATGATGCTTCGTCATTTGGGTTGGAACGAGGCGGCTGATCTTATTATCACCGGAATGAACGGTGCGATTCAGGCAAAGACAGTAACTTATGATTTCGCACGTCTTACCGACAACGCGACCGAGGTGTCATGCTCTGCATTTGGGGACGCGATTGTTGACCACATGACCTGAAACAAGCGACCGAAACCAGTATAGCCCGCGCATGCGGGCTTTTTTTTTCTTAGCCAGAAATCCTTTTGACAAACTAACGACCAAAAGGCTCCTTTGTTCGTACTACACTATAATGAGGCGTCTCCATTACACATGATGAGCATGATTGACCACGATTTTAAAAAAGGCATTTTGTTGATGTCGGATAAGCCTGGGACGGGCGAAGACGAGGGCGGCCTCGCGGTTGCTCCTGCCAAGCCAAAACTTAAGCGGCCGTCACTTTACCGGGTGGTGCTGCTCAACGACGATTACACGCCGATGGAGTTTGTGGTGGAGGTGCTCGAACACTTCTTTTCACTGACGCGCGAAAAGGCGACTCAGGTGATGCTTGCAGTGCACACGCAAGGAAAAGGCGTCTGTGGTATTTACACAAGGGACGTTGCTGAGACAAAGGCCGAGTTGGTCAATCAGGCCGCAAGAGACAATGGGCATCCACTGTTGTGCGAGGTTGAACCCTCGCAAGATGAAGACTAAGGAGAAAGATACGTGTTGAGTAAAGACCTCGAAAGAGCGTTAAACGAGTCTTTTAAACAAGCGAGAGCGCAACGGCACGAGTTCATTACGGTTGAACACTTGTTGTTGGCGCTACTTGACGACAGCGCTGCACAGGCTGTCCTTCGAGCCTGCAGCGCCGATATCGACGCCTTACGCGGTGATGTATCGGAGTTTATCGACGCGACAACGCCTCTAGTGCCGGGTGAGGAGGAGGTCGATACGCAACCCACGTTAGGATTCCAACGGGTTCTTCAAAGGGCTGTTTTTCACGTACAAAGTTCTGGGAAAACAGAGGTTTCCGGGGCTAATGTCTTAGTCGCAATTTTTTCTGAGCAGGAAAGTCAGGCGGTTTACTTCTTGAAAACCCAAGATATTTCGCGTCTCGACATCGTTAATTTTATTACGCACGGTGTGAGTAAAGACGAGGGTGATGAGAGTGTTGAAGGAGATGAGCTGCAAGCGAATGGTGAGTCACCGGAAGGCGATGGCGAGGAGGAGAGCCCGCTCAATAAATATGCGACCAACCTGAACGAGGAGGCCGCTCACGGGCAAATAGATCCCCTCATTGGTCGCCTTGATGAGGTTGAGCGTGTCGCTCAAATTTTGGCGCGAAGGCGTAAGAATAATCCCCTACTGGTCGGCGAGTCGGGTGTGGGTAAAACGGCTATCGCGGAAGGGTTGGCGAAGCTTATTGTCGACGGACAGGTCCCGGATACGTTAAAGACTGCAGAGGTGTTTTCTCTAGACTTGGGAGCGCTACTGGCGGGAACCAAGTATCGCGGCGACTTTGAAAAGCGTTTCAAAGGCGTGCTTGCAGACCTTAAGCGACGGGAAGGCTCGATTTTGTTCATCGACGAGATCCATACGATTATTGGTGCTGGCGCGGCGTCAGGCGGGGTTATGGATGCCAGCAATTTACTGAAGCCACTCCTCAGTTCCGGGAAGCTACGCTGCATTGGTTCGACGACCTACGCCGAATATCGTGGCATTTTCGACAAAGACAAAGCCTTGAGTCGCAGGTTTCAAAAAGTCGATGTGTTGGAGCCGTCCGTGGAGGATGCGTACAAAATCCTTAAGGGGCTCAAGTCTCGTTTTGAGGAGCACCACGGTTTGCGTTATACCGATAAAGCGCTTCGAACGGCGACCGAGATGGCCGACCGGTTTATCACAGATCGATTCCTGCCCGATAAAGCCATTGATGTGATCGACGAAGCCGGCGCTTATCAGCAACTTCAGCCAGTCAGTAAGCGCAAGAAGGTAGTGGGTCCAGGCGATATTGAAGCAGTGGTTGCAAAAATTGCCCGAATTCCCCCAAAGACAGTGACAAGCGACGACAGGGAGTTGCTCGAAAAACTCGAGAGCAATCTTTCCTTAGTGGTGTTTGGACAGAATAAGGCAGTCAGTCAACTGGTCAGCTCGATTAAGTTGGCGCGTGCCGGCTTACGCTCTGGCGACAAACCGATTGGCAGCTTCCTGTTGGCTGGCCCTACGGGCGTGGGTAAAACCGAGGTGACCAAACAGTTGGCGATGCAGTTGGGGCTTGAGCTGCTCCGGTTTGATATGTCTGAGTACATGGAGCGGCACACCGTCTCGCGGTTGATTGGGGCGCCTCCAGGCTACGTTGGTTATGATCAGGGCGGTCTGTTAACAGACGCGGTCACCAAACATCCCCATTCTGTGGTGTTGCTCGATGAAGTCGAGAAGGCGCATCCAGAGGTTTTCAACTTGCTGCTTCAAGTGATGGACCACGGGACGCTGACAGATAACAACGGCCGTAAAGCTGACTTTAGAAACGTGATCGTTGTCATGACGACGAACGCAGGTGCTGAGAGTGTCTCCAAGCGATCGATAGGCTTTTCTGACCAAGACAACAGTACCGATGCGTTAGAAGCGATTAATAAATTGTTTACCCCCGAATTTAGAAATCGACTCGATGCCATTGTGCCTTTCGAGCCATTAGGTCAAGACGTGATCCTAACGGTCGTCGATAAATTCTTGACAGCCCTGCAGACGCAACTTGACGAGAAGCGTGTTCAGCTTCACGTTGACGAACCGGCACGCGAATGGCTTGTCACCGAGGGTTATGACCGAAATATGGGTGCTCGCCCGATGGAGCGAGTCATTCAGGAGCACATTAAGAAGCCGCTGGCGGAAATGGTGCTGTTTGGCGCGCTCGCCAAGGGTGGTATTGCCAAGGTCTCGGTTAACCTTAATGGTGATGGACTCACAGTCTCCTCAGAGACCGAGACCATCGACGAAGCAGTCCCCGCTTAACGCGGCAGTGTTTGTCCAAAACTCACGGTTTTCCTAGCGCGCACTTTCCTATAGAGTGCGCGCCATCACTCTATTACTGGAAAGGCTTAATGGCTAAAGAAGATCAGATCGAAATGGAAGGGGAAATCATAGACACGCTCCCCAATACAACGTTTCGAGTGCGCCTTGAGAATGGGCATGTCGTGACAGCGCACATCTCAGGGAAGATGCGTAAGAACTATATTCGTATTCTTACGGGAGACAAGGTCCGTGTTGAAGTCACCCCTTACGATTTAAGTAAGGGGCGTATTACCTATCGAGAGCGATAAGTTACGGTCGCGATTCGTTGGGGATATTGACGACGGGGATTGCTGAGAGTTCACTCACCGGTTCGTTGTCTACCCCATGCCATCGCCCATTACTGAGCAGCTCAAGTGGTCTGAAGCGGGTTTTATAGCTCATCTTACGGCAGCCCTCGATCCAGTACCCCAAATAGACAAACGGTAGGTTGAGCTTGTTCGCATGCGATATCTGGAGCAGCACTGCCAACGTCCCCAAGCTTCGCTTGGCACAGTCGGGATCATAAAACGTGTAGATCGCCGCAAGCCCGTCGAGCATTTCGTCGGAAACGGCAATGCAAATAAGCTTATCCTGATCGTACAGCCTAAAATATTGCGTGCACGCTAAGCTGTCGTTTAAAAAAGAATCATATTGTTCTCTGTCGGGCGGGTACATGTCTCCGTCAGCATGCTTTTGCGTTATATATCGTTCGTAGAGCTCGTAGGCCTCGTCGTCATCCACAGAGTCTGTGATTCTCAGCGTCAGGTCCCTATTAGCCTGTAAGACTCGTTTTTGACTTTTGGAGGGTGTGAAGTCCTGAACCGCGATGCGAGCCGCTGTGCATGCGGTGCAGCTGTTGCAGTGTGGTCGGTAAACGTGGTCGCCACTCCGTCGGAAGCCCATCGTTGACAGCTCCGTGTAAAGCTCTGGCGTAATCTTTTGGCGAGGATCCACGAAGAGGGTGGTGGCCTCCCTATCGGGCAGGTACGAGCAACGGTGAGGAAACGTTGTAAATACCTTAATTTCTCTTAAGTTCGCAGTCATGGCTTATCGTCTAATCTCAATCATGAACGCCAGCACCTCGCGCTCATGCCGCCCCGTGGCGGCCTGTGCATGCGCAGCGGCATCAACATACTTACCACATCCAGGGTAAGCCTAGCGGGGTCAGAGGGCTTCGTATAGGGGGAACACCAATAACTTGGGCTCACTAGCCCACTTTAACCTGGACGCCTTGAGGACCTTGAACAGGACGCACTGTGCGGGTGAGACATTATTGCGACGCTCTACTCACAGACGCTTGCTCGCGACTGACTGTGTGGCGGGTCGCCGCCGTCCGTATTAAACTCACGCGTTGAGACCTGGCTGTTGGGTCAGCCATCCACCACTGGAGTGAGTCTTTAGAATGACTGATAACCGATATCTTAAGACCTACGCGATTCTCGCACTGGGGCTGCTGCTATTGTGCGGACTGGTTTTGAACCTCGAGGAACGTGACAGGCAGCTGCTAATGGGTGAATCAGGCCCGATCGAAGTGGCCTCTGCTGTGGGGTACTTTGTGTGCGCCCTGTACATGATCGCTCGCGGTGGACGAGATTTTCTTGTCTCACGCGGCTACTTTGTCGTTTTGACGCTGCTTTTTGGTTGTCGTGAGCTTGATTTCGATAAAGCCTTCACGACCATGGGTATTCTAAAGTCCCGATTTTACTTGAGCACTGACGTTCCGTTACAGGAAAAGGTCATTGGTCTACTCGTTATTGCGCTTATTATGTGGACCGTCTTCCAGCTGCTACGAAATCATTTCGTTGGGTTTCTGCACGGCTTGAAGCAGCGCGCGCCCGTAGCCCTTGGCGTCGCGCTCATCTTCTTCTTGCTGGCGTTTTCCAAGTCTATCGATGGGCTGGCTAGGAAGCTAAAACCCTTTGGAATTGAGACCAGTGCTGAGGTGTCGCGCTGGGCAGGGTCTGTCGAGGAGGTACTCGAGCTCGGTATTCCCATCTATATGGTTCTGACCTTTCACGCGTGGCTATCGCGCCGCAGAGCTGAAAGCCCGTCTAGCTCTTAGTGGTCTCAGTCCACGTGTAGAATGTTCCGCGCCAAGTGTTTGCCTAGCACTCAGTCTGAAGGTGAGATGGCCGCCTGAAGCGCCTGCTCAAACTCTTCTCGCGATATGAGGGACATGCCAAGCGCTGACAGGTGTTCACTGGGCATCTGGCAGTCAATCAAGGTTAAATCTGCAAATACGCCGCCCCTGCAGAGCGCATGAAGAGCAAATTTCGAGGCATTTGCCGCCTTTGAGAACATAGACTCACCAAAGAAAATCGACCCTAATTTTACGCCGTAGAGTCCACCGACAAGCGAGCCTTGGTCCATGACTTCAATGCTGTGGGCGTAGCCTAGGCGATGAAGCTCTTGGTAAGCCAGTTTCATTGGCGTGCTGATCCAAGTCGCTTCTCGTTCGGGCGTGAGTGCAGAGCAGGCATCGACAACGCTATGGAACTGTTGGTTGACCTCGATCAACCAATCGGTGCGACGCAAAAACTTTCGGAATGATTTTGAGGTGTAAAAGTTCTCGGGCTTCAGGACTGCCCTCGGGTTAGGAGTCCACCAAAGAATAGGCTCGTCCGCCTCATACCAAGGAAAAATACCACGCCGATAAGCCTCGAGCAGGCGCTCGACGCTGAGGTCGCCGCCGACGGCAAGCAATCCGTTAGGGTCCTGAAGTGCCGTACCGGTCGGTGGGAAGGGTTCCATTGACCGCGATCAGCGAGCGTTAAGACTCAGCGTCCAAAAACTTTTCGGCATCAAGCGCCGCCATGCAGCCAAACCCCGCGGATGTAATGGCTTGGCGGTATACGTGATCAGACACGTCGCCCGCGGCGTAGACGCCTGCAACGGAGGTCAGTGTCGCATTACCATCGAGTCCGGAACTGGTTCGAATATAGCCGTCAGCCATGTCAAGCTGGCCTGTGAAAATCTCAGTATTAGGCTTGTGTCCGATGGCAATAAAGACGCCATCGACTGTGATATCCATCATGGTTGAGTCCAGGGTGGAAGACAAGCGGACGCCGGTAACGCCTGACGCATCGCCGACGACCTCCTCCAGCTGCTGATGCCAGTTCAGTGTGATTCGACCTTCGTCAGCTCTAGCAAAAAGTCGGTCCTGCAGTACCTTTTCAGCGCGAAGCTCATTGCGTCGATGAACAAGGTGAACTTTGCTGCAGAGGTTTGACAGGTAAAGCGCTTCTTCAACAGCGGTGTTACCGCCGCCCACAACGACCACTTCTTTATTCCGGTAGAAAAAGCCATCGCAGGTGGCACACGCACTTACCCCTTTGCCCATGAACGCAGTTTCACTCGGTAAGCCGAGGTATTGTGCTGACGCCCCGGTCGCAATAATGAGTGCATCACAGCTGTATTCGTGTGAGCCCTTGAGGGTAAAAGGGCGGTTTGATAAATCGACTGAATCGATGTGATCAAAAACAATGGACGCATCATACCGCTCGACATGCGCCTGCATCTCCTGCATCAGCGCCGGACCCTGCAAGCCCTCCGGACCACCGGGCCAATTTTCCACCTCAGTGGTTGTGGTCAGTTGGCCGCCTTGCTGCATCCCCGTAATGACAACGGGTGCTAGGTTCGCTCTTGCGGCATAAACCGCGGCCGTATAGCCCGCTGGTCCCGAGCCTAAAATAATCAATCTGTGATGATGTTTTGCACTCATTCGCGTGGATTTTCCAAGAAGCCGTAAAAGAGGCGGGGAGGGTAGCGCATTCTGTCTTCTTTCGAAATGCCGACGAACGAAAGATCTCGGAAATAAACGACCTAAGTACATGAAAAATAGATCTTATTTTAAGAAAATAGGCGTTTTTCTTTGTGATATGATACGGCAAACAAACTGGAGGAGCACCACAGTGCCGGCCAAGAATGCGCCTTCAAAATCGGTGAAGGGAGAGCAGGACACCAGCGCGCCAAGCGTGCTTGCAAGCGTTGGCTTTATCGCAGGCCTCGCAGTGGCTTCTTTTTCTGTTCTCAGCCTTACCACGTTCGATACCGAAGACCCCGGATGGAGCTCTAGCGGGTCCGCTAGCGACGTACTGAATCAAGCAGGGGTGGTCGGGGCTTATTTCGCCGATATGAGTTACTCGTTGGTGGGTTTCGTCGCCTTGGTTATTCCTTTATCCCTCCTCTTTTGGGCGTATCGCCGGGTAAAACCAAGAGCTTCTGTGGACCTAACGTCGACCGACCGCGTAATTTCTGGGTTCGGTTGGCTCGCTTTTCTGGGCGCAAGTACTGGGTTGGTCAGTTTGGCGTTGCCTGCGAATGAGTTTTTGCCGCAGGGCAGCGGCGGTATTGTTGGGTACGCGATCTCCCATTGGTTCACGGCAGCGTTTTCCGATTTTGGCGCGCGGTTGCTGTTGAGCTTTTGTACATTACTTGGTGGTACGTTGGCGCTCGATGTCGATTGGCTAAAGGTTGCAGATAAAGTCGGCGCAATAACATTGGGAGCCTTAACTGCCGCGCGGGTGCGCATCGATGACTTTAATGACCGCCGCAAGCTCAGGCAGGAGAAGAGTAAACGAAGTATCCAGATCGCTGAGCATGTTGAGAAAGAGAAGCGCAGACCGCCGTTAAAAATAAAACCGCCCAAACTTCTAGACGGGGTGAGTAAAAAAGTCGAGAAGGCCAAGCAGCAGGCACTTTTTGAGCTGCCTGACCTGATGCCAATGCCACCGCTTGATCTTTTGGATGCACCGACACACTCGGGTCCGCGCGGGTACTCGGCGTCAGAGTTGGAGTCGTTATCTCGGTTACTTGAGCTCAAACTTGCAGACTTCGGCATAACTGCTGAGGTTGTTTCGGTTTATCCAGGCCCAGTGGTGACTCGCTTTGAAATACAACCTGCAGCAGGCGTAAAGGTAAGTCGCATATCGAATCTGGCAAAAGATCTGGCGCGCTCATTGGCGGTAAATTCTGTTCGGGTGGTCGAGGTCATTCAAGGAAAAAGTGTTGTTGGCATTGAGATTCCAAATGCAGATCGTCAGACCGTCAACTTCAGAGACGTATTGAGTTCCGAAATTTTTGAGGATGCGAAGTCACCACTGACGATTGCGCTCGGACACGATATTTCGGGCACTCCAGTGGTCGCCGACCTCGGTAAGATGCCGCACGTTTTGGTCGCAGGAACAACTGGCTCAGGGAAGTCAGTAGGCGTGAACTGCATGCTAGTGAGTCTGCTCTATAAGGCGACACCCGATGAAGTCCGATTAATTTTGGTCGACCCTAAGATGCTTGAATTGTCTGTCTATGACGGCATTCCGCATCTGCTGACGCCAGTCATTACTGACATGAAAGACGCCGGTAATGGACTCCGTTGGTGCGTGGCCGAGATGGAGCGACGCTACAAACTTATGTCGTTGCTGGGCGTCAGAAACCTTGCAGGCTATAACCGGAAAGTAGCCGATGCGGAGAAAGCAGGCACCCCGATTGATGATCCGCTTTGGAAACCCGATCCGGTGCTTGAGTTGACGGGCGAGGATCAAATGGCGCCGGCGCTGACAACCTTGCCAAGCATTGTCGTTGTTATTGACGAGTTTGCTGACATGATGATGATCGTGGGTAAAAAGGTAGAAGAACTCATTGCCAGGATCGCTCAAAAAGCGCGAGCGGCCGGCATCCACTTAGTGCTGGCTACACAGCGACCGTCGGTCGACGTGATTACCGGATTGATCAAGGCCAATATTCCCTCACGTGTAGCATTCTCAGTGTCATCGAAAATCGATTCTAGGACTATTTTGGATCAGGGCGGTGCGGAGCAGTTATTGGGTTATGGGGACATGTTGTATTTGCCATCGGGCTCAAGCACGCCGACGCGTGTGCACGGCGCATTTTGCTCAGATGAAGAAGTACACCGGGTCGTTGCAGACTGGCGTAGACGTGGGACCCCCGATTTTATTGAGGGACTGTTAGACGAAGGAGGGCAGACGCCTGTTACTGCGCAAGAGCTACAGTCTGCCGCGTCGTCTGACGAGGATCCTGAAAGTGATGCTCTTTATGATGAGGCAGTGCATTACGTCTGCAGCAGTAGGCGCGCGTCTATCTCCTCCGTACAGCGCAAGTTACGGATTGGCTACAACCGCGCGGCGCGGCTCATAGAAACCATGGAGGCAACCGGCGTGGTTACCTCAATGGGGACGAATGGCCAGCGTGAGGTTCTTGCTCCGCCACCGCCAGGGAGCGACGGTTGATCTTGCGCGTAGTGTTTTTCGTTTATTTACTTCTGCTCGGCACTTACAGTCGATCTGCTGAGGACGCCTGGCCTTTGGCGAACGAGTTGATGGCGAGCGGCGTTTTTTCACAAATCTTAAGTGATTCTTCTGGGATTCCCCTTGTGGAGACGCACGGTACGTTTTCTACGATAAAGCCCGACCTGTATCGATGGGAGATTGAAACACCAGATCGGCAGCTTTTGCTGCTCAACGAAGATGGGTTTTGGCAGTGGGATAAGGACCTCGACATCGTCATACTGCGCGACCACCCTAACCTCGGGGATCTACCCTTGGCTCGAATCTGGGAGGGTCCTTCAGCACACTCAGGGTCAATCGGGTCATCGAGTACCGTATTGCCCTCTGGCATAGAGCAAATAACGCTTACCTCAAATGCTGCTGACAATATTGAAATCCGACTCACTGATGCTTTGCAGCAAGAGACTATTCTCAGGCTGAGACTATTTGAGGCTCCTCATCTCCTTCGTAGCGACTTTGCCTTCGAATTTCCCGACGGCGCGGAGTTTTACAACGAGTCTTCAGAAGCCGCACCCTCGATCACATTAGAGACAACACCATGAATCTGTTGGCATTGGCTCTTGGTGGTGCGTTGGGTGCCGTTTCACGTTACGGAATCGGACAACTTTTGACGACTAGCGGGGTTGCGCACCTGCATGTTGCGACATTTTCGGTGAACGTTGCGGGTGCTTTTTTTATGGGCTTCTTGTTTGTTGTGCTTGAACGCCTAGAGGCGCCAGAAGCGCTCCGTATGGGTCTGACAGTAGGTTTCCTTGGCGCTTTCACCACGTTTTCAGCCTTTTCATTAGAGCTGTTTTCCGATATTCAAGAGGGACATATTATGCGCGCCGCCCTCTACGCCACGTTATCCGTGCTCATTTGCCTCATGAGTTGCATGCTCGGTTTTTCCTTTGCGCGATCGATTGTCGACTAATTTTTATTTAGCGGTAAACTACCGGCCCCAACCACCGGCCTTCGAATGACATCATGCTCGACATCAAACAGGTTCGGCAGGACCCACACCAAATAGCAGACGCGTTAAAGAAAAAGCGCTTTGAGTTTCCTGTCGATGACTTTTTAAGACTCGATTCGGAGCGTAAAGCGGCGGATATTCGGAGTCAGGAGCTGCTTGCCGAGCGAAAAAAAACCTCAAAAGCCGTGGGCGCTCTGATCGCCCAAGGTAAAACTGTTGACGAAGCAAAGGCAGAGGTTAACGACGCATTAGCGCGAATATCGAGCGAGCTCGATGCGGCGGTTGAGCGGGCAAAGAACGTACAGACCTTGCTCGATGAACTCCTTATGGGTACACCCAATGTCCCTGACGCGGCGGTGCCCGCAGGCCTTGACGAAGCGGACAATGAGGAAGTGCTCGTTTGGGGCGCACCGAGGACCGTGTCGTTTGACGCAAAAGATCATGCCGATCTGGGTGAGGCGCTAGGCCAGCTTGACTTTGAAATGGCCGGGAAAATCACCGGTAGCCGGTTCAGCGTCTTGCAAGGTCCGCTTGCACGCCTGCAGCGCGCACTGGCTCAGTTTATGCTCGACCTTCATACGACAGAGCACGGCTACATTGAGGTCTACGTGCCCTTTATGGTTAACAGTGAATCGCTTTACGGCACGGGCCAATTACCTAAGTTTGCTGAAGATGCGTTTAAAATTGAAGGTGACGCCGGCTATTATTTAATACCGACGGCTGAGGTCCCGGTAACCAATATGCTCCGTGATCGAATATTAGAGGTCGATGAGCTGGGTGAGGAGGGCGTTAAGTTCACAGCGCATACGCCCTGCTTCAGAAGCGAAGCAGGCAGTTATGGACGCGATACACGCGGTCTTATTCGACAGCACCAGTTTGAAAAGGTCGAATTAGTCCAGGCGGTGCGTCCTGATCAGTCCGACGATGCTTTGGAGACGTTGACGTCTCACGCAGAGGCGGTGCTGCAGCTGCTCGAGCTCCCATACCGAAAGGTTCGATTATGCGGGGGCGATCTTGGATTTAGTGCCGCAATGACTTACGACCTGGAGGTCTGGTTGCCCGGTCAGAGTGCCTTTAGAGAAATTTCGAGCTGCTCGAATTTCCGAGACTATCAGTCCAGAAGGATGCAAGCACGCTGGCGAAACCCCGAAACGGGCAAGCCCGAACTGTTGCATACCTTAAATGGCTCGGGTCTTGCCGTTGGCAGGACGCTAGTCGCGGTAATGGAAAATGGGCAACAAGCCGACGGCACCATCAAACTCCCAGCGGCACTCGTTCCGTATTTTGGGGGCGACACTATTGCTGCGACTTAATAGGGCGCCTGTACGTTAAGGTGCGCCGATCTTCGCCATAATAGGTCCACGCAGGTTAATGGCATCGGCAAGTATGCGCGCGGTCTCAGTAATGAGTGCGTCCTGCTCGTCATCATCTGCCTCTGCCTCCACGTCCGTGCCTAGCTCGCTATTCTCTGGATCATCAGTTCCTTGAGTACTGGTATCCGTCTCCTCGGTGTCGACAAAGAGGTCGTCTAGCGATGCGAGGGTAGGGAGACCCTTCGCAATACGGCGCGTATTCTCAATTGCCAAGTACTGCTCTTCTTGCGCTTCGCGCTGTTCTACGCGGGTCACCTGATTGAGGGGAATGGTCTCAACGCCTCGAATCGTCTTAGCAAGCGTTTTTTGATCCCATATGTACTGAAAATCGGGATCCTGATTGGCTCGCTCAGTGTGCTTCGCAATTAAAGTGGGTAGGATCGTGTTTACTGCACCATAGTCCTTGTGCCGAATTGGCGAGATCCTGTCCCAGTCCAGCGCTTTATCTAACGCGCTTTCACCAATCTCATCATGCTGAAGAAGTGACGGATAATGAATGTCAGGAATGACGCCACGATGTTGTGTGCTGTCGCCTGAGATACGATAAAACTTACTCTCAGTGATCTTGAGTTGACCCTCGGGCAAGTCGAGTAGCGTTTGCACGGTACCTTTTCCAAAACTTTGATCGCCAACAACAATCGCGCGCCC
>CBFHJX010000004.1:0-22722 GCA_965656285.1 Luminiphilus sp. | reverse complement strand
CGTAATCCTGTAATGCACCGGCAAAAATCTCGGAGGCAGAGGCACTCAATCGATCAATCATTACCGCCATTGGGCCGTCGTAGTAGGGGCCTCGCCGACGTTTTCCGTCTCGCCATACGCGACTCCCGGAACCGCGTATCTGCACCGTCGGACCGTACTCAATAAACAAGCCCGTGAGCTCATTGGCTTCGCGCAGTGAGCCGCCGCCATTACCTCGAAGGTCAATAACCAGACCATCAACACCCGCTTCATTGAGCTCTTTTATGAGTTTTGCGACATCGCGTGATGTAGAACGAAAATCAGGATCACCTTGGCGATAGGCGTCAAAATCAAGGTAGAAGGCTGGCACATCAATCACACCTATTTTCCGCGTTTTGTTGTTTAAGTCGTTAATTTCAATGATTTTTGACTGAGCAGCCTGCTCTTCGAGCCGCACCTCATTGCGCTCGATCGCGAGGCGCCGCAACTCATCAGAACGTCCGGAGGCCGGTATAACGTCAAGCCGCACTACTGTGCCTTTTTTGCCCCGAACAAGCTCCACCACATCATCGAGTCGCCAACCGATGACATCGACCATAGGCCCTTCATCGCCTTGTCCGACCGCAACGATAAGCTCCGTGGCCTTTAAATTACTCTGCTTATCGGCTGGACCCGCTGGAACAACGCGCACGACCTTTACGTATTCGTCCTCGTTTTGTAAGACCGCGCCGATGCCCTCGAGACTCAGCTTCATATCGATGTCAAAATTTTCCGCCCTTCGTGGCGAAAAGTAGCTGGTGTGAGGACCAAATTGGGACGTTAGGGCGTTGGCGTATACTGCGAAGACATCTTGTGCGTTGTATTGGCTGAGCCGCAATCGTTGGTTCTCGTAACGCTTCGTAAGTGTGGGGGCTATCTCATCTGCTGCTTTGTCAGCCAGCCTTAAACCGAGGACCTGGTTCTTAATACGCTTGCGCCATCGATCATCGAGTTCGGACCGGGTTACTGCCCAGTCGCGCTCGGTAGGGTCTGACGCGATGAACTCATCGACTTCAAAGTTGAACCCGTTGACACGCACCTCCATCGTGTCGACGACCTCGTCGAGTCGCTCGCGCGCTAGTGCTTCATAACGGTTGAAGATGTCAAAGGACGCGGTGACAATTCCCGTGCGGCCGTGATCGTCGAGAACTGTCGCGAATCGGTCAAAATCGGCGATGTCGCGCGCTGTAAAGTAAAGATGAGAGGGATCAAGCCGCGCGAGATAGCTGTTGAGGTGGTCTCTCGACATTGCGTCATTGTACCGTCGGTCTACGTAGTGACTGTCCTCAAGCTTCTCAATGAGAGTACGTAACGTCTCAGACTGTTGGTCAGTGGGCGTCAGTGCAGTCGCCTGACTGTGATAACTGAGGGAAAGTAGAACCGAAGCTAGCGCCGTTATAACTCGTGCAACCATGCCGTAATCTCGTCAGTAATGTTATTAAGGGACGGAGACACTCCGTCTTCCGTGGTGAGCAAATTATAGAGTATCGCAGTTGTGCCTAGTTCCACAGTTTATACGTGTGTGCAGGTTGGACGTCTTCGTTACACCATCTATTTAACATAATATACATTATGCGCAGTATCGCAGGATTCGAAGCATGACCTTCCTCTGCCCACACTCTAAGAAAATTGGGTGCTCAGCCCTCCGTATACTCAAAGCTTTTCATCGCCTCTTTACTTCACAAGGCACTAACCCACTAGCGAACGGCCATCGACCTAGTTCTCAATAACGATGGGCCGCAGTCAACACGATAAGTATCGACAACGAGATGCGCTGCATGCGAGAAAGCCGTATCAGAGACCTCATTTGTCGCAATATATTGCTCACGCCTGCAGAACTTGCGCCCCAAGGCACATATCGCCGTCCCGTCAGGCCAGCGCTCGCTGAGGCACTCTTGTGTGTCATCCCATAATAGGAGCGTTAGATTTGTACTTGCCCGTTAACGAGCTACGGGCACTTGAGATATCGAGGATATTCCACCGCGTCCACACGTGAGTGATGACTCTATAAACTCACTAAATGGTTCGTTGAGGGCTAAATGGGGCCCAAGACGGACCCGCCGTCGACGATTAACGATGTGCCGTTCATGTACGAGCCTGCATCGCTTACAAGCAACAACAAAGGGCCCGTTAACTCGCTAAACTCGCCCACTCGCTGAGGGACTAAACGCTGTATGTAGGCCCTCCCCCGGTCCGAATTAAACTCACCTTCGTTGATCGCGGTTGCAAAGTAACCCGGACAGAGCGAGTTGACCCGGACCCCAGAGCGGGCGAGCTCGATCGCCATATTTTTGGTCAGCTGGTCGATCGCGACTTTCGACACGTTGTAGTCAGCTTTTTGATTGCCTGAGACGTGACTGTAAATTGAGCCTGTGTTGACGATGGAGCCACTGCGCTGATGCTTCATGCGTTTCGCGCTTGCTTGGGCCACGCGCCACGCACCAGTCAGATTGACCTCAAGCACCCCCGCCCATTGCACCTCTTGTGCATCGACAAACCGCGTAGGTGCACTAGCGACGCCCGCATTGTTGACCACGATGTCGAGTGTTTCGAACATCTCGTCGAGTTGCGTAAAACCCTGCTGCACACTCTTTGCAGATGTCACGTCCATAACCAGTGCGTGGGCACAACCGCCCGCAGCCACGATTTTCGAAACGACACTGTCGAGTTTATCGGTTCGCCTCGCGGCTAAAACCACTGTTGCGCCCGCCGCAGCGAGGACTTCGGCAAAATGCTCACCTAATCCACTTGAGGCACCAGTCACTAACGCAACTTTGTGTTCGAGAGAGAAAAGCTTTTGGAGGTTCAAGGTCGTATCTTAGTCATTAATAGCGCCATTTGGGTGTGTTCGAATCGGTCCGATCATTTCCACAACCCAAGTTAGAGGAACCGTCGGTCGGATACACGCTTCCAAACTCGGAGGGCGAGTCGATCAATGACCGCCTCTGCGCCGACCCCGATCCTCTCAGCGAGTCGCTGCTTGCGTTTGTACCGCACTTCGATCAGCTCGCGATCCTCAGCCATTTGCAGTAAATAGGCGTCAGATGTCGTAATCTCATCAATGAGCCCCACATCCACTGCTTGCCTGCCGTACCAGACCTCCCCTGTAGAAACCTTATCAATATCAAGTGCTTGTCGGTTTTCAAGAACAAACTGCTTGAATAGATCATGAGTGTCTTCGAGTTCAGATTCGAACTTTCGACGACCTTTATCGGTATTCTCCGCAAACATAGTGACTGTGCGCTTAAACTCCCCCGCAGTGAACTGCTCTACGTCGACGTCGTTTTTCTTTAATAAGCGATGAAAGTTAGGCAGCTGGGCAACAACGCCGATCGAACCCAGGACCGCGAAGGGTGCGGCGATTATTCGATCGCCCACACAGGCCATCATGTATCCACCGCTTGCGGCAACCTTGTCGACAGCGATGACCAAGTTGACGCCCGCGTCTCGAATTCGGGTGAGTTGGCTAGCAGCCAGACCATAGCCATGGACAACGCCGCCAGGGCTTTCTAGGCGCAAGAGAACATCGTCTCCCTTTTGGGCATTGGGTAAGACGGCTGAAATCTCTTCTCTTAAGGCATCAACTTGTGAAGCCATCGTGTCGCCCTCAAAGTCTAAGATAAAGGTGCGAGGCTTTTCGCTGGTGATTTCTAGCGTATCAGTCGCCGTTTTTGAGGCTGCCTTGGCCCGTGCCTTATCCGATTTGGCGCGTTCTTTCTCGGCCTTTTTTTCTAACTTCGCTCGGAGCTTCGATGTCTGCTCGGTGTCAGACAGCTGACGAACAGTGGCGTTGTAGGCGTCAAAACGATCATTAATGGATCTCACGTCGATATAACCGTCGTCTCCCGACTTATTCTTTTGACCAGCGCTTGCAGCAATGACGAGAATAACCGCAATGATCGCGACCACGATGAGTAGCGTTTGAGTTGCAAACAACCCTATTTCGTACAAAAATTCCAAGAGATAGTTCCTAAGTTTGTGATGACAAAAACGAGTTGATTAACTGGCCTGCAATTGAAAAGGCGGGTGGTATCGGCGGAAGGTTATCAGGTTTGCACCACAGTGCCTCATCAATCTCTTCAGGATCAATATTGATCTCCCCACCTGTCCAGCGCGCAGTAAAGCCAAGCATTAACTGACCTGGAAAGGGCCAAGGCTGAGAGCCATGATAACGAATCTCGTCAACTGTAAGGCCGACCTCCTCCATGACCTCTCGTTGGACGGCTTGTTCACACGACTCTCCCGGCTCAACAAAACCTGCAAGGCAACTGTAAAAGCGACGATTAGCACCCGCGCCCGCAGCGAGCAAGCACTCCTTGCCTCGAGTAACCAGCATAATCACACAAGGCGATAATCGGGGGTAAACACTCAGGTTGCACGTGTTACAGCTTCGACTCTGCCCCTTATCGGCGAGCGTTGTCGCGCCGCCACAACGACCGCAGTAAGCGTGCTCTCGGTCCCAGGTCAGAAGTTGATACGCTCTCCCGACCATATCAAAGCTGGTCGTGGATATGCGCCCTAACAGGGCGAATAAATTCCCACTGACGTACGTCATCATGTCCATGGCGCTCGTTTCAACCGAGCAAGCATAGACTGGTCTTTTATTGAGGAAACCGACCGGTGTTAATCCAGAAACACGATCAAAATCCGACTCTAACTGAGCGAGTGGAATGGGCGCACCCTGTTCTCCCATCAGCTCCCCGATCAGGTTGCGCCCTTGAAAAGCCCAAACCAAGTCGCTGGGGCCTGCGGGACCTGTGGGCCTTACGAAATCCAACATAAATTACTCCTTTGGGTGCACAGTCTAGGTCAGAGCGTCCTCTACGCTCAAGGCGTGACGCTTTTGATTGCCCAAAACGTCTTTTCAATCAATCCGTTGTTCATATAACCTGACCCGCACAGTCACTCGTCCAATCGAGGTTTGGCTGCGTAAATCACTCGTGTTCAAAGTGCCTTAACACCCACTATAAAAAGGACGATGTTGTATGAATAGCGCGGTAGGTAACCCTTATTGGAGTAATTTCTTGGGCGCTTCGCCCGATTGGTACAAAAAGACAATTATTGCGTTTTTAATTGTAAACCCCATTTTGCTGTATACGGCAGGCCCCTTTGTCACAGGATGGGTGCTCATCGGACAATTTATTTTTACACTTGCACTAGCCCTACAGTGTTACCCACTTCAACCTGGCGGTCTGCTGGCTATCGAAGCCGTCGCAATTGGCTTAGCTGAGCCTCAAACCGTATTTCACGAGGCTGAGGCAAACTTTGAAGTCATTTTGCTACTGATGTTCATGGTTGCGGGTATTTACTTCATGAAGGAGTTGCTCCTTTATATTTTCACCAAAATTCTACTGCGCGTTAAGTCCAAGAAGTTATTGGCGCTGCTGTTTTCCTTAGTGGCAGCCGTGCTGTCTGCGTTTTTGGACGCTCTGACGGTGACCGCTGTGTTGATCAGTGTGGGAGTGGGGTTCTTCACGGTTTATCACAAGGTGGCCTCGGGAACGGTCTTTGACGATTCGCAACACGATCACACCACTGACGAGGCTGTGAAGGCAGAAAACGAGGCCGATTTAGAAGCGTTCAGGGCGTTCCTGAGGAGCCTATTGATGCACGGTGCCGTGGGTACCGCGCTAGGCGGCGTGTGCACGCTGGTTGGGGAGCCTCAGAATCTTCTGATTGCCACCGTAGCGGGCTGGGATTTCGTCGAATTCTTCCTCCTCATGGCGCCGATTACGATGCCTGTTTTAGCGGCAGGTTTGCTGACCTGCCTGTTGCTTGAGCAAACAAAAATCTTGGGTTACGGCGCGGATTTACCGCCTCGCGTGCGGACGGTACTTGAGGCATTCCAAGAGCAAGAGAACGCTAAAGCGACACCAGCCTCAAACGCTCGGCTCGTCATTCAAGCGTTGGTTGCGGGCGTACTCGTTGCGGGGCTGGCCTTACACTTGGCGGCGGTAGGTCTGATCGGTTTAATGGTTATCGTACTACTCACTGCGTTTAACGGCATTGTTGAGGAACACAAGCTTGGACACGCCTTCGAAGAGGCGTTACCGTTCACTGCGCTTTTAGTGGTGTTCTTTGCGATTGTGGCGGTGATCCACGAGCAACATCTGTTCTCCCCCGTTATCAATGCAGTGCTTGCGATGGAGAGCAGTGTGAGGCCTGGGATGTTCTTCCTTGCGAACGGCGTTTTGTCGATGATCTCAGACAATGTTTTTGTCGCGACGGTGTACATTTCAGAGGTGAAAACGGCACTCGACAACGGTGTGATAACACGGGCGGAGTTTGATCAGCTAGCAGTCGCCATTAATACAGGCACCAACCTCCCATCGGTTGCAACCCCCAATGGTCAAGCGGCGTTCTTATTTTTGCTGACCTCAGCTCTGGCACCGCTCATAAGACTCTCCTATGGTCGAATGGTCATTATGGCATTGCCGTACACGGTGGTACTGACTAGCGTTGGTCTTATCGCGGTAATCTATACGCTCTGAGCTTCAACGGGCAGTTGTGGCGACTTATCGGCGCCACACTGCTCCGTTTTCAGAGGTCTTTGCCAACGTATCCAAGCGTGCCTCGTGCTCTACCATTTCGTCGGTCGAAGGCTTTATGACCTTGAGCGGCGCTCTTGGCGCTGTAAGTCGGCGAATGGCAGTTTGTGCGCCAGCGCCCGTAGAGCCACCCTCCTCGTCCGCCGCCAGTCCCAGGGTCGTTTGTCCACCGGTCATTAAAAGGTAAACGTCGGCGAGTATCTCCGCGTCTAACAGGGCACCGTGAAGCGTGCGATTGCTGTTATCGACCGCGTAACGCTGACACAGGGCATCAAGACTATTTCGCTGACCAGGGTGTTTGCTTCGAGCGAGTTGTAGGCTGTCTGTGATTTTACAAAGTGTGCTGAGGCGTTGAAGTTGCGCATTGGCTATTTGTAACTCTGAGTCGATGAAGCCTACGTCAAAGGGGGCGTTGTGAATGACCAACTCAGCTCCGTCGATGAACGCCAAAAACTCATCGGCGACTCGGGCGAAGACCGGTTTGTCCGCCAAGAACTCCTCCGTGATACCGTGGACTTCTAGCGCCCCTTGATCGATCGCTCGCTCGGGCCGAACGTACTGGTGGTAGTGCCGGCCAGTCAGTTTTCGGTCGACAATTTCAACGCACCCAATCTCGATAATGCGATGCCCTTGGCGGACCTCAAGGCCTGTCGTTTCGGTATCAAGTACTACTTGTCGCACGTTAGCCTCTCTCTACCTCATCCATGGCCTGATTTGCCAATGCATCTGCCCGTTCATTGCCCTCATGACCCGTGTGCCCTTTGACCCATCGCCAGTCCACTGTGTGATGCAGACACTGCACATCCAATTGCTGCCAGAGGTCCTTGTTTTTAACAGGCTTTTTCGCGGCTGTGCGCCACCCGTTGGCCTTCCAATTACGAATCCACTTTGTAATGCCGTCTTTCACGTAAGTTGAATCAGTTGTTAGAACGACGCTACAGGGCTCACTCAGCGCGGTAAGCGCACTTATGGCCGCCATTAACTCCATTCGATTATTGGTCGTCTCCGATTCACTGCCTTTGAGCTCTTTCTCGTGTGTTCCAAATCGCAGCACAGCGCCCCAACCACCCAGCCCGGGATTGCCCCGACAGCCACCATCCGTGAAGGCTTCAACTGCTTTCATTTAGTGGACTGCTGGTGCGTTGAGGATGCGTTTTCGCACCCACGACGGGACGTGAAACTGGAATTGGAACAAGACGCGGGCGACTCCTTCGGCGTTGCAGACCTTTGATGCCTGCCCCCACCTGTTTTTTTGCGTGCACCACAAAAGCGCCGCCCAACGGAACCTGGTGGTCGACTAACCAATCGTCTAAGCGTGCCATCCAGCGAAAGAGGACGCCTTTGCCGAAGGGACGAAGCACTAACTTGTGTCGAGGCCGAGCCACTTGGAAATTCAACAGGGAGAGCCAGTCCGACAACCTAGGAAGACGCTCAAGACTTAGTCCGCGCCACTTCGCAGGTGCTATAAACCGGCCACACAGCCAGCCCAGCCCGAACAGACTTGAGGGGTTAAATCCAATGATGAACAAGTTGCCATTAGGCACTAAGATTCGATGTATCTCGCGGAGGGTCTGATGTGGGTCACTCGACACTTCCAGCGCATGAAACACGACCACTGTATCAATCGATTCAGTACCAAACGGGAGACCTTCATCGGTACAGACCACGGTTTGTGCGCCCTCTACAAGCTCCCCATCGAGGTTTGCAACCAACTTAGTTTGCGAGTGCGCCAGCTCCTCGATGGACATTCCTGGGGGGACACCCAAAAAGAGTGTGTGGTACCCAAAGAGTCGTTCTAATTGAACGTCTAATTCATCAATGATTTGTTGGCGCAGTCTGCGACCGACCAATGAAGTCTGATACCACGCGTAAAGGTGGTCTCTGGTGGTTGCGCGATAGCGGCCTGAGGCTTGATTTCCCATAGTGCAAGGGTATCTTCTCTCATGGGCTGTGCAAATACATTGTTTAGATTTGAGACTGAGTTTATGACCATCGAGCCAATCCGTGCTTTTTCAGACAACTACATCTGGCTGATTACGTTGGGAGATCGCGCCGCGGTTGTTGACCCTGGAGATCCTGCGCCAGTGTTCGATCTATTAGAAACGCGCGGCCTGACGTTAGACGCGATTATTATTACCCATCACCACTTCGACCATACGGGCGGAGTCGCATCGCTTAAATCAGCGACTGGATGCCGTGTCATTGGGCCCGATAATCCAGGTATCGGTGGCATTGATGACATAGTGACCGAGGGCAATGAGGTCAAGGTATTAGGCTATAAATTTACAATTTTGGAGGTGCCCGGCCACACGCTTGATCATATTGCTTATTACAGTGAAGCGCACGCCACTCTGTTTTGTGGCGATACCCTTTTTGTCGGGGGTTGTGGGAGAGTATTTGAGGGGACCTTCCCAATGATGCAAGGTTCCTTGGAGAAATTAAGCGCGCTACCTAACGCCACCAAGGTTTTTTGCACCCACGAGTACACAATGGCAAATCTTAATTTTGCACTCAAAGTAGATCCGACGAATGTAGCGCTGAAGACCTTTTTCACTGAGTGTAGCCTTAAGCGCTCAGAAGACGTACCCACCGTCCCGTCAACGATCGGACACGAGCGAATGATCAACCCCTTTTTGAGGTGGGACTCTCCGGCCATTATTGATCAGCTTAAGCGCGAAGGACGTCACGACGGGAGCCTCGCAGCGGAGGTGTTTGGTGCAGTGAGGTCATGGAAGGATCAGGGATAGCCAGCGCCTCAGCCATCCTGTCAGTAAATACCTCAGCCACGAGGCACAGAAATAGTCAGGCTACTCGTCAAGACATCGCAGGTAGCGCCACTGCATCAGCCACGTCAAACCAACACCTTTACCGACTCATACTGATCGCTCAGAGCAGCACCTCATGAAACAACCCAAGCGTTGGAAAATAAAGCGCCGTCTTGCAGCGCTTGACCCTCGAGTTTACGCTGAGGTCATACGCCACGAGTGCTGATCGATAGTCTCGAAGTTGGCGCTGATATTTCGTCGTTTCTTGCTCAAAAAATCGAGCCATCTCCATGCCCTCCTCCGGATGGCTTGTCTTATAGTCGATGACCCATCGCGTCTGCGTTTCGGACTCAATAAATGTGCGATCGATAATCACTTCACGGTCCTCACTGGGAAGGTAAAGTGTCAGTTCGGAATGGGCATCACTGTGATCTTTAGACAAAATCCAACGCCCTATTTTGTCGGCTAAGACACGATTAATATCGCTTACCAATCGCTGCAGCTCATTTTCAAGCCTGACTGAATCACCGGTCTGCGCTCGCAATCGAAAGCGCAGGGCGTTGAAAACGTCGGGAGGGCACGATTCCGGCAAATCATGGTGATGTGATAGCAACTCTAACCCCCGGTGAAGGACTGTTCCGTAACGCCGACTGGCGAGATTTCCCTGTCGAAGGCCCGAGTAAACCGGTGCGTTAACTGTCTCGGAGGTCAGACCCTCGGGCGGAGTAATGCTAACCGGGTTCTTCACACGCGCGAGAGTCTGACGCCGACGCTCGGGCGTGATGCTGAGCGGGGCATCAGTGGTGGGATGATAGGTCACCTCTTTTGCGATCTCACAAAAGTGGGACCAGAATGATCGTGATGTTTTGGGCGGCCACGACGTCTCTGAGGAGCAGGTTGCAGTAACAGTGCATGACCTTCTAGCACGTGTGATGCCGACGTAATAAAGCCTTATAAGCTCCTGATCCTCCTTCCATTTATTAATAAAGCTAAGGTAGTCATAAAGCGAACCACCGGTATCTTTTTCCGGCCGCGCAGCGATGAGCAACCCTAATCGTTCATCACGATTCCATCGCAGTAATGGCCGTTGACTAGATCGACCTGTCCGCCCTGCCCCGACGATAAAAACGTGATCGAACTCGAGTCCCTTGCTTTTGTGTAAGGTCATAAGCTCAACGCGTGCCGAGGCAGACTCGTGAGCGGCATACTTTGACGTGTGCCACTGATTGAGGGGCTCAATATTGAGTCCTAACCCTCGTGTCTCTTGATCTCTCAACTGTGTGAAAAATGCATCAACGTCGGATAACTCATCATACGGAGTCGTAAGATCCCCCCCTAAACGTCGCCAGACTTGCTCCACCCAGCTCACAAGGTTCAGTCGATCGCGCTTGCTGTCGGCCCACATTAGGGCGTCAAACGCACATTTGGCACGCACGATACCGTCATCGCTTAACCCATTGGGCGCCGTACCGAGTCCTGCTCTGATACTTGCGAGGGACTGCTCTGAGAGCAAGGGAACAATTGCGCCCAGATCCATTAAGGTCAACCCAATCATCGGTGCACGAAGTACTGATACTAAGGCCACCGTATCTGCGGGGTTTGCCAGCCAGCTTGCTAAGCTCATAAGGTCACTAACGGAGGCTCTGCGGGAAAACGACGTCAAATCAGTTCCAACGATATCGATTGAGCGCTCTCGTAATACTTCACTGATCGGCTCTATTGCGGCTCTTGTGCGAGCCAAAACAGCGACCGAGCTCTCTGGCTCTAACTCGAGAATGGCCTCAATTCGGTCGCCGACATAACGTGCTTCGAGCCGGCTATCGTCAGGAAAGTTGTGGATCTCGACGGCGCTTGTGGAGAGGCGATCGCGGGTTGGCACGGCGCGTGTCATCGGGACAACACCCAATCGGGACTCGCCCTCTCCTGGGATAAGTGCGTCAAACTGCGAATTGACCCAGTCAATCAAACCGGCTTGAGACCTGAAGTTTCGCGACAGATCACGAGGTTCCATTAGGACATTGGCGATGCCCTGCTCGCGAGCAAGCAGAAACAAGCCAACATCTGCGTAACGAAAACCGTAGATGCTTTGCATAGCGTCACCGACTATAAAAAGCGTTCTTGGGGAGTCCTTATCAATGTAGTTATGCTCAGCCCACCCGCGACACAGCTTTTCGATCAGCCGGAACTGCCCCTGAGATGTGTCTTGAAACTCATCGATCAGTATGTGACTTATTTGATAGTCCAAGCGAAGCGCAAGATCAGTCGGCATCTCGTCGCTGCCAAGAGCAGTCTCAGCGGCCATGGCTACATGCGCATGGTCCACGACCCCTCGCGTCCGAAATACGGTCAGCAATTGTGCTGCCAAAACGGGCAATACGCGTGACAACCTGAGAACCCCTTGCCATTCCCCGTCATCAAGATCTGGTCGCGGAAGCGCGGCAATTTCGATCAAAACGCGCTGCCAATTTGGCTGGCGCTCGAGTTCGCTGATAAGACCAAGCACCTGGTCTTTTGCGTCTTGATCGATCTTGGCTTGGAAACCTCCGTTTTTATCAAGGCGCTTCCGCGGCGCGTTATCTGCGGTGAGTAGCCAACTGACCAGCCATTGCCAATTAGCAATGTCTGAGACGTCACTCGTTAGCGCGATATCGTCATTGTCGAGCAGTGTTACTTTGCTTGAGTCGACGACGCCGCTTTGTATATAGCGATTGAGTCGCTGATGTGCATTTTGTGCTTGTTTTTGGACATCACGGAGCCAGCAGGTGTCCACCACACTCAGCGCCTCAGATAGACGTTCTTGGATGACTTTTTCGAGAGTCACAGAGAGTTGACCTGCAGCCAGCTCAGGATTCTCGTGTTGGCCAAGCTCTTTTATCCAGTCTGCTCGTCTACCCAGCAAGGTCACGAGAAGTTCGGAGCATCGCTGCCAATTGTTGTCCATTGATAACAGTAATTGTCGCAGTGCCTCCCCTCTTTCAGACGTGTCTCCGAGGAGTTCATAGAGCTCGTTGGTCGCCTGCTCATAGAGGGGTACAACGTCATCAGTAACGGTGACACCACCGCCAAGGCCGCTTATTATGGGCATCGCCCGATTCAGCTGAGCAGACAGACCATCAATTGTTCGAATGTTGAAGCTGTCCGCTGACAGCGACCAGCCCAATAGCTCTGCGTGCCTGAGCGCGTTTAACGCGAGTCGATAGGTCCTCTCTTCGTGGTCGTCTTTGGGCTCAAAGCCTTCACGTGCAAATTGCAGCGCCTCAACCACTCGTGATCGCATTTCTGCGGACGCTTTACGTGTAAACGTAATCGCGAGCACTTGTTCTGGACGTTCAACAGTCGGCAAGAGCGCTAGGATGCGCTGGGTTAGAATGCTGGTTTTTCCAGACCCCGCCGGCGCGGTAATGCAAAAGCTCTTTGCAGTATCCAAAACCTCCCTACGAATGTGCTCGTCACTCATCGGAGGCGCTCCCGGTTTGAGCGACGAACTCGAGCAAATGAGCGCGGCACACGGGTGCGTAGTCGCAGTAGCGACAGGCGCTGGCTGAAGGTGTGGGGGCTGCCTCGCCCGCTACAAATGAACGCACCAGCGACGTCAGCGATTCGGTCCACTGGTGGCTAAGCTCGCTCAACGACGAGACATCAGCACTCATGAGTACTTTTTGACTTTTACGGTCTGAGACAAGGACTCCAATGTTGTCTCCCAGCGTATTGAACCCTGCGTCTTCCACGCCTACTCGAGCGATCGTAATGGTCACAACATCAGAAAGTGCCTGGCTGTAACACGGCAACTGGGGCGCCTTAAGTGGGATCTCACACCAATCTGATACGCGACTTGAACCGCCAGACTTATAGTCAATCACCACTCGATGACCGGAAGCGAGCCTGTCGACGCGATCTGCTTTCAAACTCAAGGTCAGGCCTTCAGAGTGCCAGTCGAGCGGCTCTTCAGTAAGTTCGACCTCAAAAGGGACTGTACGCTCGCGTTCAATCGTTAACCAGTCGACCAACGCTCGAGTTAGTCGCGCTACTTCTAAATCCAGCGCCGGCAGACCCACACGATCTCGAACTACGTCTCTCAGGTCCTTGACTGCCACGTTGGCCGCGTCGTTAGCTGCATTGTGCGCCGCACTCGAACCGAGTGCCGCCAGCGCATCACTGCTACGGATTCTGTTGAACAGAAACTGTAGCGCCTGATGTAAAATACCGCCGCGCTCGCCGGCAGTCAGTCCGCGGCTCGCAGGCTCTAAAGCCGCAAGCCCTAGTCTGTATCTTAGGTGCGCCTTCATAGGACACACCGACTGAGCCTCAAGCAGTCCGACACCGCCGGCCTGCTTTCTGGGAAGCGCCACAGGCAGTCCTATGTCGTCATTGACCCACTCTAAATCGGCGAAAGCAGCGCGATCTTCTGACGTACCGGGGGGAAGCAAGCCTAATTCAGCACTATCGCAATAACGGCTGGGCAGGTTAATCATTCCATCTGACACCTGATGGTACGTCATGACGGTTGCGGCAGCACTAGCGAGGTTCCCAAGCAAGCGCGCTGTGGTGTGATGCGAGAAATCTTCGTCAGCCACCACAATGTTGAATTCTCGTACTATTTTCCAGGGCAAAAAGCTCAGTGCAGAAGGCTTTTCCGGGACGCTTTCGGATGTACTGCCGACGATCCGAACTGCACCAAATGCCAGTCCTAGTGTGTCGCCTAAAGACATCACTTGGAGTAAAGACTGGTCGGTCTGGGGTTGAAATAATCGCTTGTTTAGAACCGATTGCAATCGACCCAGAAAAATCGGCAGTCCAAAAGATCCGGCATCAACAGGGCTGACTTCAAGTGCATCAAAGACGCCGTCGTAAAGGTCTAGCTGCTGGTACTCAAGTGAATCCAAGCCCGACGCGTTCGGCCAGCCTACGTCCTGGAGGAGTTGTGTGATTCTTACACGCCATTCTTGCGCTTCCAGCCTCAGACTGGCGAGGCGATCGACTCGTGCTTTTGATAAACCCTTTGTAAGTTGGGAGTCCTCCGAAGTTCGAGAAAGCTCCCATAACAGCGAATTGAGATCAAACTCGCCTCGCTTTGTGCGAAAAAGTTCAGCCAGGGTTTGGCCTTTGTGATTGAGTCCCTGATCGTTCCAAGCAAAAAAAGGTGACCGCACGAGTGCTGAAATTTCGTGCCGATCAAGCCCATGTGTAATGAGCTTGATCAGCAGCACCGCGTCACGAAACATCGGGACCTTGCTGAGCTCAATTCCGCGACTGAAGTTCACCGGAAGGTCCGTAAAGACACGATCGCTTACACCAAAAACCGATCGTAAGTGATGCTCAAGAAGCGCACGATCACGCTGATAATCAGACAGGATGATGGCGGCTTGTCGATTTTCGTCATGCTGCTTCTTGCCCCACCGCGCAGCCTCTTTGATCTCAATCTCTCGAGTATCAAAGACCCGCGTTGGCAAGGCAGACGCTAGAATCTCGGAGCGAAACCAACGCACCTGTTGAAATCGTCCCGTAAAGGCGTGCCTCAGTGCGGGGGTCATTGGCTCCTCCGACAAGAACCACAACTCCGCTTCTTTAGGGCAGCTCACCCGGCCGATGACGTCAGCAATGTCTTCGATCATTAACCAGCCCTCGGCCTTGAGGCGCATGTCAATGCGATCCACCCAACTCAGGAAGCATGACGTATCAGACTCGATCTCAAAGGTCGCTCTGACGGAGTCCGAAGACAAGGGTACCCTGTGTGCTTTTAAGATCGAGCGACACCGGGCCGCTAGCTTGCTCGCAGTTTCAGGCTGTATGAGACTAAAGTCCGCACTAGCCGCTATTTCTGCAGCCACAACTTGATGCCACAGAGTCTCTGCCTCGACGAGTGACAACAGTCGCTTCGGGTCTTCATCGCGTTCAGCGATAGCCTCCCAGGTGCTCGTCAACCAACGCTCTACCGAAAAGACGCGAGGCGTCCTCGCGACTACTTCGCAGCTTGATCCGTACGTCCTCTTCAGCTGACGCGCCAACCGTTGAGTCGCCGTAACGATCGTTACACCGTCCGCGAAGGCGCGATGAAAGTCAGCTGGGGTCGGCAATGGCGAGGTGTCGCAATCAATCATTTACACGTTATACAGGAACGGGGTTAACGATTAAATTCAAGCGCTGTGACCGCGTCGCCCATGACTCTGCGCGTCGATCACGGTATGCTCCGCGACTTCTAAAAGTGTGTGCTAATAACCTGATGAGTAAATCCGCTGTTCACAATGTCAATGTCGCGTCGCAAGAGGCGCTAATAGCGCCTTCGGTATTGCGTTCTTCTGTTCCCGTCGATGACAAGACGTTCGAGTTTGTCACCCAGTCGCGAGCTGTCATCAGTGATATTTTAGATCGTAAAGATCCTCGCTTAATTGTCGTTGTTGGACCCTGCTCTATCCACGACTGTGAAGCGGCTCTGGCCTACGCAAAGCGTCTCAAAGCACTTTCTGAGCGTGTTAAGGATACACTTTATATTGTTATGCGCGTCTACTTCGAGAAGCCACGCACAACAACCGGCTGGAAAGGCTTGATCAATGACCCGCACTTGGATGACTCATTTGATATTGAAGCGGGCTTGAAGATTGGGCGGACCTTGCTTCGCGATCTGTTGCGGATGGGACTGCCGACTGCGACGGAGGCGCTAGATCCTATTACGCCGCAATACCTTCAAGACCTAATCAGCTGGTCAGCCATTGGAGCACGAACAACTGAATCTCAAACGCACCGAGAAATGGCCAGCGGACTCTCCTCTGCGGTCGGATTCAAGAACGGGACGGACGGCAGTCTAGACGTGGCCATTAACGCCCTAAAGTCAGTTCAGCACCCGCACCGCTTTTTGGGTATTAATTCTGAGGGTGTCGTGTCGGTGTTTGAGACTCGAGGGAACAGCTACGGCCATGTGGTCTTGCGTGGCGGGTCGAGCGGTCCGAACTATCAGAGCGATCAAATAGACCGTTGTGAGCAGGCCTTAGCGAAAGCGAGCTTGCCCGAGAATATTATGGTGGATTGTAGCCACGCAAATTCAAGCAAAGATCACAACAAACAATTGCAGGTAGCCCAGGACGTTAGCGATCAAATCCGAAAAGGTAACCGGTCAATCATTGGTTTAATGCTCGAAAGTCATATTAATGAGGGCAGGCAAGACATTCCAATGGACCTCAACAATCTGGCATACGGAGTGTCTGTCACTGACGCCTGCATGAGCTGGGAAATGACCGAGACGACCTTACTAGAGCTCGCTGATGCGTTAAGAGACAAGCTCACAGATCGGGTTTAATAGTAGGAGTTTGATCGATCCGTGTGATCAGTCATGTCACGGACGCCGGCAAGTTCAGGGATTTGCTCAGTCAACGTCTTTTCCACACCGTCCTTGAGCGTAATGCTCACCGCACTGCATCCCTGGCAGCCGCCGCCAAAGCGGAGAATTGCAATTTGGTCGTCAGTGACCTCCACGAGCGAGACGTCACCACCGTGCGCTGCTAGTGACGGATTGACTTCGTTGTACAGCAGATAATTTATACGGTCTTCTATGGGGCTATCGACATCGACTCTTGGCATCTTCGCGTTAGGCGCCTTAATGGTCAGTTGTCCACCCATCTTGTCGGTCGCATAATCAACAACCGCATCTTCCAAAAATGGAATACTTCTCGCCTCTATCCAGGCGGTAATGGGCGCAAAATCATGCTCTTCATCAGTTTCCTGCATGTCACCTTCTCGACAGTAGGCGATGCACGTTTCGGCTTTGGGTGTACCGGGACTATTGATGAAGACCCTGACCCCTAATGCATCGTCTTGTTTTTCGAGTAGTTCTTTGAGATAAAAGCGAGCAGATTCAGTGATCGTTACCATAGCGTCCTCCGAGATAGGTCTGCAGATTACCAGAACTTTCAGTACTTAAATGTCTGTCTTGAATAATTTATGCCACGAACTACACTGCCCACTTGGAATCAGCGGGAGATTAGAACGTGTCGAAGATACTTCGTGTCGTGCAAAGCACGCTCGCCGCCGCGATCGGTGTTCAAAGTAAAAAAAATCGTGAGCGTGATTTCGAGGAAGGAAATGCCGGCACTTTTATTGTTGCCGGCATCCTATTTACGGTGCTTTTTGTCACGACGATTGTCGTCGTAGTCAGCGCAGTAACGCCTTAAGCGGGCAGTCCAGACAGCCACTCAACAACGCCGAGTATGGCAACCGCCACAATAACTACGGCTACTACGGCATCGGCCGTGCTGTCGTCCATATTACTTTTTGACATGTATCCCCCAAAAAATGAGCGAAAGCGGCGTTAAAGCGCCGCTTCGAGTTCAGGAAGTGCTGAGAACAAGTCAGCAACAAGACCATAGTCTGCCACCTGAAAAATCGGTGCGTCCTCGTCCTTATTAATCGCCACAATGACTTTACTGTCTTTCATTCCAGCCAAGTGTTGGATAGCCCCTGAAATCCCAACGGCAATATATAAGTCTGGCGCGACAATTTTACCGGTCTGACCCACTTGATAATCATTAGGTACAAACCCGGCATCAACGGCGGCGCGTGAAGCACCGATTGCCGCATTCAACTTGTCAGCAATGCCTTCAAGCATGGAGAAATTATCGCCGTTCTGCATACCCCGTCCGCCGGAAATGACAACCGACGCTGCCGTGAGCTCTGGTCGATCAGATACCGCAACCTCCTCGCCCACAAAGCGTGAAACGCCGGCATTATGCGCACCATCGACGTGCTGTACAACGGCAGTGCCGCCTTCGGCAGCAACAGCATCAAACGCGGTTGTGCGCACAGTGACGACTTTCTTAGCGTCAGAGCTTCTTACGGTCGCCATGACGTTTCCCGCGTAAATCGGTCGTTCGAACGTATCGGCGTCTATGATTCCCGTGATGTCTGAAATCTGCGCGACATCAAGTAGCGCAGCGACACGTGGCATAAAGTTCTTACCATTCGCCGTAGCAGCGGCCATGACGCAATCGTAACCCGCGGCCTGATCTGCAATCGCAAGGCTGACATTTTCTGCTAGCTGATGCTCGTAGACCGTATTATCGGCACTGAGCACACCTGCGACACCAGCGACCGATGCAGCTGCATCGGCAACACCCTGGCAGCCACTGCCGACGACGAGGATATCCACGTCACCACCCAGCTGTTGCGCAGCGGCTACGGCATTTAATGTCGCGGGCTTCAGCGACTCGTTATCGTGTTCTGCAACAATTAGCGTTTTCATTAAATCACCTTCGCTTCGTTCTTGAGCTTATCGACCAGCTGCTCAACCGATTCTACCTTGATGCCGGCTGAACGTTCTGCTGGCGGCGTTACACTGACCAATGTGACGTGAGACTGCACATCCACGCCCAAATCTGAAGGCGAAAATGTCTCGAGGGGCTTTTTCTTGGCCTTCATGATATTTGGTAGAGATGCGTATCGTGGCTCATTCAGACGTAAGTCTGTTGTGACGATTGCAGGCAGCGTCAACTCGACGGTTTGTAGTCCGCCATCAACCTCGCGGATGACCTGAACAGTACCGTCGCCCACATTGACCTCTGACGCAAATGTACCCTGCCCCATGCCTGTTAAGGCGCCCAGCATTTGGCCAGTCTGGTTGTTGTCTCCGTCGATCGACTGCTTGCCCAAAATAATCAAGTCGGGCGACTCAGCTGTCACCACGCCCTTGAGCAATTTGGCGACCTCAAGCGGCTCGGGCCGACCTTCAGCCTCGACGTGAACGCCCCGGTCGGCGCCCAGTGCGAGCGCGGTACGGATCTGTTCTTGGCAACTCTTGTCACCGATTGACGCGACAACAACCTCAGAGGCCGTACCTGCCTCCTTCAGACGTACTGCTTCTTCAACCGCAATTTCACAGAACGGGTTTATCGCCATTTTAACGTTGTTGAGCTCCACATCCGAGCCATCGGACTTGGCGCGCACCTTTACGTTGTAGTCCACAACGCGCTTCACTGCGACGAGTACTTTCATAGCATCTCCACTGAAAGTTAACGTGTTTAAAATTCTTAGTGATCAGAGATCAAATTGTTGCTCGCATTACTACACCTGCGAGGCGCGATACTTTAACATACTGCAAGTTCAAAAAAGTGACTGGCTGTGCATATTTTACGTAGATAGAGCCTATTGCGCTTGTTAATTGGAGGTGTATTTTGGAACGCGAATCGATGGAATTTGACGTGGTAGTCGTCGGCGCAGGCCCTGCAGGGTTGTCGGCAGCTATCAAACTCAGTCAGTTGGCTCAAGAACAAGAGCGTGAAATCAGTGTGTGCGTCGTGGAAAAAGGGTCCGAAGTTGGCGCTCATATCCTTTCGGGCGCCGTATTTGAGACCACCGCGCTTGATGAACTATTGCCCGACTGGCGTTCAACGGGCGCACCACTCAATACCGCGGTGACAGAAGACGTCTTTTATTACTACACATCTGGCAAGTCGGCTGCAAAAATCCCCAATTTGTTGTTGCCCCCCCCGGTTCACAACCATGGGAACTACATCGTCTCGATGGGCAACGTCTGTCGTTGGCTTGCAGAGCAGGCTGAAAATAATGGAGTTGAGGTTTACCCTGGCTTCGCGGCCTCCGAAGTGCTGTTTAACGACGACGGTTCGGTTAAAGGGATCGCGACGGGTGACATGGGCATTAGCGCCACGGGAGAGCAAAAGGATTCATTCATGCCGGGAATGGAGCTGCATGCTAAGTACACTTTGTTTGCTGAGGGTTGTCGCGGACATTTGGGAAAAGAGCTCATCGCACATTTTGGGCTTGATGAAGGTAAAGACCCTCAACATTACGGAATCGGTATCAAAGAGGTTTGGCAGATCAAACCTGAGCTCCACGAGGAAGGTAAAGTCATTCACGGTCTAGGTTGGCCATTGTCCGAGAGTGGCTCCTCAGGGGGTGCATTTATGTACCATGCTGAAAACAATGAGGTGTATCTGGGATTAATCACGGACCTTAACTACTCAAATCCGCATTTGAGTCCTTTTGAAGAGTTCCAGCGCTGGAAAACACATCCTAAAACGGCCCACTACTTAGAGGGAGCCACCCGACTGGCTTATGGCGCTCGAGCGCTGGCCAAAGGGGGCCAAAACTCGCTACCCAAGCTCAACTTCCCAGGCGGACTCATTATTGGTTGCGATGCGGGAACGCTGAATGCGGTCAAGATTAAAGGCAATCATACGGCGATGAAGAGTGGCATGCTGGCTGCTGAAGAGGTCGCTGCCGCGTTAATGGCTGAGACTCCTCAAGTCAACTTGGAAAACTTTAATACGCGAGTCGACGCATCGTGGCTCGGAAAGGAGTTAAAGTCGAGCCGCAATTTCGCCGGATACATGCACACCTTCGGCGCTTTACTGGGCTCGGCTGCGGTGTGGTTCGATCAAACGATTATGCGCGGTAACATGCCGTTCACGCTTCGAGACAAGACACCTGATCACGCGTGTCTTAAGCCCGCTGCCTCGGCAAAAAAGATCGACTACCCAAAGCCTGACAATGTGCTGACGTTCGACAGGTTGTCGTCTGTGTTTCTCTCTAACACGAACCACGAGGAAGACCAGCCTTGCCATCTTCAGCTACTGGATTCGTCGATCCCCATTCAAGTCAATCTCCCCATGTACGATGAACCGGCACAGCGCTACTGCCCTGCTGGCGTTTATGAGGTTGTGACGGATGGCGATGAGCCGAGGTTTCAGATCAATGCTCAGAATTGCGTCCACTGCAAGACATGCGACATTAAAGATCCCTCGCAGAATATTCGATGGGTAACACCTGAAGGATTGGGCGGACCGACCTACCCCAATATGTAAGCAAAAGCCTATTCCCTGCCTGCCAAAGCGCTCTAAAGCAGGGAGTAGCGCTCGCCACCGCTCATTACGCAGCCGGTATCGTCTGCCATTTCGACCAGCCGATACCAAGCGGGGCGTGTGAACAAAGCGGTCAATCCGTGCGGCAGACACACAAAGACTGCTCCTGCCGCTCTCGTTTCAGGATAGAGCCCAGTCTCCGGACTCAGTTTAAAAATGCCACCGGTATTGAGGACTAGTCCTAGCGACTCCTCTCCGGTCTCTGAATCGTGGAACTGGCTTGCATCGACAACCATCAGGGGATGCAACGCAACACTGACCTCGACCTTCTCCACTGGTGTTACAAGGTAGAAGGCGCCGTCACTTTCTTTACGCAGGAGTCCTGCAAACAAGGAAACAAGCTCTGATCGCTTAATTTCAGAGCCCTCATGAAACCACCGACCAGCGCGATCGATCGCCATATCCAGCTGCCCGCAGTGCTCTGGGGCCCACGTCTCTAAAGGATAAGGCACACGCCCGTTAACACTACCGATGAAGTCGGCATTGCCGCCTAGGTTTGCTTCCTCGACGCCGGCACGTCGAATCAACCGCGAAAATGCATCATCTGCCACCCTTTCGCTCTCCGGGTTAGCGTGTGACTACGTCGCCACGTCGTCGAAGGTCCGCGGTAAACTCTTGCAGCAGTAGCGACGCCTGGACTTGCGACACTTCTTCGAGCAACGAGGCCCGTTCGCCACCGACAATGGTATCCGCCCTGCCCGGCTGCGCGCGTGCAAGCTGCACTAACGCATAGTTCTCAGCGTCCAGCTGAACGGTATCGACGGTTTCCGTATCATCCACACGCTTAGCAAATGCCGCTTGCAAGACACTCGCAGGTAAAATTACGTTCTGCCTTGTCGCTCCCAGCTCCACACGCCACTCGAAATCCTTGGCGCCCGCCAACGACTCCAATGTCGCACCGTCCGACATTTTCGCGTTAATCTCCGCGACAAGAACAGCCATCGCCGACTCACGCGCGTTATCAGCGAGCTGTGAAGCAATACTTTGACGCACCTCGATAAGCGGACGAATGCCCTCTGGAAGGCGCTCGAGCAGCGACACCACTATAAATCGACTACCGGAGAGCTCAATTACGTCACTATTGTTACCGTCCAATAACACGTCTTCGCTGAACGCCGCTTGACGAAGGCTTCCTTCAGTAAAGGCGCCCTGCCCCGCGTCCCGAGAAAAAGGCGCTGAAGTCTCGACCGTGACACCCAGGGCGCGAGCGGCGCTCTCAAGACCCTCTGAGGTGAAAACCGCATCTTTTAATTGATCAACTGCGATCAACAAATCTTGCTGCGCTTGAGCAGTCTGAAGACTGTCTGCGATCTCTGCACGCAAAACCTCATCGGCCACTTGCTCAGCAGCCGTTTTTCCTTTGAGCAAAATAAAGTGCGTGCCCGCTTCAGTGACCACTCCTGGCGAGATAGCGCCAACCGACAATTGTTTGATCGCTAATTCCATCTCATCTGGGAACACGCTGCCATCGGTGTACCCCAAATCGCCACCGATTGAGGCAGATCCAATATCATCTGAGCTCTCTTG
>CBFHJX010000003.1:43350-43645 GCA_965656285.1 Luminiphilus sp. | reverse complement strand
TTGATACGTCGTAGGACTCTCTTACGTCGTGCAGCCGAAACCACAGGTTAAAGGCCCACTTTTCGCCCGACTCCACCGGCATGCCCGCATGAAGACTTAAGGGGTGTGGACCACTGACATCCTCGCTGGTGTTGTGAAACAACACCATACGGCCAGGCTGAGCAGGAACGGTGATCCCCAGTTTGGGAAACTGTGTTGCACCGCCGGCCTCGACTTTATTGAGATAGACCAGCGCCGTTACCAACCGTTGCCCCCCCCACTGAGCTGCGCGCTGACCGCGAGGCTGAGTGAGGTT
>CBFHJX010000003.1:0-43340 GCA_965656285.1 Luminiphilus sp. | reverse complement strand
TGGCCGGTACTCCTGCTCGGGACCGTAATGAATAACCTGCATGGATTCGGCGTTTGCCAGGGGTAAGCCAACAATGTCAGCGATGCGTTGCCCGATCGATTGAACAACGTCGTCCTCGTCGTACTTAAGCCAGTGGTTTGACCCTGTGCGGCCTTCACTGGGTTTGTAGCCCTCGTCGAGTACCACGCCTGCGCGCTTAATGTGCGGTTTGGCCAGCTCTATCAGATAAGCGCACTCAATGGGTGAGATCACATTGTTGCGGACCGCAACCACGGGGTCAGTGGAATGCGTTTGGGCTCCTTCGTACTCACTTTTGAGTTGGATCGTGTTGCTCATGACTTGCGCCTTTAAGTTCGTACTTCCACAGAATAGCTACTGGCGAGGCTCACAACATTTGATGTTTTTAAATGGTTCGTGCAATTTTCGTGATCAGCTGGCGTATCCATCGGTGCCCGGGGTTATGTTGTAGCAGGGGGCTCCATGCCATCTTCAGTTCAAGCGGCGGAATGTCGAAAGGGACATCACGAAGCACAACCCGTGGATTGTCGCGCTTTAGATGTGTAGCGCGCGTGGGTAGTGTGACGATGAGGTCGTTTTGCTCTGCCAGCGTCATGGCCGCCTGGTAGTGTCGTGTAAAGACACGGATACGCCGTTTTTTGCCCAGTTCGTCGAGCGTTGAGTCAACCCAGCCTAAGCGCTGCACATCGTCGGGATTAACACCAACCCCAACTCCCATACCCGTTTTACTCACCCAAATGTGGTCTGCGGCGAGGTAGTTATCCAAAGTGAAATTTTCAAGAATCGGGTTGTCGGGACTCAGTAAGCAAGAGAAGGTGTCTTGCCACAGGGTGATTTGGTGAAACGACTGCGGCATCTGAGCAAAGCGGTTAATGACTAAGTCGACCTTGCCACGCTCAACGTCGAGAAAGCTCACGTCCGATGGGTTCATAATATCAAGCGTAATCCCCGGAGCTTGCTCTCTGAGCTCCTTAAGTACATAGGGCAAAAGCGTGGACTCGGCGTAATCACTCGCCATGAGGCGAACGACACGCGTTTCTGTGTGCGGCGTAAACTCCTCAGTGGGCTGAAGAGCGCGATCCACATTGGTTAAAATCTCTCTGAGTTGTGGCTCGAGCTCCTCGGCTTTAGCGGTCGGTGTCATGCCGTCAGACGTGCGAATCAGCAAAGGATCGTTGAAGACCTCGCGCAAGCGCTTAAGCCCGTTACTCATGGCCGGTTGCGACAAGCCAAGACTGTGGGCGGCCTGCGTCACATTGCGCTCGCGAAGAAGGGCATCTAGATAGACCAGAAGGTTTAAATCAACGCGGCCGAGTCGGCTCATTTGGACGTCTCCCTGTGGAACGTACTATTCATCACGTGAATAATACACCTTCTGCCGTTGTTGAGAGAAATTCTTGGTCTAAACGGATGAACAGCTACAATAGCGTCAGAATTCGGAGGGTTTATGTACAAAGCACCGCTAGATGATATGCAGTTCCTGATTGACGACGTCTGTCAGGCGGGCGCTCGACTTGGGGACTTACCGCGATTTGAAGGTCTGGAGGTGGGCACTGACCTCACCACTGCGCTGCTCGAAGAGGCGTCAAAACTGGCGGCCGACGTGGTTGCACCGCTGCGTCGCGTGGGCGATCAGCAGCCGGCACGTTGTGCAGACGGGACTGTGACGATCCCTCCGGGCTACGGTGATGCCATTAGAGCGTTGGGTGACGGGGGCTGGGTCGGTATCTCCGCAGACTCGGGTTACGGCGGGCAGGGTCTTCCTGAGCTTTACGGGACTGCTGCGTGTGAAATGTGGAACTCGGCCGATATGGCCTTTGCACTTGAGCCCTTTCTAAGCTCGGGCGCAGCCCTCGCTATTTCGGCGCACGGCAGCGACGCACTGAAAGACAAGTACCTGCCCAATATCAATGCAGGCGTTTGGTCGGGAACCATGAATCTCACAGAGTCCGGAGCAGGGTCTGACTTGGGGCCTATGAAAACGCGCGCGGAACGGCACGGCGATCACTACCGAATTTTCGGTCAGAAAATCTACATCACCTGGGGTGACCACGACGCGACCGAGAATATTATCCATTTGGTGTTGGCGCGGCTACCTGACGCGCCCGAGGGCAGTAAAGGCATATCGCTGTTTGTTGTTCCCAAGTTCTTGGTAAACGATGACGGTAGTTTAGGCGACCGCAATGACGCCTATCCGGTGTCGGTGGAACACAAGCTGGGGATTCACGGAAGCCCCACGTGTGTCATGGCGTACGGTGATCAAGACGGTGCGATTGGCTACCTGGTAGGGCAGGAAAACAATGGACTCGCCTGCATGTTCACCATGATGAACGAGGCGCGGCTCAAGGTTGGATTGCAGGGCCTGGGCGCATCTGAAGGCGCGTATCAAAAGGCGGTTGCCTATGCGCGAGAGCGTGTTCAAGGTGGCGTGGCCATTATCGAACACGCGGATGTTAAGCGGATGCTGATGAGCATGCGTGCGCTCAACGAAGCGATGCGTGCCTTGGCCTACACTGAGTCGCTGACCATGGACCTTTCTCACGGTGCGCCAGCGCAAGAGCGGGGGGCGTGGAAAGCTCGACTCGACTTAATGATTCCGGTCATCAAGGGCTGGATGACGGAAGTGGGGCAAGAGGTGACCTCCGTGGGTGTTCAAATTCATGGGGGCATGGGCTACGTCGAAGAGACGGGGGCAGCACAGTTTTTCCGTGACGTTCGCATTACATCGATTTATGAAGGCACTAACGGCATCCAGGCAGCGGATCTGGTGGGTCGTAAGCTTGCGCGCGACGGTGGTGCCACGATGGAGTTGGTGCACGATGAAATTCGGCAGGTTGCTGACGCCTTAGCGGGGTCGGGTGACGACCGTTTAGCGGCCATGGGGCGTGCGCTGAGTGACGCGTTAGCGACTCATGTCACGTCGTCACAGACGATTCTTGAGTTGTTCAAGGTCGATAAATCGGCCGCGATGAGTGTGTCTTTTGACTACATGATGCAGACGGGCTACTTGTTTGGTGGTTGGCACCTGGCGGCCAGCTCACTGGTTGCGATTGATCTCCTGTCGCGCGATGAGAAGACGTTGTTTTGCCAACGAAAAATTGCGACGACTGAGTTCTATTTACACCGCTTGATGCCACGTGGAAGTGCCCACGCCGACGCGATTCTCTCGCCGTTAAGTCAGCTCGACGACTACGCGGCTGACTGGCTCTAAGGCCAAGTACTCGATGCTGAGCACGCCGGATCTGTCGGATCTCAACCCAGAAGCACAGGCTTTACCGTGTCAATTTCGAGTGTTTGGGAAACGCAGTAACTTGTGCGGTGCTGTCGCAACGATTGCCTGCTTTGAAGACAATTCCCGGGTCAAGGAGGCCGTGGCTGAGCCGGGTGATGGTCGAGTGCTCTTGGTGGACGGTGGTGGTTCATTGGCCAAGGCCCTGACGGGCGATAAAGTTGCACAATTGGCCATGGAGAACGGGTGGCAAGGGATGGTCATTGTGGGTGCGGCTCGCGATGTTGAGCTGATAGACACCTTCGATTTTTGCGTCATGGCGCTTGGAACTTCGCCGGTAAAAACCGAAAAACTCGGGCAGGGCGCCCGCGGTGTGACACTACAAATTGGCGGTATTAGGGTCAACGAGGGCGACTATCTTGCCGGCGATGCGAACGGCGTATTGGTGTCAGAGCGTCCGTTTAACACCGACACCGCCGACTAAACCTCTTTTATGAGATCCGCATCGACAGGTCCAGGGGCTGGACGGCTTTTGTCAGTGCGCCAATGGAAATAAAGTCGACCCCGGTCTGCGCAATGCTGAGCAAGGTCTCTTGCGTCACATTGCCTGAGGCTTCTAATTCAGAACGACCGGCATTAAGGGCGACCGCTTGGCGTAAATTGCTCAGCGAGAAGTTGTCGAGCATGACGCGATCGGCGCCTGCATCGAGTGCCGCACGAAGTTCGTCGAGATTTTCAACTTCGATTTCAACAGGTTTTCCGGGAGCCTGCGCCTGTGCTGTGCTGATGGCTTGTTGAATGCCACCGCAAGCAGCGATGTGATTTTCTTTGATGAGAAACGCGTCAAATAAGCCCATTCGATGGTTGTAACACCCACCACAGGTGACCGCGTATTTTTGCGCTAAACGAAACCCCGGAATAGTCTTGCGAGTGTCCAAGAGTTTTGTACCGGTACCGTCTACCAGTTGCGCCAGACGAGCGCTATAACTCGCGGTACCCGACAGCATTTGAAGGAAGTTCAGTGCGGTGCGTTCACCGGTCAATATGCTCCGCGAGCTCCCTGAAACAGTGAACAGTGTGTCATTAGTCAGCAGCTGGTCACCGTCGCACTTGGACCACGTCACACAAAGCGACGGATCGACGGCGTGAAAAACCGCATCCACAAATTGGGTCCCGCAAATCACTCCCGTCTCACGTGTGATCACAGTTGCCGTGGCTGTTTCACTGGGGTTCACCAGTCCTGCGGTAATGTCCCCGGTGCCAATGTCCTCGTCTAAGGCCAGTTTTACAATTGGTTCAATGTCGCTTTGGTCTAGCACGTGTCGATGTCCTGAGCCCGGTCCCTGATATGATGCGACATTGAAACACAGGCTGAGTGGTGTTTTTCACGTGATCGACAATAAATACGGGCAGATAGTGTCGGGGTGGCTGCAAGGGTGCACGCAGGTCCCCTCGTCAAATTGGGGGGAGCGACCTGAGGGCGCTTCTGTCGACTTGATCGTTTTGCACAATATATCGTTGCCGCCCGATGAGTTTGGTGGGCCTTACATCGAACAGCTCTTCACCAATACATTGAATGCCCAGGAGCACCCCTACTTCGAAGCTATTGCTGATCTTGAGGTGTCGGCTCACTTTTTAATCAAACGGACGGGCGATGTGACTCAGTTTGTTTCCACCCAAAAGGCGGCGTGGCACGCGGGTGTCTCACTGTGGCGCGGGCGTGAGCGGTGTAATGATTTTAGTATTGGCATTGAACTTGAAGGCACCGATACCCATCTTTACACCGATGAGCAGTACGAAAGGCTCGAGGAAATCATCTTAAAGTGCCGCGACGCGCACTCTGAGATGTCGAGGGATGCTATTGTGGGGCACAGTGATATTGCCCCGGGGCGAAAAACAGATCCGGGAGACAGCTTCGATTGGCAACGTATCCAAAAAACACTGGGTCTGGACGCGTTGCCGCGAAGCTAGCGGAAGTCTGAGGGAGGCTTGCCTTGAGTTATCTGGTGTTTTTATCATTTATCGCAGCGACGGGACTGTACTGGTTACTGGGTCCTGGCGGTCCACTCCATTCGATCGATTTTCTGGCCGTGTTCCGATCGCAACTTGACGATGATGAAGAGGGCGCGTCGACAAAGGCTGCCCTTATATTGGTGGTTGCACCGGCGTCAACCTTCGCCCTGATTTACATTGTCGCCGAACGCCTCCTTGGTGGTGCCGCGATGCTGCTGTTGGGAACCGCGGCGTTGTTCTTTGCCTTTGGTCGTGAGGACTACCCCACCATTACACAGCGATTTTTGGCGCGTGCCCGTGCTGCCGACAATGAAGGGGCGGCGATGGTGATCGAGGCGGCAGGAGGAGACAGTTCGGCGGAAGATGCCGACGAGTTTGCCGACGTTGCGACCTCATTTTTCAGCCTGCTGGCGCTCCAGCGTTGGTTTGGTCCCGCTCTGTATTTTCTTTTGCTGGGCCCGGTTGGCGCAGTGGCCTACCGACTAGCCCATCTGTCGCAGGAGACTAAAACTCCGCTGGGTAACGCAGTGATGCGTGTGATCGAATGGTTGCCGTCCCGGCTGATGGTGTTGAGCTTCTCAGTTTTTGGCGACTTCGATAAAACCATTGCTCATCTTGCCGATAAGGGGCTCAGTTTTGAGGTCGACACGGGCGAGTTTTTTATCGACGCCTGTGAAGCGGTTCCGTTAGAGGGTACACAAGACTCTGAGGTGAGAGTGCACAGTCGCTTAGACCGAGTGCTCAGTCTCTTAGAGAGAAGCTTTCTCTTGTGGCTCGGCGCCATTGCACTTCTGGTCTTAATTTAACCGCACAAGGCGCTAGCGTGGACGCTGTGTGTCCTGGACGATCTTATAAAAGTGCTCTGTCATCTCTTGGCGACTTGTAATGTGGTTGTAGTCCTCGGGTGAGTGATGGGCGCCCACGTCAAGCGAGACCTTTTGGCCAAAGCGTTTGAGCGCCTCACGCATATGCATCGCCATTCGAAAGGGTTCAGCGATGTTAGATGCCACGTGAAAAAGACGCGTATTTTGTCCGTGGAAAAAAACGGGCACCACGGTCGGTTGATACTGCATGACAAGTTTCGCGATGAAGGTCGTCCATGGCGCGTCAACGACGTCGCCAAATCCCGGCGCATCGGCGGTGGAGACCATGCCCGAGGGAAACAAAATCAAGGGAACACCGTTCGAAAGGGCCTTGCCTGCCAACTGCTTTGATCTCACGTTACGCTTTGCTGCTTCTTTCGTTTCGGAGAAGTCGATGGGTAAAAAGTGTGGAACGAGATCTCTATCTTGGCAGAGGAGTGAATTGATGACGACTTGAAAGTCGTCCGCGTAATCCAGCGCCATATTGCACAGAATAAGACCGTCGATGACGCCAAAGGGGTGATTGGCAATAAACAGTACAGGACGACCCTTGGGTATTTCCAGTAACGGGCTTAGGTCACCGTCAAGGGTAATGTTGCTGAGTTTGAATGCGTCGCGAAAGAACGTTTTCGAATCGACGTCCTTCGCCTTCAGCCCTTGATAATGGCGCTCCATCTTGTGACGCCCGAGAAATCCCTCAAGCGAGCGAACCACCGCGCGCGTCAATGGACCGTCTTCGGGCGACTCGAACGTGAACTTAGGCTCCTCGACGATGTAGTACTCAAGCATGGGGTCGAGTTCGGGAAGGTAACTAGGATCGTTTATGGCCGGGGTGTTAGTCATGTATTTTAAGTCTACCAAGCGCCTGTTGCTTGAGTGATACGTTGTTGTGCGAACTTAAGACCAGTCAAAGTTTAGGGGCTTGAGAGCGCAGTATCCAGTAGCTTTTACCACAGCTGGAATAATGCAGTACCAATAAAGGTGCCCAAGGCATAGCCCAGTACGCCAACCAGTACGCCTGGGGTGACCTGATCGTGCCACCCCTTTGCTGCCGCCATTGCCGGCGCGGTCGTTGCGCCCAAGATTGCGGCATTACTTGCGGTCAGTAACTCTGGAATGGTTAAGCCGAGCTTTCTACCCACCACTAAAAGTACGGTGAGGTGAACGCTTAAAAGAATGGCGACTAAAATGATCAAAAGTGGCGCAACACTGATCATCGCTCGAATATCCGCACCGGCCGCTATTGCGGCGAAAAACGGGAAGGAGAGCGCGACACCGACCTCAAAGGCCCCTGAAAACCAGTCGCGAATTTGGGGCACTGCGGTTGCAAGCCCCACGGAGATCAGCGTCATTACAGCATAACGCCAGCTGGGTATTTCCAGCCACCAACACAATAAATCGGTAATAGCGACGATGCCTGCCGCAGCGGCTAAGGCGTAACTAATACTGGCTGGGGTGACGACTGTTTCGGTGACTTGAACCGCCTCACTCGCCGTGTGCTCCACAAAATGTCGCGCAATCCAGTGCGCGCCAGGAACGAGGGCAATGACACTTAAGAATACGGCTGAAAATAAATTATCAGCCGCGGTAGCGGCCGAAAAAAAGGAAGCATCGGTGCTCAATCCGGTGATTTCGCCGAGCGCTGCGTAGTTCACAGATCCACCGATATAGGTCGATGCAAAAAGTCCCACAACCCCGGCTTCGCGTCGCTCCACTGCCAAAGCCGAAGCGGCTCCCAGCTGACTCAGGTCAAGCAGCAGCGCGGCCACAATGACCCCTGCGACAGTGCCTAACGCAGCGACTAGGAACGCGAGAGAGGTTCGTGAGGCTTCACGCGCCAAACGTCTTACATCGGCTTGGAACAAAAACAGAGGAATCAGTAACGGCACAACGTAACTGAAGATAAACCCATAGGCGGGTGCCGAGTGCGGAATAATGCCTAGGTTAGCCGCTGCAATAGCGAGCAGTATGACCACCACGGTGCCCGTGACTTTTTGACCGATGACTGTTCGCTCAGAGGCGAAGGCGAGGGCACACAGGGCCAAAATAGCGGTTATGACCGCAAAGTGCTGGTCCGCCGGTATAAGCGTCATGGTCTGGGTCCTTGTTTACAACTTACTGAGTACAGAGGATAACGCACAGTCGCACGATCGTCTGCTCCCGGGCCTGTCACAACAGCGGCGACCGTGAGACACTTTAGGTATGCCTGATCTTGTCGATGTCACCACCGCAGACCCCGAAGCTGTTGCCGCCGAAATGGCGCGCCGTCAGGCGCTGAAAGCGATGGGTATTGTGTCCTATGTCTCGCGCTATGATTTGCCCGGTGCAGCGCCGGCGCAGAGACAGAGCTTATCACCGGCGCCCGCGCCCGCAGTGACGCAACCGATGGATGCACCGCGTTCAAAGACGCCCTCCAATGTGTCATCGCAACGCGTGAAGTCTCGCGCAGCGCCTGAGTCGAGAGTCGTCAAGTCGACTGGAGACGCGGTTCAATTTTCGATGCTGATTGTATCTGCTGGCCAATTTCTCTGGCTTGAGCAATTACCTGATGGCTTGATTCGACAGGACCAACTGGGACTGATCAATTCGATGGCATGCGCCGTCTCGGGCGCCGGGTTTGAAATGACGCAGCAGCAGTTTGACTGGCCTTTACGGGGTAACAGTGCCCTGGGCAGCGATGCCGAGTCCGCCAAGCAGGCCTTGCAGGGGTTGATTCAGCGAATGGCACGTGAAGTCGATGCGCGGCGCGTGGTCGCCATGGGTGATTGTCAGTTTTTGCCTGATCGAATAGCGCAGTCTGCGGTCAGTATTCCGTCAACAATGGCCATGCTCGTGGATGCGACGCACAAACAAGCGGCGTGGCAGTCGCTCAAGCCGCTTAAAGCTCTTGACGCCGGCGAGTAGCGCTCAAGCACAGGTATTAACGGCTTCGGATCTGTATCGTCTTGAGGCGTTATATAGTAAGGGAACGGGTCCTTCGCTGACGTTTCTCGCTGAGCTTTTGCGGCGACCCCATGGGTATGCGTGGTTTATTGCTGAGGAAGGTGCAGCGCTCGCAGTCGCATGGTTTTCTTTGGCGTTAGATGAGGTCGAGGTTATCGATATTCGGGTGGCACAAACGCACAGGCGCCAAGGTCTCGGAGAGCGCTTATTGTGGGAGTCCCTTGCTGCGTTGAACGCGCGGTCGGTATTTTTAGACGTACGACGAACAAATTCCCCCGCAGTGGCGATGTATGAAAAAATGGGATTTTTAAACGTAGGCGTGCGGCACAACTATTATCAGGTGTTGTCGGGTCGCGAAGACGCAGTGATCATGCGTCTCGAATTAGGCGTGGAGTAGTGTCAGGGTGAAAATTTTAGAAACGGACCATTGGTGCATGATGCTCCCCGCGGAGTGGCACGCTGAAAACGACGACGACGTGATTCGAATCCTGGATCAGGACGATGTTGGTGAGATCCAAGTGACAACGCTTCACAAGCAGTCAGGAAAGATCGACAGCGGTGAAGTCAGTGCAATGGCGAGGGAGGAGTCACCTGAGATTTCAACATGGGGGGAGGTCAGGCTCGGCGCGTTTTCGGGTGTGACTGGGACTTATACCGAGGACGGTGCTGCTATTCGTGAATGGTACGTCGGGTCTGAAAGTGTGTTGCTTTACATGTCTTACGTCTGCGAGCTCGAGGATCAAGGCCTTGATGATGCCTCGGTAGACGAGCTTTTGGGAACCCTCGTCGTGGGAGATTCTCAAGCCACCTAAGCGATCTCTCCAGTTACTCGCACGCGCTTACTGCCTGTTTCGATGTGCACAGACCGTGTGTTGGCTCTTTCGATCCTCGCATCGATCACATTTTTCCCCGCAATTAACAGCCCGGTAATAATGAACGCGCCCGGCGGAAGAATGGCGAGCAAAAGTCCTGGGTAGTCTTGCGCGATCACCAAGGTCCACGACTGCGCCGCAGGACCCAGTAGCAAGTCCATGTTGGCAAATAACGCCCCTGTCCCTAAAAGCTCCCTTATGGCGCCGAGGACAACGAGAACAAGTCCAAAGCCGAATCCCATCATGACACCGTCAGCCACCGCTGGTAGCACCCGATTTTTTGCCGCAAATGCGTCTGCGCGGCCCAAAATGACACAGTTCGTGGTGATTAAGGGGAGGAATATGCCGAGTATTTGATAAAGCTCGTAGGCATAGGCTTGCATGAGCAATTCAGTACCGGTGACCGCGGCGGCAATAATCAGTACGAAGGCCGGCAAGCGAATCGAATCGGTGACAACGTTGCGAATCAACGAAACACAAAGGTTTGAAATGACGAGTACGAACAACGTGGCGACGGCGAGCCCCAGTGCATTAACGACGCTTGCGGTGACGGCAAGCAAAGGACACAGGCCTAATAGTTGAACCAATGCTGGGTTGTTTTTCCACAACCCATTCCCGGCGATCTGCGCGTAAGTGGGGGTGCTCATGATTCATCCGCCTCAGGCATTTCAAACAGCGTACTGCGATTATTTTGGCTGTATTCGATGGCGCTCTTAACTGCGCCAACGACAGCGCGCGGTGTTACAGTTGCCCCTGTAAAGGCATCAAAATCGCCGCCATCTTTCGTGACCGCCCAGCCCTGAATGCCAGGATTAGACAGCGTTTTACGGTCAAAGGACAAAATCCAGGGAGACTTTTTGAGGTCTATCTTGTCTCCAAGTCCGGGTGTTTCTCGATGGCTCAACACGCGAACACCGGCCACTGCACCTGTTCGATCGATACCGACCAGTAAACGAATATCACCGCTGTAACCGTCGCGAGCGGTCGCGGGGAGGATGACCCCTGCCACCTGAGACCCCACGCGCGCGCGATAGCCGATGCCGGGTGCGCGAAGACCCAATAAAGGATCATTTGCATTGAGCATAATCGTGTCGTCAATTAACTGGTTGTCGTGCGATGTATCAGGAAATATTTCGAGCAGCTGCTTGGCTTCAGCTGCGCGTTCGGCCGCCGCAATCGGGGCCTTAGTTTGTTCATAAACACCACTAATGAGACCTGACCCAAGCGCCGCGAATGCGGCCAACAAGGCAGCGCCGATCGCACTTGAAATTAAAGTCCTCACTCGTCCACCTCAATTTTCTTTGTGCCGTAAACGGCTGGCTGAGTGTACTGATCGATCAAGGGCGCGGCGAAATTCATAAGCAGTACGCCAAACGCGAGGGCGTCGGGGTAGTTGCCGTGGACCCGTATCAGATAAACCAGGACGCCGACGAGCGCTCCGAAGATAAGTCGTCCTTTGTTGGAGACGGCGGAACTCACCGGGTCCGTAATAATGAAAAAGGCACCGAACATGGTGGCGCCGCTGAACAAGTGAAAAAGAACCGACCCTCCACCTGTAGAGCTGCCCTCGTCGAATCCGATTAACGCGCACACGCTGAGAGCAGCGAGCATGCCTACGGGTGCGTGCCACGTAAAAATACGCTGCCGTAATAGCCAGAGACCGCCGGCAAGAAATGCAAGATTAATCATATCCCAGCCACGGCCAGCGATGACGCCTGCCATTTCAGCCTTTGATGTCATAAGTCCGTCAAACAACATCCCAGAGTTTTGCCGAAAGAGGTCGAGCGGCGTTGCCGCTGACACACCGTCGTAGTTTGACGCTGCAAACAATGCCACAAAGGCATCGGTCATCCCGGGTACGTCGCCGACGCCACGTGGTTCAGTCCAAGAGCTCATCTGAAGAGGGAAGGAGACCAGCAAGACCACGTAGCCGACCATGGCGGGATTAAAGGGGTTGTAGCCCAATCCACCAAACACGTGCTTGCCCATTAGCACTGACACGCCGACTCCGACGGCAATGAGCCACCACGGCGCATAGGGCGGTAGTGCAATGCACAGCAGTGTGGCCGTTACGATCACGCTGTGATCTTTGAGCGGCGACTTAAAATCCTTACCGCGCAACCAAAGTGCCCAAGCCTCAAAGCCAAGTGCGAGTGCTGAGCCAAAAATAATGTTCACTAACGTTCCCGGTCCAAAAAACCACGTCATGACCAAAACGCCTGGAATGGTTGCCAGCAGGACCTGCTTCATGACCTGCTCAACAGAGGAGAAGGGCTTGTGAATGTGTGGTGAGGACACATGCAATAAACTCATTGCTCGCCCTCCTGTTGCGCCTTTTTCGCTTTCGCTCGCTCGATGGCCGCCTGTACGGGGTCATCTCCAGCTTCCAGCCGTGCCTCTGCCGCGGCTTTGCGCGCTGCTCGTTTGGCGTCGCGCGCAGTAGTTTCTCGTTCAAGCCGTTCTTGACGGGCCTCAAATCGGGCCCGCGAGTTGTCTGATCTCACTTTCTCTTTTGACGCCTCGCGCATCGAGCCCTTTGCCGAACGGTAGTATTGAACAAGCGGAATGTGGCTCGGGCAAACGTATGCACACGCACCGCATTCGATACAGTCCATGAGGTTGTGCCGCTCAAGCTGTTCTTGGTCTTTGGCGCGCGCGAACCAATAAAGTTGTTGCGGCAACAATGACGCCGGGCAGACTTCTGCGCACAGACCGCATCGAATACAGGCCTGTTGGGGTTGTGGCGGTGGGATCTCACTTCGTGTGGGCGCCAGCACGCAGTTGGTGATCTTGACGACAGGCATGTCGAGGTCGGTCACTGAAAACCCCATCATGGGACCACCGTGAATGACGCGGTCTGAGGTCTTCTTGTTGAAGTCCCCGTGGGCTAAGAGCTCACTTATGGGTGTTCCGAGCATGACGCGACGATTGCCGGGCTTGCCCAGCGCCATTCCAGTTAATGTGGTAATGCGGTCCGTCAGTGGCTTTCCGTCAATCAAGGCGGCACGCACGGCCATCGCAGTACTCGGATTTTGACACAAGACGCCGATATCTGCTGGAATGCCGCCCGATGGAACCTGCACATTGAGCAGTAGCTCAATGAGCTGTTTTTCGCCGCCAGAGGGGTACTTTGTGGGGAAGGTAACAACCTCAGCGGATGCCAGATGAGCCGACGCCTCTTTCATGGCCTCGGCCGCCTCGTGCTTATTGTCTTCTACCGCCAGTAAAATTGTTTCAGCACCGACCATGTGAGCCAAAATTTCTGCGCCTTCGACCACTTCATGCGCAAAGCACTGCATCACCGTATCGTCTGCCGTGATGTAGGGCTCGCACTCGGTTCCGTTAATGACCAGTGTGTGTATTCCAATGGCTCGGTCTGATGCGAGTTTTATAGCTGTTGGGAAACCCGCGCCTCCGAGGCCGGCAACACCTGCGAGACGAACTCGATCCAGGAGTGCTGCCTTAGACTCCGCCCGCCAGTCGGTGACGCCCTGACACGTGATCCAGTCGCATCGTCCGTCGAGTGTGATTTCAATACACGTGTCGGTCATGCCTGATGCGTGTGGGACGGCCCGTGATTCAATTGCCGTCACCGTGCCAGAGCTGGGCGAATGGACTGGTACGCTCACCGGTCCCTGTGCTTCGGCAATCATTTGGCCACCCAGCACGGTTTCGCCGACCTCGACAATAGGGCGTGCGGGTGCACCGATATGCTGTGTGACAGGCAGAACCAGCTTGCTGGGTGGCGGGCACTCCATGACAAAGCCTGGATCAGAGAGCTGCTTACGTTCTGGTGGGTGAATACCGCCATGAATATCAAAAATCTGTCTCATGCCGCGACCTGCTCAGATTCACTATCGGTCACAATAATATCGTCTGATCTCACTTCATTGGGCAGCGGCCAGAACCAGTGCTGGATGCCGCCTTTCCTGGGAATCATGTCGATGCAGTCAACCGGGCAAGGTTCGACACACAAATCGCAGCCGGTACACTCGTCGACGATGACGGTGTGCATCAACTTTGCAGCCCCTAAAATGGCGTCGACAGGGCAGGCCTGAATACACTTCGTGCACCCGATACATTCCGCTTCGCGGATATACGCCACGGTGGGTTCCGCCTCAATACCATGCTCAGAGTCAAGGGGTTCGGGTTCAACGTCGAGTAAATCCGCAAGGGCGTGAATGGTGTCCTCACCACCGGGCGGGCATTTATTAATTGAGTCACCTTCTGCGATGGCCTCGGCGTACGGACGACACCCTGGGTAACCACACTGACCGCACTGGGTTTGGGGTAGGATCCCGTTGATTTGATCGGACAATGGATTGCCCTCAACTTCAAACCTCACCGCGGCGAACCCCAGCAGCGCACCAAACAGAAGCGCCATCCCGACGAGGGCAACCAGTGCAAGCAAAATGGGCTGGGCGCTCAGCGACTCAAGCATCAGACTAAACCTGCGAAACCCATGAAGGCGAGCGACGCGAGTCCTGCGGTGATCATGCCAATGGCGGCGCCTTGAAACGGCTCCGGCACATCGGCGACCACTAAGCGCTCTCGCATAGCAGCAAAGAGCACCAGTACGAGCGAAAAGCCCAGTGCGGCACCGAGTCCGTAAATCAAGCTTTCCATGAAGTTATGGGCTTGATTAATATTCAGCAAGGCAACGCCCAATACCGCACAATTGGTCGTAATGAGTGGAAGGTAGACGCCTAAAACCCGGTGCAAGAGCGGACTTGTTTTACGCACCACCATCTCTGTGAATTGAACAACGACCGCGATGACCAAAATGAAGGACAGCGTTCTGAGGTAGGTCAGGTCCAGAGGTTCAAGCAGGTACCGGTAGGTCAGATAGCTGCACACCGAGGCCAATGTGAGGACAAACGTTGTCGCCGCGGACATGCCAATCGCGGTCTCTAACTTGTTTGACACACCCATAAAGGGGCACAGCCCCAGAAACTGAACCAGTACGAAATTATTGACCAATACTGCCGCGATTAGCAGTACCGCGAAGTCCCCTAGCATGTTGCTCCAGCTGGCTCTAGCGCCTGTGTTGTATCCTGACACCTCATAGTAAGGAATCTGTGGGCAATCTAATAGTAGTTCGTCAGATTAGCGCTACAAAACCTAGGCTTAACGCTTACTGCCTTCAACCATCGCGTTCACAGCATCGGGATCGACGCGTTGAATGAGGGGTGAGAAATCGTTTATGACGTGACCTTGCAAAGGTGCGTTGAGCGCCGTCCAGTCCAATGACAGCCCCAAAAATAACTCACTTTTCTGGGCCATTTGCGGTAGCACTGGTTTTAAATAGGTCATCAGGACGCGAAAACAGTTGATGCCGACCGAGCAGGCGTCTTGGACGTCTTGCTCTCGGCCTTCCTCTTTCGCCAGAACCCACGGTTTTTTGTCGTCGATGTACTGGTTTGCTCGATCTGCGAGCGCAATGATTTCTCGCATCGCACGCTGAAAGTCTCGGGTCTCATAAAGCTCGGCGATCGAGTCACCGGCTATAATGAGCTCGTCCATAAGCTCAGGTTCTGTGCATTGGGTACTGAGTTGGTTGTCGAATCGCTTGCGAAGAAATCCAGCACAGCGACTTGCGATATTGACGACCTTTCCCACCAGGTCTGAATTCACACGTTGAACAAAGTCCTCGAGGTTCAGGTCCATGTCATCAACATGCGGACCCAGCTTGGCTGCAAAGTAGTATCGAAGGTATTCAGGATCAAGGTGCTCCAGGTACGTTGAGGCCATGATAAAGGTGCCGCGACTCTTGGACATTTTCGTGCCGTCTACGGTTAAAAAACCGTGAGCAAAAATGGCAGTGGGTTGCCGAAGACCCGCGCTTGCGAGCATCGCCGGCCAAAATAAGCCGTGAAAATTAATGATGTCTTTGCCGATGAAGTGATAGAGCTCGGTGTCATGTCCGGGTTGCCAGTAAGAATCAAAGTCATCACCCGTGCGTTCACACAAATTTTGATGGCTCGCAATGTAACCGATCGGCGCATCCAGCCACACGTAAAAATACTTGCTGGGGTGGCCTGGTATTTCAAATCCAAAGTAAGGGGCGTCCCGTGAAATATCCCAGTCCTGCAGACCTGCATCGACCCACTCTCGCAGCTTATTCGCAATGGGTGTTTGCAGTGAGTCTGAACTGATCCAGTCGCTCAACAATGACTGAAAGTGACTGAGCTGAAAAAAGAGATGTTCCGATGATTTTTCAATGGGTGTGGCACCCGACAGGGCCGATACGGGGTCAATGACATCAGTAGGGGAGTAAGTCGCGCCACAGACTTCGCAGTTGTCCCCATATTGATCGGGCGCTTTACAACGCGGGCACGTCCCCTTAATGAAGCGATCTGCTAGAAAGAGCCCTTTTTCGGGGTCGTAGGCTTGCACCACGCTGCGACTCGTAATGTCGTTATTCGCATCGAGTCGTTTGAAGATTGTCTCTGACCACGCTTTATTTTCGGCTGAGTGTGTCGAGTGGTAGTTGTCGAATGAAATGCTAAAGCCTGCGGAGTCCGCCTCGTGAAGGGCTTTAATGCTCGCGATGTGCGCCTCAGGGGTTACACCTTGGTGCTCCGCAGACAGCATGATGGCGGTACCGTGCGCGTCATCGGCACAGACATAGCGGCAGTGGTGCCCTCGCGAACGCTGAAAACGCACCCAGATGTCGGTTTGTACCTGCTCGAGCATATGGCCTAAGTGAAGCGGTGCATTGGCGTAGGGCAAGGCAGAGGTGACCAGAATGTTGCGCGACGACATAGACTGCGAGCTCGTATAAAAAAACGGGCGTCATTGTAGCCTTGTGAGACTTTCCGGAACAGCGCTTGTCAATTGTTCACAACCCGTTCGATATCGCCGACTGGAGCCGCGCTGCGATATACTCGCGGTTTTTGAGGGTATCGCTGTGACACAAGGCGTTGGTAACGTGAAACATGTGGTGGCTGTGGCGTCGGGTAAGGGAGGCGTGGGCAAATCGACGGTGTCCCTTAACCTGGCGGTTGCAGCAGCGCAATTAGGGTATCGCGTGGGTCTTCTGGATGCGGATATTTATGGGCCGAGTCAAGCGCGTCTTCTCGGGATCAAAGACGGCGTGATGCCAGAGGTGGTCGACGAGAAAATCTTTGTGCCCATTGAGGCTCACGGTATCAGCGCCATGTCGATGGCATTTTTGACCCGCGAAAAAACACCCATGGTCTGGCGCGGTCCAATGGCAAGTGGTGCACTGCAACAAATGATCGAGTCTACGCGCTGGGGAGAATTAGATATTCTGCTGGTCGATATGCCGCCTGGCACGGGCGATATTCAGTTGACCTTGTCTCAGCGCACTCGCTTATCGGGCGCCGTTGTTGTCACGACACCACAAGATATTGCACTCATTGACGCGCGGCGAGCGATCGAGATGTTTCAAAAGGTATCAGTGCCTATCTTAGGTATGGTGCAAAATATGGCGACCCACGTGTGTTCACATTGTGGGCACGAAGATCCTGTTTTTGGTAGCGAGGGTGGTGACAGTCTCGCTAAAGAATATAACGCCCAGGTGATCGCGGATATTCCACTGTCTCGGCAAATTCGGGAGACAAGTGACGCCGGTTTGCCGATTGTCCTCGCAGACACAGACGGAGCGGTTGCAGGTGTATACCAAAAAGCGGCTGAGACGCTCATGAAAACGTTGACCGAAGCGCAGACGCCGAGTGCCCCAACGATTAGTATGGCCGAGTAAGGGCCACCCCATAAAGACTTAGGAGTTAATGTGAGTATCAAGTCAGACCTTTGGATTCGTCGCATGGCGGACCAGCATAAGATGATAGAGCCTTTTGAAGCGGGCCAGGTACGTGACAAGGACGGTGAAAGATTGATCTCTTACGGGACCTCCAGCTATGGATACGACGTGCGGTGTTCGCGCGAATTCAAGGTGTTCACCAATATCAACTCAGCGACGGTTGACCCTAAGAGGTTCGACAGCGGCTCGTTCGTCGATGTTGAGAGTGACGTTTGTGTCATTCCACCGAATTCATTTGCGTTGGCGCGTACCGTCGAGTACTTCCGAATCCCAAGAAATGTGTTAACCATTTGTCTTGGGAAATCGACGTATGCGCGCTGCGGCATTATCGTTAACGTGACGCCGCTTGAGCCCGAGTGGGAAGGGCATGTGACGCTCGAGTTTTCAAACACGACCACGCTGCCCGCTAAGATCTACGCCAACGAGGGCGTGGCGCAAATGTTGTTTTTCGAGTCTGACGAGGTTTGTGAGACCAGCTATGCGGATCGAGGGGGTAAGTATCAGGGGCAGACAGGCGTCACACTGCCTAAAACCTGATGGCGATGGGTTCTTTTCGATCTAGTTGGAAGGTGTCTCGTCCAACCAAGACAAGTCCTTAAGGCCTACTGTAATCGTCGAAGAGCGCTCGACGTGGACGGTTTTAACCATAAGAAAGTCGAGCTTGGGCGCCAGCCAAATTTCAGAGGTGCGTTTGCTGGGGTTGGAGTGCACAGCGCGGTATTTCACCGTGTCGATTGCTCCCATCGGCGTTTGAATTATTTCATCTGCGGCGCGCTCCCAGCGCTTCTCGCTGACTTTCGGGCCATCCACCACGGTAAAATTGAGCGTCTGTGGCGGCTTTTCTGAGGACATCAGTGTCAGTCTCAACTGTTGCTGTTGAGAGAAACGATCCAGTACGTGAGGGGCCCACTGATGCTGTGTCCAGTCGCCGCGTTTCATGCTGTCGATGACACCCTCTGCCCGGTTAAATCGAACGCTGCGCTTTGTGGTTTTTAGCGATTTTACCTTTGAATCGAAGCGTATGCCCTCAATTCGACCCTCTGAGATTCGAAACTCCGCAGACTCCTTCATATTGATGAGAATATTTTTTCCGCGGCTCGAGAGCGTATAGACATCCTCTTTTTTTGTGAGCGACCGCTTTAGGTCCAGCGTCATACCCATGGTTGAGGCGTTGTACGTGGCTTCAAATTGGCGGAATGCGGGTGAACTAAAACCGTTCAGAGCTTCGTTAGCGATGGCGCCGGCGCACATCAGCGTCAGAAAAAAGACCGCAGGATAAAGCCCTAAACGCACTCAGTACTGCTCCATCGTGCACCGGTAGTCGATAATTTTTTGCCATCCAAAACAGCACCTTTAGCGTGCTGGTAAAGGCGGCCTTCCAAGTGCCAGTTCACCGCTTTAGGGAAGATTTTGTGTTCGTACTCGAGAATTCTCGCAGCCAGTGTGACTTCGGTATCGTTTTGACGAATCGGTACTCGCACCTGAAGTATGGGGGGGCCACCGTCCAGTTCATTGGTCACATAGTGCACTGTTGCCCCTCCGTCACTATCGCCATTCTCGATGGCGCGCCTGTGTGTATTGAGCCCTGGATACTTGGGCAACAATGAGGGGTGAATGTTCAATAACTTTCCCGCAAACCGGTTAATAAAAATCGGCGTGAGGATACGCATGAAGCCAGCAAGCACCACCGCGTCTGGTTGATCCTTGGCGACAACACTGGCCAATGCCTCGTCAAACGATTCACGAGAATCGAATAGCGTGTGGTCAACGATGGCGGTAGGAATGCCGTGTGCTTTTGCCGTTTGGAGTCCTACTGCACTGGGACGATTACTGATGACGCGAACCACGTTTCCCGACAAAGCCCCCTGTTGCTGGGCGGCTAGGAAGGCCTCCATATTAGAGCCGCGCCCGGAAATGAGAATGGAAATGCGCCTGTTTGAAGCTGCGCTCAAGAAGCGAACTCCACCGTACTATTGCCCTCTCTAATTTCCCCAAGCAACCAGCAATCTAAACCTCGCTCTGTCAGAAGTTGCATTGCGGCGTCGGCTTTGCTCGCACCTACGATGAGGGTCATACCCACACCGCAGTTAAAGGTCCGATACATTTCGGTGTCGGAGACTCCTCCTGCATTGGCCAGCCACTGAAAAACGGGGGGCAATGTCCACGATTGGGTATCCAATACAGCTGAGCAACCCTCAGGCAATATCCTCGGAATGTGCGCGAGTGCATGAGGTCGGATTTCACGCTGGAGCGCCAAGAGCGGTTTATTGTAGATCTGCGTGGGTTCGATCAGGGCATCTGCCAGCGTGGTTGTACCGCAGCTTTGAGAGAGATCGGCTTGAGTCACCTCAATAATCTTACGAATTAATGAGTAGCCGTTGGAATGTGGTCCTGAAGAGGAAATACCGATAATGGCATCGCCCGGTCCCACGTTGTGTCCGTCAATGATTTTGTTTTTCTCGACGACACCCACACAAAATCCGGCTAGATCGTAATCATCGCCTTCGTACATGCCCGGCATTTCAGCGGTCTCGCCACCGACCAAAGCAGCTCCGGCGAGCTCACAACCTTTTCCTATGCCTTCAATGACATCGGCGGCAACGTCGATATTGAGTTTGCCTGTCGCGTAATAGTCGAGGAAGAGCAGGGGTTCAGCACCCACAACAGCAATGTCGTTACTGCACATGGCGACAAGGTCGATGCCAATCGTCTTATGCCGACCCAGTTGCATGGCGAGCCGGAGTTTGGTTCCGACGCCGTCCGTACCAGAAACCAGAACTGGACTCCGGTAACCTTCGGGTATTTCGCAGAGCGCGCCAAACCCACCCAGTCCACCCAATACTTCTGGGCGCCGAGTTGCTTTTGAAATGTGCTTAATACGGTCCACGAGTGCATTGCCGGCGTCGATGTCGACGCCCGCATCTTTATAAGTCAGTCCTTGGGTTTTTTGCTTGTCTGTCATACCGTGCCTCTCTTCACGGTCCGAAGATTACTCGCTGGAAAACATAGAGGAAAGCGACCAACCGAACTTTCGCTGGTAAACTGCCAATATGAGACGTTTTCACACAATCTTTTTTGTTTTTTATCTCGTCTGCGGTTTTACATTGCCGTTGAGCGGTACCGCGGCGCAAGAGGACTTTTTCTCTGAGCTCGTGACGGTGTCTGATCGGAGTGATGCCGAGTTGACGAGGGCTGCTCAGTTGGGGCTCAGCAGACTCTTTGTGAGAGTTTCTGGTAATGAAGCGATCATCGTCGAACCCGCCTTTGAGCGGGCTGTGCGTGCTGCGCAAGAGCATGTTCTGCTCTACAGCTATCGCGATGTAGATGAGGCACTTGTTGTATTTTTCGAATTTGATGACGCGTTTGTTCGCGGCTTGTTTAGAGACGAATCGGTACCTTATTGGGAGCAGCGTCGACCACCAGTGATTGCCTGGATTGCGCTTGATGAGCCGTTTTCCAGGCGATTTGCGGCTCGGTCTGACGATGCTGAGTTGCTGACGCCGGCGCTCGCATTATTTGAGGAGAGAGGTCTTGAGGTGCGATTTCCTCTCCTTGATTTGACCGATGCAGCAGCAGTACCTGTGTCGACGATTTGGAGTCGGGATTTTGATCGTGTTCGCACCGCATCTCGCCGTTATGGCTCCGAGCACTCACTGATCGGTCGCTGGATCGAGCTGAGTGATGGCAGCCGTCTTGTTGACTGGTATTTCGTGGGTCCAGAGAATCAGGGCCATCTGCAGCTGAGGCAGAGTGACGTCAACTCTCTATGGGCTGCCGGCGTCGATCTTGCGACGGATAAGATGCGTGATTCGCTTGCGGTGACGCTGCAGCAATTCGATAGGTCTAGCGCGATCGCTGTGACCGTTTACGGTGTCGCATCGTTTGCCGACTATCGTTCTGTTTCCGCTGTGTTTACCAAACTTGCTCAGTTGGTCGATCTGCGCATTGAATCAACGGGTCAAAATACGCTCACTTATCGTGTGGTGGGGGTGTCTAGCGCGGAAGAAGTGGCTCGCCTGATTCCTAATCAATCGGGCTTGCGCGTCCAATCAGTACTCAATCGAGAGCAGCTGAATTTGACTTGGGAGACGATCCAGTGACGAACAAACTGTCTGACGCTAACAGCCGCTCACGCTGGCTTCCTGTCCTTGTTGTCACGCTAATAGCCGTGTTTTTTTTCGTGCAATTAAGCGATATTTTAATGCCGTTTATCGTCGGCGCACTCATCGCTTATCTGGGCGACCCTATCGTCGATCGACTTGAGGCGCGGGGCTATGCTCGCTCGTCAGGTGTGGCCATTGTTTTTGCATTGTTAATGACGCTAGTCATTGTCGTTTTGGGCATTGTCGTACCGCTCTTGATTCAGCAACTTTCTCAACTCGCCGCGGCCATACCCGATGCCTACCTTTGGGTCTCGCAGATCGCCGTGCCCTATCTGCAAACGCAATTGAGTCTCAGCCCGGTGTCTTTACCGACGATCGATTGGCAAACCAGCCTGTCAGAACACTGGCAATCGGTGGGTCAAGTGACTGGTGGTGTGGTTCAGCGGGTGACAACTTCGAGTCTTTCGTTGATCGCCTTGCTGCTCAATTTGGCACTTATCCCGGTGGTTGCATTTTATCTCATGCGTGACTGGGATTTAATGATGGCAGGACTCTTAAAACTTGTGCCGCGGGTTTGGGTATCCACGGTTCAAGCATCGGTATCTGAGGCGCATACTGTACTCGAGGCGTTTCTTCGCGGTCAGTTGGTGGTTATGGGTGCTCAGGCGCTCATGTACAGCATCGGCCTCTGGGTGGTGGGGCTGAACTACGCGGTGGTCCTTGGTGTGACCGCCGGTGTTGCGAGTCTAATACCCTATGCGGGCTCGGTAATCGGGGTGGGCAGTGCGATCGTTGTCGCCTACTTTCAATACGGGATCGATCCATGGTCATTAGGTGCGGTAGCACTGGTATTTTTGATAGGACAGCTGATCGAGAGTTTTCTTTTAACGCCTGTCTTAGTCGGCGATCGGATTGGCTTGCACCCGGTGGCTGTTATTTTTGCGCTCATGGCGGGAGGTCAGTTAGCTGGATTCACTGGCGTCCTTATTGCGCTGCCGGTTGCAGCTGTGTTGCTGGTCTTTGGACGACGAATTTTAGAGGTATACCTCTCAACCGACGCGTATAACGCTGAGTAACTCAGACTTATGACGGCTCGGTCGGCTCAACTTGTCTTACCCATTTCGATTGACCCTGATGCAACCTGGACGCATTGGGTGTCTCGTCAAGAGACCGAGCATCTTGAGAGTGCGGTACAGCAGGTGGTCGGCCAGCGCGATCAAGGGGTTTTCGTTTGGGGCGGTTCGGGGGAGGGTAAGAGTCACCTGCTTCAGGCGTCTTGCGCGGCGCAGTCAAAATCTGTTCGTTATATTCCCATGGACGCAGTCCTTGAATATCCGCCAGCGGCCGTTCTTGAGGCGGCAGAGCATGAATCGCTTGTGGTCATTGACGATATTCATCTGCTGAGTGAGCATCGCATTTGGCAGGAAGGTGTATTCCACTGTTTTAATCGCTGTATGCAAAATTCGACACCATTTTTAGTGTCCGCACGAACGACGCCGTTGGGATTGAATTCGTTTTTGCCTGATTTGCAATCGCGACTCTCTCTCCTGTCAGTCTTTAAGTTGCCGGCCTGGAGTGACGCTGATTTTGAGACGCTGCTTGTGCGTCTTGCCCTTGCCCGTGGGCTGTCGTTTACGCCCGAAGTGGCTCGGTTTTTGGGGCTGCGTATTCGACGAACACCTGCGGATGCTGAACGAATTATTCGCTCGATCGACGAGTCTAGTTTGGTCGAGAAGCGTGCTCCCACTATCCCGTTTCTAAAAACGCTGGGCTACTGACACGGCCTTAGTGAGCTGCGGCAACCTCATCTTCAGCTAGTTGCAAGTAACGTCGAAGCTGTGCCACTAAAATATACAGTGGAATGGTGTCGAGCAGAGCCACCGTGGCTTTAAACGCGTAATTGCTCGCGACTAAAATCATCAGCGTCTCAAGGGTCATCTCGCCGCGATAAAATACGGCTCCGAACGTCACGGTGACCACCATGATCGAATCAACAAGTTGGCTGAGCAAGGTGCTGAAATTATTGCGGACCCAGAGATGCTTCCCTTTTGTGACACGCTTCCAAAAGTGGAATAACTGAACGTCGCAGTATTGGGCCGTGATGTACGCCACCATTGAGGCCGTTACCGCACCGCTGGTCATGGCATACATCAGTGAAAACAGCTCTACGTTACCTTCAAGCAGTTCACCTGTGGGCAGCGCCACGGGCGCTGCGAGTTGGAGAATTTGCCACGGTGGCATATTCGCAGGATCGACAGTGGGTGCGTATTGTCCTGCCGCCATAACCAGCAAAATAAGTGCATTGATAAAAAGTCCGACGGTCACCAGGAAATTTGCGCGTGCCTTCCCATAAAGCTCGCAGATCAGATCTGTACAAAGGAACGTTAAAGGGTAGGGAAGAACGCCCACTGCCAGAGCGAGCGGACCGAGCTGGATAAACTTCGTGATGCCAATGATGTTGAGTAGGGTCATTGCACTGAGGAATACCCCGGCGAGAATCAGAAAAACACGCTCGCGGCGTTCCGTGAGTGCGGCTTGCGTCACGGTGCTCAATGTTCCTTTTGTCCCAGGTTAGCGTGAATAACTGAGCCATTTACCACGGGGCTTTCGTGGGCCCAAACCACCACGTTAGCAATTTCCTCAGGTTTCACGAGTCGGCCAAAACTGTTCTGCGAGCCAATTTCACGCATCAGGTCGACATCGCCCCCCAGATGTTGCTTCAACATCTCGGTGTCGGTAAATCCAGGACAAACCATTGCGGTGTGTATGCCTGAGCCGCTTAAATCTTGACACGTCGCTCGCATTTGACCGAGCTGGGCATGCTTACTGATCACGTAGCTGTAGGCGCCGGAGACCGCTTTTTCTGACAGCGTAGAGCCCACGTAAATAATACTGGACCCCGCCGCCATAGAGCCTATGAGTTCACGATTAAGCGTGTTTACAGCCAGGACATTAACAGCCATTACACGCATCAGCGCCTGCGTTTCACAGTCATTGGCGGTGTCTTTAAGCATCAGTGATGCGTTGTGGATAAGGGTGATGCGGCCGCTACCCGTCATAAGATGCGCTTTGCATTCGGTTGCCGCTTGCAGTGCACCCTCGTCACAGCCGAGGTCCGCTGCGATGTTAATAACACCGGCCACAGGGCTTGGGCGTCTGGCAATATTGATGACTGAAAAGCCCTTTGCTACGAACTGCTCGGCAGTGGCAGCCCCTATTCCCGAGCTGGCTCCTGTAATGATGGCAGTATCGTTCATACGAATTTCTAAAGACCTCTTGTTTAATCGCAGGTTATCCTACGCGACGATCATCGGCTAGGATTGCTTATTCGGGGTTGTGGCGTCTTTTTTGCCATCATGCGACTGTTGATCCCGCGCTTTGCGTAAAAAAAGGAATGTTCATTGACACGATTGACTACGCTTCATATTGAAAAAGAAGCTCACAAATTTTCCGCCGCTCACTACACCATTTTTTCGGCGACTGAGCGGGAACGATTACACGGACACAACTACTTTGTCTCGGTCCGCATTGTCGCAACAATGGGAAATAATGGGTTTTCGGCGGACTACAACGTTTACAAGAAACGGATCAAAGCGCTTTGCGATCGATACGACGAATACATGTTGCTGCCCGAGTTTTCGCCTTATCAAACACTGGCACACGAAGGCGATGAAATACACGCCACCTTTAACGGGACAGTACTTAAGTTTCGTAGTGATGAAACCTGGGTTTTGCCGGTTGCGAATGTCACGGTAGAGGAGTTATCGCACCTACTGCTCAATGAGCTCGTTGGGTTGGCTGACGATCCCGATTTAGTGGAGGTCGAGCTGACGGTGTCTTCGGGAAGTGGTCAGGCAGGCTCCGCCGTCTGGGGTGTCAGCGAATAATTCAAAAAAAGTTTTATTTTTTTTGGAACTTTTCCGTTTCAGTGTGTTCTTAAATTATGTCCAGCAGATGGCGTTGCGGCGGGTGCAGCGCGAGGGAAACGTCTGAGGGTCAGATGAGTAATCATCTCCCGATTTGAGTGGCTCCTTTAATTCGCCGGCTTTTTAGCCGGCGTTTTTTTTATCTAAAAAAAGGTGCTATCGAGCAGGATCGCGTTGGTGAATCGCGGCCTCGAGGGATTCGATTGTTTGCGGCCCAACCAACGTCGCAACGAGCTCTCCTGAGGGCGTAATGATGAGTGTCGTGGGCAGCACGGTTGGGCGCCGTAACCCGAGTTCTTGCGAGGGGTCTTCAATGTTTTGAAAGGTAATTCCTAGGCTGGCAACGTCGACGGCAAGATCGTCGCCTTGCTTGCCGTCAAAGTTTACGCCCAGCACAGAAACGTCTTCGCGCTCGTCAAGACGGCGTAATTCAGGAATTTCTTCGCGACAGGGTTTGCACCAAATCGCCCAAAAATTCACGACCTTCCAGCGGTCTGGTTGTGTCACCGGAGCGTCCGACGTGCATCCTAGGCAGCTAAGACAGAGAAAAATGAGGATCGTTGCACGCATTGTGAATCACCTTTGAGAGCGCAACGAGTATAGCGCGCTCTGAACCTTTGCGTCGGCATGCTAAAATGAGGTCTTGATGATGCAGTGTAGAGGTGGTCAGTGAGCGATCCTTATGTGTTGATTTTATATTATTCGCGGCATGGTTCGACAGAAGCGATGGCCCGTCAGGTTGCGCGTGGGGTGTCACACGTGAAAGGTGTTGAGGCGAGGCTTAGAACGGTTCCAGCCGTTAGTGCCGAAACAGAGCGGCCGGTCATTGCTGATGTGCCCGATGAGGGCCCTGTGTATTGCGATCACGATGACCTGAGTGGATGTGCAGCGCTGGCGCTTGGCAGTCCAACCCGTTTTGGAAACATGGCGGCCGCACTGAAGTACTTCATAGACAGTACGTCTTCTTTGTGGATCAGCGGTGCGCTGATCGACAAGCCCGCGGGTGTTTTTACGTCGACAGCATCACTTCACGGCGGCCAAGAGAGCACGTTGTTGAGCATGGCCTTACCGCTTCTGCACCATGGAATGGTCTATGTTGGCTTGCCCTACAGCGCGCCAGAGCTCCAGGCCACTCAGTCTGGAGGAACCCCCTATGGCCCTAGTCACTGGGCGCAAGCAGGGGCGTTAGACGGACAGCTTTCCGAACACGAAGCGTCGCTTTGCCAGGCGCTGGGACAACGACTCGCGCGCTTTGCGTTAATGGAGGTGCCAGCATGATGGAACGGGGAGTTTTGACCCGTTGGTTGTGGGTTGCCCTCTGGGCGCTTAGTGGTGCCTTGGTGCTCCAAGGTGGACTTGAGCTGCTACAACTCGGTGCGCGTTGGCCAGTTTGGATTCTGTCAGTGCTGCCGTTGCTTGTTTTTCTCGTAGGTGTCGCGAAAGATAACCTTGTCTGGCTGATTTGGTATTGCTTGCTGCTGCTGTTTTATTTCATCAGTGCAGTTGAAGACACTTTCGCTCGCCCCAATAACATCGTTGTTGTGAGTGGTTTGATCATTATCGTATTGCTCTTTTGCGTGTGTACCGCCTACCTTCGATTTCGCGGTCGAGAAAAACGTGGGTTGAACCCCTTTAAGGACTAGGACATGGATTTGTTAAAGGCCATATGGCGTATTCTTTCCGGTATCAGCAAGGCCATCACGGTTCTGGTTCCGCTGGTGTTTGTCGGTGTTTTCCTTGTTGCCTTATCGGTCGGTGTGTCTGAGGGAACGCCTACACCGCTGCCCGAAAAAGCTGGTCTACTGATTGCGCCAAGCGGCACTCTGGTTGAGAGTAGAGCGCCGCTAGAGCCGCTGGATGCGTTGTTTGCAAATGATCTCGCAGGCGAGACTCTGCTTGCGACTGTGATCGAAGGTATCGATGCGGCGGCCCAGGATGATCGGATCACCTCAATCGTATTGAATCTTGAAAACCTAATGGGCCCCTCGACGAGTCAAGCGATGGAGATCATCGAAGCGTTAGACCGGTTCTCAGACAGTGGTAAGCCTATCGTCGCTGTTGGTGATTACTTTACGCAATCTCAGTACCTTCTTGCCTCGCAGGCGGATGAGATTGTCTTGCACCCTGAGGGTGGTGTCAGCCTCATGGGATTTGGTGTCTACCGCACTTACCTAAAGCAATTCCTGGATAACGTAAAAGTGAACTTTCATGTCTTTAGGGCTGGCGATAATAAGTCCGCGGTCGAGCCTTTTATGCGTGACGATATGTCGGCGCAAGAGCGCACGGTCGTGAGCAAATGGTTGGACAGTCTTTGGGGCGATTACACCGCTGTTGTCGAGGCAGGTAGAGGCAAGGAGCTGGGTGACGTTACTCGGTTTGTGAATGATTTCCCGAGTCGACTTGAGTCACACGGTGGGGATTTAGCGCAGACCTTTCTGGCTGAGGGCTACGTAGATGCGCTCTTACACGGTGATGAACGTGAAGCGCGTATCTTAGAGATCGTCGATGCCATGGACGCAGACGGTGAACTGGAACTTGTCAGCCTAAAACGTTACGTGCTTGATATACGAGAACCCATTAATAGCGAGATGCCATTGATTGCGGTTGTGCCTATCGAGGGCACGTTGGTACCGGGTAGCAGCTCACAGGGCTCGGCCGGTAGTGACACGGTCGTGGAACAGTTGGAGCGCGCCGTTGAGGGCGATGCTGCGGCAATTGTCTTGAGAATTAACTCGGGGGGTGGCAGCGTGTTTGCATCCGAAGTGATTCGCTCAAAGGTCAATTCTATAGCCGCTGACGGCCTTCCCATTGTCGTTTCCATGGGTGGTGCGGCCGCTTCTGGAGGCTACTGGATCGCCGCTGCGGCTGATGAAATTTGGGCCATGCCAACGACTATCACAGGCAGTATTGGCGCTTTCGCAGTTTTCCCAACGATTGAGGGTGTCTTTGATTACGTGGGTGCAACGGTGGACGGCGTGGGCACAACTGCAATGGCCGGTAGTTTTGATCCTAGTCGCGGACTGGATAAGAATTCAGAGCGAATCTTTCAAGCGGTTATTAACGGTGTTTACAATGACTTCTTGTCGCTGGTTTCTGCGTCGAGGGACATGAGCCTTGCCGAGGTGAATGCGCTTGCGGGCGGCAAGGTTTGGATCGGACGAGACGCTAAAGAGATTGGACTGGTTGATCAGCTGGGTGGTTTGGATGATGCAATCTCTTCTGCGGCAGCGCTGGCACAACTAGACGCTTACGAGACGAAACGTTTCGGCATGCCCATTACGCCGCAGCAGCTCATACTTGAGGAGTTAGGAGACAGCTTTGGGGTCTCACTACCAGCGCGGGTGGGTACTGCACTGGCCTGGCTTGCGCCCATTCATGAGCCGTTCGTCATGATGTCGCAGTTTAAAGATCCCAAGCACACCTACCTGCAGTGCTTTGCCTGTAACTATGCTTACTGACATTGAACTACCCAATGACGATCGTGAGGGCGCGACTGTTGCTGGGACTATTTTACTGCTTCGCGACGCGCTCAACGGACCAGAAGTACTGTTACTGAGGCGCAACCCTCAGGCAAAAAATATGGGTGATGTTTGGATGTTCCCCGGTGGAAAGGTGGAGCCCGGTGACTCTGCGCCCAGGGAGGTTGAGCAAGCTGCGAATGCAGCTGTACGAGAGTTGCATGAAGAAGCGGCTATTGTGCTTAACACGTCGGAACTCATTTGTTTCTCGCACTGGCTAACGCCGGCCGGAATGGCGCGCCGGTTTGCAACCTGGTTTTACGTGGCTCGACTTCCTGAGAATGCAGCAGTCATGGTCGATGGCGAAGAAATGGTTGAGGCACGCTGGGTGAGCCCTCAAATTGCGATTGAGGAGCATGAGCGGGGCACGCTTCGGTTGCCTCCGCCCACGGTTGTGAGCCTTCAAGACTTGGCGCGTCCAACGTCTGTTAGGCAGATTCTCAACTCGGTTGCGTCGAGGGTGCCACCCTATTTTTTCCCAAAAGTCTGCGCTCAAGCTCAAAAAAATGTGGTCATGCTGTATCCGGGTGACGCGGGCTACGACGACGCAAATCCAGACGCAACCGGCGAGCGCCACCGAGCACAGTGGTTCGACGGTGTGATCGCGTATGAGCGCAGTTACGAGTATTCAAGTCCTTAGCTAATTGGGCATCCAGCGAGCACCGGGTAACTTGGGTCGCTGCTTTTGCAGTTGTTCATCGAACAAGGATGAGACACTCAGCGATGCTCCGGCCGAAAGACGTCGAGAGATCAGGGTGATTGGAAACACATAAATATTTTCTTCGCGATAGCGCAGTGCTCGTGAGCGACCTTTCTTGTCTCGGTAAATCACCCAGTCAAAGTCGAGTTCTTCAGCAAGCAAGTCTCCAAATACGATGCCCAAGGCTTGTTGCGTTTGGACATCCTTGGCGTCCACCCAGCGACGGTCGATGATTTCTTGCAGCGTGTCGAGATCGCGCGTGGCAATACCTGAAACTCGTCGGCCCAGTCGGTTCGCGAGTCCTTCAACGGTTTTTCTCTGTTCCTCCATATACTGTTGGTCGATGGCAGTCAGTGATTGAATTTGGACCTCAAATTCGGAACTCATCGCACTGGGCGCTGTCAAAACGACCATAAATAAAATAAACAGAGAGCTGATGCCCCTGAGCGTCAGTAATTCAGGTTGTGAAACTGCTCTCGAAATGGATAATTGCCGCACCATGATGATCCTCATCTCGAATTTTCCCATCGCTGGAGTACCCCGATGATAACCGGAAGCATAGTTGCGCTGGTAACACCGATGACAGAATCGGGTGATGTCGATTGGCGAACGCTTGAACGACTCATCGATTTTCACATTGAGAATGGCACCGCGGCAATCGGACTTGTGGGTACGACCGGTGAAAGTTCGACCTTAAGCCACCCAGAACACCGAGAGGTCATTCGCTTTGGTGTTAGCCATGCGGGCGGTAGAATCCCGATTATGGCCGGTACAGGATCCAACTCCACGCTCGAAGCCGTTGAGCTGACGGTCGCGGCGGCCGAGGGTGGTGCCGACTGCGCTTTGTTGGTGACGCCTTACTACAACAAACCCTCCCAAGAAGGCCTATACCAGCACTTCAAGTCCGTCGCTGAAGCCATTAACTTGCCTATTATTCTATACAATGTCCCTTCGCGAACAGGGTGTAATTTATCGGCTGAGACAACGCTGCGCTTAAGTCAGGTGGAGAATATTGTGGGGTTAAAGGATGCCACTGGCGACGTTGCACGTGGAGCATCACTGATTAAGTCACTGCCCGAGGGGTTCGCGGTGTACTCAGGCGACGACAGCACGACCTGTGATTTGTTGGAGGCGGGCGCAAAGGGTTGTATTTCGGTTACGGCAAACGTGGCACCCGCACAAATGGCAGAAATGTGCCGTTTGGCTCTGTGTGGCGATCATGCTGGCGCGCGAGCTGTTGATGCCAAGATTCGGCCACTGCACAAGACGTTGTTTCTTGAGTCAAACCCAATTCCAGTCAAATATGCGATGGCCCACATGGGGCTGATCGATCCTACTATGAGATTACCGCTGATGCCGCTGTCTGAGCAGTACAGGGGCGAACTGACCAAGGCGATTGAAGAATGCGTAGAGTGAAAATCACATTAGCGACTGTGTTGATGGTCTGGCTGGCAGGCTGCAGTTTGCTTCCCGACTCGGGGAGTATCATCCCCTGGGAAACAGAAACAGAGCTTGCGGGAGACTATGAAACAGCGATAGAAGCTGATCCGATGACGGTTCCTGAAGATCTTGACTCCGAAGCGATTCAACAAGCATTCCCAATTCCCGAGGTTGCAGTGAACCTGACGATTCCTGTTACCGGTCAGGCGCCACGACCTGCGCCATTAACTGCAGGCTCGCAGCTTGATGCGGTGCGCTTGCAGCGGCTTGGCAATAACAGTTGGGCCGTGGTTAATGTGCCTCCCGGCCAACTGTGGCCTCAAGTGCGTGCGTTTCTTGTAAGCAGCGGCATTGATGTCGCGGGTGTTGATGCGACGGGCGGACTGATTGATACCCGGTTTGTGTTACTCGAAGACCGCAGCCTAGAAGCCCGGTTCCGATTTAGGGTCGACTCCGGTGTGCAACGCAACACGTCTGAACTCCATGTGCTGCAACAAAACACGGCCAAGGATATTGATATCGGTCGCTGGCCAGAAAACTCGGACGACGCCGACCTTGAGCAAACCATGCTTCGCAATATTGCTCAATTTATCGCCAACAGTGCGGAGTCTGCACCTGTGTCCATGATGGCAGAAAAAGCGATGACCGGTGCCGGGCGCATTGCACTTGAGGAATCTGTTGATGGTGCACGCCTGCGGCTTGAGCTTCCCTTCAATCGCGCCTGGGCGGCCACCGAAAAAGGGTTTGCCGACGCGGGCTTTAGACTCGATGATAAGAATCGCAGTGCTGGACTGTTTTACGTCACTTATCTGGGCCCAGAGGGTGAAGACGGTGCGGGGTGGTTCGGCTGGATGTTCGGTAGTGAAGACGATGACCCTCTGATCGGTAAGGAGTTCCGGGTACAGCTGACAACACAGACGGTATCGCAGGTTACGATTAACGTTCTAGGAGCTGAAGGTCAGTCGATCGGACAGTTAGAGCAACAGGGTCTACTGACACTTCTCCAGGGCAATATCACGTAATGTTGCGCCTTGCCTCGGTTGGCTCAGGCAGCAAGGGCAATGCAACGCTGGTGGCGACTGATGAGACCATAATTCTCATCGATTGCGGGTTCCCTGTTCGGGAGATGCTCGTACGTTTGCCACAGCTGGGTGTCGATATTTCCGATATTGATGCCATTTTGGTGACGCACGAGCACTCAGATCATATCGGAGGCGTGGCTGCGGTGGCAAAAGCTGCCGGGGCTCAGGTATTTGCGACACATGGCACCGTGGCGTCAGGAAAACTCGACGCTGTACGTTCGCTCGTGCGCATCGACAGCGACTCCAGCTTCACGATTGGCGATGTAGAGGTCAACGCGATTACGGTGCCTCACGATGCGCGGGAGCCGGTGCAATACCGCTTTCACTTTGGTACGTCTTGCGTGGGTGTACTTACGGATTTGGGTTGGGTCTCGCCTCATGTCTTAGAGGCTTATAAGGGGTGTGATCTCCTGTTGCTCGAGTTTAATCATGACTTGGAGATGTTGCGACGCGGGCCTTATCCCTCTGTCTTAAAGCGCAGAGTGTCAGGGGACTTTGGGCACTTAAACAATGAACAAGCGACCACCATGCTGACCGCCCTTGGTGATTTGGCGCCGCGTGTTGTGATCGCAGGTCATATCTCTGAGCAAAATAACTCCGTTGATCGGGTGGCTGAACTTCTAATGCCACTGGCTGAGCAACAGAACGTGAAGATCATATACGCAACTCAGACTCAAGGATTTGGTTGGACGACATCTGAGTCCTCCGACGATGTTTCTCGCGTCGCCTGAGGGGGCTTAAGTTTCCATCTCCGATTCGACCATAAATAACTTTCGGGCTGAAGGCGTATCGCCTCTTCGGACATCTGAGCGTACCGTTCGATGAGTTCATTCTCTGACATGGCGCCTGGTGTTGCACACAACTCTAAAAGCTCTGCCTCATAGTGACCCCGAGAAATCCGTCGTGTCCTCGCGAAATAGACGGGGTAGCGCGTAAGACGAGCAAGCGTTGCCGGTCCCATGAAGAATGCAGTGGGTTGGTTTAAAAAATCAGTCCAATAGGCCACCTCTTTTTTTCCGGGCGACTGATCAGCGAGCAGAGCCAATACTCGATTGGTTCTTCGTGCTTTTAAGACGTATTTCCCGATGGATTTCATTGTCACTAGCGTCCCCCCGAATTTTCCGCGTGACTCCAGTGCAAATCGATCAGCACCTTGGTCATGCAACGGTTTATAAACGCCGTCAAACGGGGCTCTTGCCGCTAAGCTTGCGCGTTGTGTAAGCCACTCCCAGTTGGTGTGGTGCAGGGCAAGTATGATTCCGGGGGCCGGTGTGCCGTCTTCCGACATGAGGGGCTCCCAGCCCTTCAGCGTCATTCTGCGCTCAAGTTCCTCTTTGGGTATGCGCCAGGCGTACAGAGCCTCGACCGCGACGTCTGCGAACTGCTGATAAAATGCGTGACGTGTTTGCGCGTACCACGCTTCGGGTTTGTCTGGAAATGCATTACGTAGATTGCTGTCGACTGTCCTGATCCGATACCGAAAGACAAACTCTGTCAGCCACGCTAAGACTCGCGCAAGGCCGTAGGAGGCTCGCAGAGGTAGTGCGGCGATCCCGCGATATATCCAGTAGGTGAGCATTAGCAATGCTCCGGCTTCATGACCTGAACTTGGTCATTGAATCGAGCGAGACTGTGGCATTGCAGCGAGTCGTTGCCCACTAAGTTCACCTGCTCTAACGCCGTTAGATTCACTAAAGGGACGATATCGACAATGAGATTATTATCGAGTTGTAGTTCGATCAGACGCTCAAGGCTCGTGATTTCCACAAGATTACGCACCTCGTTGTCCGTGAGCTTGATTCGCTGAAGTGCCTGAAACTGGGAAAGACCCGACAGTGATCGAATACCCGCATCGGAGCAATTGAGCACCTCAAGTCCGCTCGATGTATAGATCAGTCCGTCCTCAATGGCTTGTGCCACGCAAGATGCAAGCCCGGGGTCTGCTATGTGGTAGTCCTCGAACAGGCTTCTGGGTGAGTAAAGGCTTCGCTCATTCAGTGTGATGTCATACTGCTTTAACCCGCTACACGATGTGAGTGCGATCAATGGGGCGACCAATATGCCGACCCAAATACGTCTCACGGACTGAGCCTTGTTAGACTCACTGAGTATTGATGTCGATAAACTTGATACCATGACGAATTCCGCTTGCCGAGTCGGTATGATGCCAGTGCAGAAGGTTAAGTTCGAGATGCACTTTAATTGCGCATGCGAAAACAATCGAATAATTGCTCGGTGAGGAAAGGTGGCCCTAGACCAACTTGAAATAACTCTAAAAAAGCAATGGCGGCTTGGGCAGAGCATTCTGCTGTGTTGGGCGTTTGATCCTAACGGCTTGCTCACCATTGTCGTTCCGCATTACTTTTTAGGAAATTTCACGTCACCTAATCATCCCTCAGGAGTGGGAGAACAGAACGAGAATTTCGTTCGAGATTTGATTTCTGGCAGTCGTTTTAAAGCGCACCATGAAATTTTTGAAATCGCCCGTAAACTCGGAGTCGCGCCAAGTTTTGTTAAGTTAGATCAAGCCTTAGCGCAGGACGATAAGACCGTCGCTCAGATCGATTCCATGATCAAGCGTTACAGTCTCGGTCACGAGGAGAGTCGAGCCGTTGTGTTGTTTGATATTGCCGATTTTTCGTTGTTTCGGCCCTTTGAACAAGCGAGTCAACTTAATAGCCTGTCTTATTCTATGAACTCGGCGTATTCCAAGCTCAAGCGTGAGGGAATCGAAGTCAACTTTGCGCGGACCACGACGGGAGATGGGTATTATGTTTGGAATCGAGATTTAGGGATTTTTCCCAACGTCGACTTACTGACCTTCTTCTTGTTGGTCTTAATCGACAATGCGGTCGCACGTGAGAAGTCACAGTTTGGATCGGTACCGACACTGCGTTCTGCGTTTCATATTGGTAGTCACTACGAGTTATCACAGGCTGAAGGGATCAATCCGACTGTTTTGAGCTATATCGTGGGTGACGTGACCATCAAGCTTGCCCGATTAGTGGAGAGTATTCCCCCTGAAGGAATACACATGGGTGATTTCTTGGCATTGCTGCCTGATAGTGGCGTCCCTGCGACTCCAGCTGATTTTTTGTGTCACTCGTGTGACGAGCTTCTCGATATGTCCGGTATACGTGTTGATGAAGGCCGGTTAACGAAGATTCATTTTGAGCCGTGGTCCGCAGGACAGCCTGATGCACGTCTCATTGAGGTGACGGACAAACACGGTTTGAGTCAAAGTGCGCACAATGTTGGTTTTACCCTTGAGCTTGAGGGTCGTACGCTGTCTTTGGGCGTGAGAAATCGTTAATGTCGTGCCTCGTGACGCCTGCCTCTCATGCGGTTCAGACTCTTGCAAAGTCTGTGGCATTGGACTTGGGGCTGACGTATGCGCATTCGATTGAAGGTCTTGATTCGGGTGTTGCACTGGTTGTCGATACTGACAGGTCATGGCTTCAGCGGCTTCAAAGGCCAAGACTGGGCCGAGTCTGCATTGATTTTTCGGCCCCTGAAATGTTGCACCGGCGAAAGTCGGGCCATAATGAGCCGCTGGGTCGTGCTGTTGGGGTAAAGCACGATGTAAAACCGCGCGTATTTGATGCAACAGCTGGACTTGGGCGAGATGCATTTGTACTGGCGGACCTTGGATGTGATGTCGTTTTGTCAGAGTGGTCTGTGCCCCTGGGGTTCCTCTTAAATCAGGCGCGTGAGCTTGCGCTGCTCAGTGCACATACAAAGGTGGCTGAGGCTGCAGATCATATGACTGTTGTTACCGGGGACAGTTGTGAACGAACGCTTGAGGGATTCGACACGATCTACATTGATCCTATGTTTCCCGAGCGCGGCAAGTCAGCGGCCGTGAAAAAAGACTTGGCGACAGTCCAGGCACTGTTTACTGATGCTCCGGAAGCGCCGAACGCTGAGGCACTGCTGGCTTGGGCGGTGGCACAGCCCGTTGATCGTATCGTGGTCAAGCGTCCGGTAAAGGCGCCACCGTTAGGGGTGAACAAGCCCTCACACAGTATCGCTGGCAAGACCGTCCGCTTTGACGTCATTGTAAAATAAGGGGGGGGACGTGGGAAAGAGTGTCTTGTACGTTGGGTGTTACTTGCCGACAGAAGTCGCAACTGCGGCAGAAGCCGCGGGTTACCGATTGGTGTGCGCCAACAGTGAGAGAACTCCAAATATCGAGTGTCTTGCGGATCATCTCCCTGTTGATATGAGGACGGTAGAAGGCCGGGCAAGACTGATCGATTGGCTTCGCCAAAACGTGGCTCCAGCTCACATTTTTTGCGAACTTCATCCCTTCGACTTTTCAGGAAGCGGTAGCGAGAGCGGCTTGCTATCCGCCAGCGACTATCTTCAAGGACAGGTCGTCGGGGTAACCGAGCTTTTGGAGGCTGCCGTGTCTCTCAATCCTACCTGCCATTGGCGCTTTATTTTGCCGGGTAACGCCGATGTTTGGTCTCGCGCGAGCGAAGCTTACTTTCGCGTTCTACTCGAGGGTCTTGTAACACTGGTACCCAGTGCTCACTTTGACTTTATGAGCCAGGGCGACGCGATAACACTCTAGGTCAGCAGTCGCTCCATAATGCCCTCATAAATACGAGCGAGTTTTGGTATGTCCGAGAGCAAGACATGTTCATTTCTCTGATGGATAGACGCATTTATGGGGCCCAGTTCAATAATTTGGCTACCCATGCTCGCGATAAAACGTCCGTCGGAAGTTCCCCCACCCGTGCTGAGCTGGGTACTGACACCTGTCGCGGCCATAATGCTCTCCCTGACCGCGTCCACCAGATCCCCGGGCTCAGTCAAAAAGGGATTGCCACTCAGTTGCCAGTCGAGTGAATAGTCGATGCCCGTAGCGTCGAGCACTGTTTCACATTTGGACTGGATTTCATCGGCGGTGATCTCGGTAGAAAACCGAAGGTTAAAAACAGCGACTAGCTCTCCCGGGATGACGTTGGTTGCGCCGGTACCTGAATGAATATTGGAGAACTGGAGCTGCGTGGGGTCAAAGTAGTCATTGCCGCTATCCCAGCTTATCTCCGAGAGCGCCGTCAGTGCTGCAAACGCCTTATGCATCGGATTGTCGGCGAGATGTGGATAGGCCACATGCCCCTGCTTACCTTTAATTGTTAGGGTTGCGTTAATCGATCCTCGACGGCCATTTTTAATAATGTCGCCTAAAGTCGATGTGCTTGACGGCTCGCCTACGACGCACCAGTCAATGGATTCCCCTCGGCGCTGTAGCGTATCGACAACGTAACGCGTCCCGTGAATCGCAGGGCCCTCTTCGTCTGCAGTAATGAGATACGCAATTCTACCTTTGTGACGCGGATGGTTTACGACAAAAGATTCTGTTGCCACCACCATTGCGGCAAGACTGGCTTTCATGTCAGCGGCCCCGCGCCCATAGAGAAAGCCCGCACGTTCGGTAGGAACAAACGGGTCGCTGTCCCAGTGCTCGCGAGGTCCAGGCGGAACCACATCGGTGTGTCCTGCGAAAACTAAGGTGGGTCCGTGAGTGCCACGTGTCGCCCAGAGGTTGAGTACTTCTTCTCTGGGTAATGATTCGCAATCGAACCCTAATTTCGACAGGCGCTCTGCGAGTAAAGGCTGACAACCGTCATCCGCAGGGGTTACCGACTGCTTGCTAATGAGTTCTTTGGTTAACGCGACAGAAGGGTGTTCCGAATCAGTTATGGGCATGAAGGCTCTCGTTGAGTTCGATCGCTGTTTTGTTAGTCAGACATTCTACCGAACCTGACTGCGAGTTGCGTCGAAACAAGAGGTCCGCGCGGCCCGCGAGATATCGAGCTGCAGTGGTTTCAACGGCCTGCTTTGCGTCATCAAGCACGGTGACTTTAGTGCCCGCGGTAATAAACAGTCCCGCCTCGACGGTGCATCGGTCGCCCAAGGGGATACCCAAACCCGCGTTGGCACCGATCAGACACTCCTCGCCGACGGAGATGATCATATTGCCACCGCCGGACAGGGTCCCCATGGTTGAGCAGCCGCCACCCAAATCAGAGCCTTTGCCGACCATAACACCGGCCGAAATACGACCCTCGACCATTCCTGGGCCTTCAGTTCCAGCATTAAAATTAATGAAGCCTTCGTGCATCACCGTTGTTCCAGCGCCAAGATAGGCACCCAGGCGAACGCGCGCGCTATGAGCAATTCTGACGCCCTCAGGGACGACGTAGTTCGTCATTTTTGGGAATTTATCGACACTTGCGACTTCCAGTACTTTGCCCTTTAGACGGGCGCTTAATTGCCGCTCAGCCAGCTCGCTGAGGTCGATAGGCCCTTCGTCGGTCCATGCGACATTGGGGAGCAATCCAAATACGCCCGTGAGATCAGTGCCATGAGGTTTAACGAGTCTATGTGACAGCATATGAAGCTTGAGGTAGGCGTCCTCTACCGACACGGGGGCGATATTGCCTACCAAAGAGGATGCAACAACAGACACATCGCTTTCACTGAGCCGAACTGACAGCGCCGCCAATGCGTCATTTCCAGCGCTTAGAGCATTATGAGCGAGGGTCTTTAAGTCACTGCGATCCAGTCGACCACAAACGCCGCTGAGTGCGTCAGACAGCGGGCCGGTCACATCGCTAAGGGGTGTGGGGTAAAACACATCCAGGATCGCACCCTTGGCGTTTTCAGAGATAACGCCCAGTCCGAATCCATGCATCTTATCGGCCATAATAATCGCTCCTGATTGACAATGAGTTATTGAAAATAAACGCGGTAGGTGTCCGCTTTGAAGCCCACGTCAAGGACGCTGCCGTGTGAGAGTACCGGGCGTTTGATCAGTGTGGGGTTCGCAATCAGTACAGCCGCTGTATCACCGGACTGCGCTTCATGACGCTCAATATCGGCCATGTTTTTCCAGGTGGTGCTTCGTTTGTTAACGAGCTTTTCTGCCCCCAATCGAGCGAGCCATTCATCGATCAGCGCTTTTGAGGGGGTCGATTCACGCACGTCGACAAACGTATGTTCAATGTGTTGCGCGTTGAGCCATTGCCGTGCCTTGCGAACGCTGTCGCAGGTCGGAATGCCGTAAATGATTGTTGCCATGAAAATACCTGCTGGTGTTACGGTTTATTAACTTTCTTTGGGTGTTTACGGTTGGGATAGCACGTTGTGCAAATCTCGCAGACCAGCCCGTTACAGTTGCGTGCCGTGCAGAACTCGCGACCGTAAAAAATAATCTGCAGGTGCAGATCGTTCCAACGCTCGCGACGAAATACCTTTTTTAAATCGCGTTCGGTGTCCACAACATTGCGGCCACGAGTCAAACCCCACCGCTGAGCGAGGCGGTGAATATGCGTGTCCACTGGAAAGCTCGGCACACCAAAAGATTGTGCCATGACAACGCTTGCAGTTTTGTGACCGACACCGGGAAGTCGCTCTAGACTCTCAAAATCAGCAGGAACCTCCCCCGAGTGTTCTTCAATTAATATTTCGCTCAGTCGGCGTATTGCTTTTGATTTTTGAGGGGACAGACCACAAGGTTTTATGATCGCTCTAATGACTTCCGCACTGTGCTGAGCCATGTCAAATGGGTTGTCAGCCAGTTCGAACAAGGCGGGGGTGATGCGGTTGACTCGCTCATCGGTACACTGCGCGCTGAGCAAAACTGCAACGAGCAGTGTGTAAGGGTTGCTGTGATCCAATGGGACGGGTGGCTCGGGGTACAGCTCGTTTAACCTTTGGTCTATAAAGTCCACGCGCGCCTGTTTTGATAAGTGACGACTCATAGGCACTAGCCGCGCGACAGCCACGTCGCAATTCGCTCCGCCGCTTCCAGGGTTTCTTGGTGTGTGGCGACCAGTGCCATGCGCACGTGATCGGCGCCGGGGTTCTCGCCGTTGACTTCTCGTCCTAAGAAACTGCCGGGAAGTACGGCGACGTTTGTTTGCTCTAATAATTCGCGCGTAAAAGCGGTATCGCTCATCGGCGTTTTAGGCCACAAATAAAATCCCGCGGGGGGTATTGAGACGGGTAATACCGACGACAGTCGCTGCGTTACGGAGTCAAACTTTGCGCGGTAAAGTTGACGGTTTTCTGCGACGTGCTGTTCGTCAGACCACGCTGCGACACTGGCACGTTGATGGTGCAGCGGCATTGCGCAGCCGTGATATGTACGATAACGGCGAAACTCTTGCACCAACCCCGCATCGCCAGCAACGAAGCCCGAACGTAAACCGGGTAAGTTAGAGCGTTTGGAAAGGCTGTGAAAAACAAGGCACTGTTTGAAGTCCGAATTTCCCATAGTCGTTGCCGCTTGCAGGAGACCCATCGGGGGCGACGCTTCGTCGTAATAGAGCTCGCTGTAACACTCGTCACTCACCAGTATCACGTTGTGCTCCACTGCTTTTTCGATCAGAAAGTGCAGTTCTTTTTCAGGAATGACCGCGCCTGAGGGATTTCCCGGTGTACACATAAACAGCAGATCGCACTGTGCCCAGTCATCCTCTGAGAGTTCGCGATAATTTGCCAGATAATCCAGCTACGGGGGGCAGGGTATGAGCGTTGGCTGGACACCTGCGAGTAGGGCGGCTCCCTCGTAAATTTGATAAAAAGGATTTGGAATGACCACTGCGCCGCGCTTTTGGGGCGTGACAAAAGCCTGAGTAATTGCAAACAAACCCTCTCGCGTCCCGTTTACCGGCAGTACCTCAGTAGCGGGGTCAATGTCTCGCGTATCAAACCGTCTTTGGAGCCAAGTGGCGATCTGCTGTTTGAGCTCTGACAGTCCCCCAATGGTCGGGTATCGGGAGACCTCATTGAGCGAGTTAAAAAGGGACTCCAATACGTGGGCAGGAGGCTGGTGTTTGGGTTCGCCAATGGTCAGAGATATTCGGTTTTTATCAGGACAACCAACGCCCGTCGTCAGTTGCGCGAGCTTCTCGAAGGGGTAGGGGTGGAGTGCGTGCATTCCCGGATTCATGCGGCCACGTCCTTATCAAGCGCTTTACACAGTGCGCTTTTCAGGGTGTCGCAAATGGCTTCATCGTTCAGTCGATTGCCGGTTTGATCCGTAAGAAAGAAAACATCCTCCACACGCTCGCCAAGCGTCTGGATTTTGGCCGCTTGAATCGAGACTGCGTTGTCGTCTAACGTTTGACCGACGCGTGCGAGCAATCCAGGTCGATCGGGTGAGCTGAGCTCCATAATCGTCAAATTTCGCGCCCGGTCCTCAACAAACGTGATTTCGGTTGGTGACAGGAAAGAACGAAGCGAGCGCGTAATGCGCTGATGCGCCGTACTCACTTCTGCTGTACTCAGCGCCTTGTAAATTGCGTCCTCGATCATGTGCATGGTTTCAGGCGAATTATCGACTGGATTTCCGTCAGCTTTTAAAACGAAAAAGGTATCCAGTGTGGCGCCGTCGGTGCCTGAGTATATGCGGGCATCGTTAATACTGAGGTCCATAACCTCTAGGGCCGAGCAGACCCGTGAAAAGACGTTAGAAGTATCTTCAGTGTGCACGAAAATCTGAGTCGCATTGGCGATTAATGACTCTGACGAATGTTTGAGTAGGACCAGTGGGCCGTCACCCTTATCAAAATCTGCGATCGCTTCCGTATGCCACGCAATGTCCTCGGGGCGTTCACGTAAAAAATAGTCGTGCCCTCTCGCCGCCCAAATTTCCGCGAGTTCGTCATCTAAAAAGCCACGGAACTCGAGCAGGTGTGTGGCGGCTTTCTTGGTGGCATAGATGACGTCTTCGCGCGCAATTGGATGGGCCAGGCCTCGACGCAGTGCACGCCGAGTCTGCGTGTAAAGGTGCCGCAACAACGAGCTCCGCCAGGCATTCCAGAGCTCCGGATTTGTGCCGTTAATGTCAGCAACAGTGAGCGTAAACAAATAATCAAGGCGCTCTTCGGTAGACACATGTTCAGCGAAACACTGAATCTCCTGAGGGTCTGAGGTGTCCCTCTTTTGGGAAAATGAACTCATGAACAGGTGATTTTGAACTAACCAAACAACGAGCTCAGTATCTGGCTCGTTAAGGAAGTGACGCTCACAAAAATGTCTTGCATCAACGGCACCTAGCACTGAGTGATCGCCACCGCGGCCTTTGCCAATGTCGTGATACAAGGCTGCCACGAACAGCAGAACTGGATTGCGAAGTCGGTGTGCGATTCGAGTCGTTACAGGAAACTTGTCCGTGTAGTCTGCCCTCAAAAATCGCCGACTGTTGGCGATGACCTGCATGGTGTGGGCGTCGACCGTATAGGTGTGGAACATGTCAAACTGCATCTGCCCCACAATCATTTCAAACTCGGGAAGATAACGGCCCAACACACCATGCCGTAACATACGACGAAGTTGTTTTGTCATCGAATAGGGCGACGAGAGCACGTCAGTAAACAAGCGACGATTTATCGGATCGTCGCGAAACTCGGTATTGATCAAGTCAGCCGAAGCGCGCAGCAGTCGAGTCGTCTCTGGATCGATTCGCTTAATGCGCTTATCTCGTCCAATCACAGCAAATAATCGCAGTAGATTTGAGGGGGATTGCGAGAAGACGTTCGCGCGGCGAGCGGCAATGCGATCATCGATGAGCTCAAAGTCATCATCTATAATAATGGCGTCGCCAGGGTTCGAGTGGCGCAGGGTGTTTTCAAACGTATCAATCAACAGGGCCGTAATGTGTGAGATGGCTTGCACATTTCTAAAATAAGCTTGCATGAACTGCTCTACCGCAAGCTTATCCTCGTCTTTGAACCCCCATTGGCTGGCCAAGGCGCGTTGATGTTCGAACAGTAGGCGATCTTCTTCCCGCCCTGTCAGTGCGTGAAGCGCAAACCGAACGCGACTGA
>CBFHJX010000002.1:13568-44470 GCA_965656285.1 Luminiphilus sp. | reverse complement strand
CGGCACTCTTACGTTAATTGTGAATGCCGATACCTCACAACCCGACGCGTTTGAGCACGCAACTGAGCGTCTCGCTGAACTCGAGCAACGACTGGCAGAGCCCATGCCGGCACTCTCTAACGTTGAGCTAGGCGCGATTGACACGACCGAGATTGAGTCACGGGTTGAATTTGAGACCCAACAATCGACTTTTGAGTCTTGGGTTGCGCGAATTAAGGACTACATCCTTGATGGAGACGTGATGCAAGTTGTGGTTTCACAGCGAATGACACTTCCGTTTACGTCTGATCCAATCAATCTTTACCGGGCGCTACGTCACCTAAACCCGTCACCTTATTTGTTCTATCTCGATCTTGATGAGTTCCATATTGTGGGCAGCTCACCTGAAATTTTAGTCCGGTCTGAGCGTGGACAGATTACCGTGCGGCCGATTGCGGGCACGATCCGCAGAGGGTCGGATGAGGAAGAAGATGCGATGCTAGCTGCGGCGCTGCTCAATGATGAGAAAGAGCGGGCCGAGCACCTGATGCTGATTGATCTGGGTCGCAACGATGTGGGGCGTGTTGCGGCGCCTGGAAGTGTGGAGCTTACTGACAAAATGGTCATCGAGAAGTACTCGCATGTGATGCATATCGTCTCCAATGTGACAGGCTCTTCAAGAGACGGTGTGACCGCCATTGACGCTTTACGAGCGACGTTGCCCGCAGGCACGCTCAGTGGTGCGCCAAAGATTCGAGCCATGGAAATTATTGATGAGTTGGAGCCGGTTAAGCGCGGTGTCTACGGCGGTGCCATTGGTTATTTGACCTGGTCGGGCGACATGGATACGGCCATTGCCATTCGGACTGCGGTCATTAAAGACGGGCAGCTTGTCGTTCAAGCGGGTGCTGGGGTAGTGGCAGATTCTGTGCCGGCGTCTGAGTGGGAGGAAACCCTCAACAAGGCGAGAGCAGTGCTGAGGGCTGCGGCAATGGTAGAGGCGTGCTAATCCGATGACTAAACCGAGTGTTGTGATGGTCGACAACTACGATTCATTCACCTGGAATATTGTTCAGTACCTCTGGGAGTTGGGTGCTGAGGTCGGTGTGCATCGAAATGATGAAATTTCTATCGAAGAGATTGCATCAGCCAAGCCCGACCTTCTGTGTATCTCCCCGGGCCCTTGCTCACCCAATGAGGCAGGGGTTTCTATTTCGGCCATTGAGCGCTTTTCGGGTGAATTACCAGTGTTTGGTATTTGCTTGGGTATGCAGAGTATTGGCGCGGCCTATGGTGGTGACGTGGTTAGAGCACCGGAGGTCATGCACGGAAAGACGAGTGAGGTACACCACACAGGGAAGGGCGTCTTCAAAGATTTGCCTTCTCCGTTCACGGCCACCCGCTACCACTCGTTGGTTGTGGATCCCAAGACCCTGCCTGATTGTTTAGAGGTGACCGCGTGGACTGTCGATGACCAGGGGGAGCGCGAGATCATTATGGGCTTACGCCACCGAGATTTTGCCGTGGAAGGTGTGCAGTTTCACCCCGAATCAATCCTCACCGAGCACGGTCACGCCATGCTGCAAAACTTTCTGAACCAAGCGAGCTGAGGTCTTTTAAATGGATATTCAAGCGGCAATCGCGCAGTTGGTCTCGGGGCAGTCGCTGTCGCGTGCTGACATGGAATCAGCGATGCTCACGGTCATGCAAGGCGAGGCGACTGAGGCCCAAATTGCTGGTTTGTTGATTGGATTACGAATGAAAGGCGAAACAATCGATGAGATTGTTGGCGCGGCCAGCGTCATGCGCTCGCTTGCGACTCCGGTTTCGATTGATACCGACAGACTGATCGACCTTGCGGGAACCGGTGGCAGCGGCGCTAATCTATTCAATGTTTCGACGGCGGCTACTTTTGTTGTGGCTGCCGCTGGCGGACGCGTTGCCAAGCACGGTAACCGATCATCAGGTGCTTCGGGTTCGTCAGATGTTCTCTCGGCGCTTGGCGTTGATCTGAGTGTCTCACCCGACGTCATCGCCGACTGTATCGACTCAATCGGTGTTGGATTTATGTTCGCTCCGATGCACCACAGTGCGATGAAGCACGCCATTGGGACACGGCAACAACTGGCTGTACGCACCATCTTCAATATTTTGGGCCCTCTGACAAACCCTGCGGGTGCGCGTCGGCAAGTTTTGGGTGTCTTTGCACCGTCACTGTGTGAGGTGCTCGCGGCGGCGCTGCGTGACTTGGGCAGTGAGCACGTCATGGTCGTCCACGGATTGGACGGTTTAGATGAAATATCAGTCGCTGCGAAGACGCAGGTCTGCGAGCTTGTCGATGGGACGCTGAAAAGCTACCAGATTGATCCTGCGGACTACGGACATGCACATCACTCAATTGACGATTTGTCAGTAGAGAATCCGGGAGAGTCTGCGAATCTTGTTCGAGCCGCATTAGGGGGTGATGGGTCGACGCGGTCAGAGAAGGCGCGATCGATGATCGCAATGAATGCCGGTGCGGGTCTTTATGTGGGCGGGCAAGCCAGCACCTTGGTCGACGGCATAGCGCTTGCGAGTGAGGCCATGCGGACAGGAAAAGCGCTTGGGGCGCTGGACGCGTTTGTTGCAAAAACACAGAGTGCGGGCGCGGAAATAAAATGATATCACAGGGGACTCCCACGGTTTTAAAGCGTATTTGCGACAGGAAGCTTGAAGAGATTGCCGACCGAAAGCGTATGGTCACGCTGGATGACTTGAGGGTGCGTGCTGTATCTCAAGATAAGCCGCGTGGCTTTCGTCGAGCGTTGCAATCGCGCATTGATGCGGGTATCCCCGGTGTCATTGCAGAGGTAAAAAAAGCCAGCCCAAGTAAGGGTGTGATTCGGGAAGATTTTGACGCAGCGTGGATTGCTAATAGTTACGAGCAAGGTGGTGCTGCATGCCTGTCGGTCTTAACCGACATTGATTTTTTTCAGGGTGCTGACGAATTCCTTCGCAAGGCCAGGGCGGCCTGCGAGCTGCCGGTGTTGCGCAAGGACTTTACCCTAGACGCTTACCAAATTTGGGAGGCTAGAGCGCTGGGAGCCGATGCAATTTTACTGATTGTTGCGTGCCTTGATGACGCTCAACTGCACGACTTGTTTCAAGAGGCTTACGAGGCTCAACTGGATGTTTTAGTTGAGGTGCACGATCGCCATGAGCTTGATCGGGCTCTTGCGCTTGACCTTGACCTTATTGGGATCAACAACCGCGACCTGCACACCTTCGATACGGACTTACATACGACGCTCAACTTGCTTGCCCATGTGCCCAGCGGCGTGACTGTCGTGACGGAAAGCGGATTGCACACCGCTGACGACATGCGGCTTATGTTAGAGCAGAGGGTGTCAACGTTTCTCATTGGCGAGTCGTTTATGCGACAGCCCTCGCCTGGAGACGCGCTGGCGAGCATGGTCTTGGGTGCGACCCGCTAAGTGGCGCTATTGCGCGGCTCGCGGAGCACTACAATCGTTTTGCCCGCCACCGTAATATAGCCGTCGCCCGTCAGCATTTTCAGGACGCGGCCGGCCATTTCTCGCGAACAACCCACGAGTTTTCCCAGTTCTTGGCGCGTGACGCGAACTTGCATACCGTCTGGGTGCGTCATCGCTTCAGGCAAGGTCGTCAGCTGAATCAGTGAGCGATGGATCCGCCCATAAACATCAATAAACGTGAGATCGGCGAGTTTCCGAGTTGTATTTTTGAGTCGTTGTCCAATTTGAGAGGTCAGCGCGTAGAGGACGTCAGGGTATCGCTGTCGAATCGCGTGAAAGTCATCGTAACTAATTTTGGCGAATACACAGGGCGCGCGGGTCACCAGGTTAGCGGTACGGGTTTCTTCCCCAAACAGACCCATTTCACCAAAGAATTCGCCAGGATTAAGGTAAGAAACCACCATCTCTTGTTCGGGGTCCTCAACGTCGTCGACAATGACCGAGACCGACCCTTCTAAGATGAGGTAAAAGTCTTGGCTGAGTTCACCCTGACGGAATACGACCGACTTTGACTTCATAGTGATGCGCTCGCAGTGCTCGAGGAAGGCCTCGGCATTGGGAATACGCTTGCTCACAAGGTAGTTCATAGTGTCACGCCATTATGTGATTCGGAGCACGCTTTGCATTAGCATAGCCCCCCTGCGGGCGCGGTGCCAATCGTTTACGAGAAAAAGACCAACTGAAGATGAAACAAAGGAAGCTAAAATGGAAGGGACTGTGAAGTGGGTGGATGGCGTCATGTTTTTGGGGGAGTCAAGCTCTGGCCACAGTGTTGTTATGGATGGGCCCGAAGAGCTGGGCGGAAAGAATCATGGGTTGAGGCCTATGGAGATGCTGCTCTTGGGGACCGGCGGTTGCGCGCTTTTTGACGTCGTCACGATGCTTAAAAAATCACGCCAAGCCCTGACCAAGGGTCGTGTAGAGCTTCAAGCGGTACGTGCTGAGGCGGTGCCCGCTGTGTTTACGGCCATTAATCTTCACTTTGTCATTGAAGGTGATGGAATAAAAGAAAGCCAGGTGGCACGCGCTGTACAGTTGTCTGCTGAAAAATATTGTTCAGCGTCGATCATGCTGGCCACTGGTGGGGTGGAAGTGACCCACACGCACGAAACGATCAGCTGTTGAGCGGCTAAACCCAGTAGGTTGTTTTCGTCATCACTTGGCTGGCGGTGCGCATGGCCCGCTTAACCGGGTCTGAAAATTCGCTTCCGCCCTGCTCAAGCGCATGTGCACCATGTCGCTCTTCTTCGGCCAGCATTTGCTGAAGAACCAGCTGCGACTTTCTGTCGTCTTCGGGAAGCTTTTGTAGGTGCTCTTTTAAATGAGCTGCCACACCCTCTTCAGTCGCGTGCACAAACCCAAGGCTGACTTTGTCGCCAATCGTGCCTGTGATTGCGCCCAGGGCATAAGAGCCCACGAAAAACAGGGGATTGAGACGACTCGTGTGACTTCCTAATTCTTGAAGACGTTCTTCACACCAGTCAAGGTGGTCCTTCTCCTCTTGTGCCGCATGGAGAAGCGCCTCGCGTGTTTCATCGGACTTTGCGACCAACGCTTGGCCTCGATACAGGGCTTGAGCACACACTTCACCGGTGTGGTTTATACGCATCAATCCACCGGCATGCTGGCGCTCGGTATCCGTCAGTTCAGCCTCTGTATGATCTTTTGCTGGAGAGGGTCGATCGCCCGACAGGGTGTTGGTACCGCGCGTGACTTCCCTAAGCGCGGTGTCGAGGGTCGTGATCAGTCGGTCAAGGCTGTTGAGTTGTCGTTGCATGGGCTAAATACGTGCGTCAAAGGCCGATAGGTTAACGCTCTAAGGCGCGCCAGCCAATATCACGCCGATATTTCATGCCATCCCAATTGATATTTGCAGCCGCGGTATAGCAGTGCGTCGCCGCCTCAGCTAGCGAGGGTGCCATAGCTGTGACACACAAGACACGACCTCCGGCGGTCACGACGGCGCCACTGTCGCTGCGCGTACCCGCATGGAAGACTTTAACCGAATCCGTTTCTTTGCCGAGCCCTTCAATGGTGAGACCAGAGGGGCTCGATGCTGGATAATGCGCCGACGCGAGCACCACCCCCATTGCCGGTTGTTGACTCCATTGGGCCTGCTCATCCAAGAGTCGTCCGTCACAGGCTGCAATGCAATGTAAGGCCAGATCGGATTCGAGCCGCATCATGATGGGCTGCGTTTCAGGGTCGCCAAAGCGGCAATTGAACTCGATCACCTTGGGGGCGCCGGCTGCATCAATCATGAGGCCCGCGTACAGGAAGCCGCGATAACGGTGACCGTCTGCAAGCATTCCCTGCACTGTGGGGTTGATAATGTCCTCCATAACTCGTTGATGGACAATTTCTGTGACGACAGGGGCGGGGGAGTAAGCGCCCATACCGCCCGTATTGGGCCCGGTGTCGCCCTCGCCAACCCGCTTGTGGTCTTGGGAAGATGCCATAGTCAGTACGTCTGTGCCGTCTACCATGACGATAAAACTGGCTTCCTCACCGCCTAAAAACTCTTCGACCACGACCCGTGCGCCGGCGTTACCAAACGCGTTGCCAGAGAGCATGTCGTGAACAGCCGTCTCGGCCTCCGCAACCGTTAATGCGACGATGACCCCTTTGCCGGCGGCTAATCCGTCTGCCTTTACGACGATTGGAGCGCCCTGTCTTTGAATGTAACGGCAGGCCGCCTCGGGGTCGGTAAAGGTTTCATAGGCACCGGTTGGAATGTTGTGTCTTGCGAGGAAGTCCTTGGTGAACGCCTTGGAACCTTCCAGCTGCGCAGCGGCCGCACTGGGGCCAAAGCAGCGCAGTCCTTCGGCGTCAAAGCGGTCAACAATACCGTCCACGAGTGGTGCTTCTGGACCGACGACACTGAGCTGGCAGTCATTGGCCTTGGCGAAGTCGACAAGGGCGGTGAAGTCGGAGGGGCTCAGGTCTACGTTTTGGCACCCCGGCTCGAGCGCAGTACCCGCATTACCGGGTGCGACAAAGACCGTGCTCACTTCTTTGGATTGCGCCAATTTCCAGGCCAAGGCGTGTTCGCGACCTCCGCCACCGATCATCAATACATTCATATCAGTGCCTAAAGTGCCGTACGCCGGTAAAGACCATGGCGATACCGGCGGTATTTGCAGCGGCAATGACTTCGTCATCACGAATCGAGCCGCCAGGTTGGATAACCGCCTTGATTCCGCGCTCTGCCGCGCTGTCGATGCCGTCTCTGAATGGGAAAAAGGCATCGGATGCCATCACAGCACCAGCCACTGAAAGGCCAGCATGCTCGGCCTTGATAGCGGCGATTCGCGCCGAATTAACCCGCGACATCTGCCCGGCGCCTACGCCGATAGTGCGCTCGTTAGCGGCATAAATAATGGCGTTAGATTTAACAAATTTGGCCACTCGCCATGCAAACAGTAAGTCGCGCATCTCTTGTTCACTCGGGGCTCTGTCGGAGACGACTGTCAGTTCATCCGCTAACAGAACATGGTCATCGCGGTCCTGAATCAGTAGTCCACCGTTCACTTTTTTGAGGTCCCAGGTGGGGCTACGATCACCCCATTCTCCGGTCGACATCACCCGCACATTTGGCTTTGCGCGGGCGGCGTCAAGGGCGCTCTCTGAGATCGATGGTGCCGTGATGACCTCAACAAACTGTGAATCAATAATGACCGATAAGGTCGCAGCATCGAGCTCACGATTGAAGGCAATAATACCTCCAAAAGCAGACTCCGTGTCTGTGTCAAAAGCGAGACGGTAGGCGTCCAGTAAGGTGCCGGCCACTGCGACACCGCAGGGGTTCGCATGTTTCACAATGACGCAAGCAGGCTCGGCGAACGACTTAACACATTCGATGGCGGCGTCCGCATCGGCAACATTGTTATAGCTTAGCGGCTTCCCCTGATGCAGAGTCGCTGTGCTGATCCCCGCCTCGGTAATCTGACGGTCCACGTAGAACGCCGCGTTTTGATGCGGGTTTTCGCCGTAGCGCATTACTGAGCTGCGCGTAAATTGGAAGTTCGCGGTTCTTGGAAAGGCGTTGAGTTCCTCATCACCGACCCGCTTTCCTAGGTAGTTGGCAATGGCTCCGTCGTAGCCGGCAGTGTGCTCAAAGGCCTTCACAGCCAGATCAAACCGTGTCGCCTCCGTTGTACCGCCATAAGATGTCATCTCGGCCAACACGCGGGTAAAGTCTTCGTTGCTCACAAGGATGGTCACATCGTGGTGATTCTTGGCCGCCGCTCTCACCATGGTGGGGCCGCCTATATCGATATTTTCAATGGCGTCAGCCAGCGAGCAGTCTGGGTTGGCAACCGTAGACTCAAAGGGATAGAGGTTGACGACGACGAGGTCGATCGGTGCGATCTGATTGTCCGCCATGATCTCGTCGTCTTTGCCGCGTCTGCCGAGAATCCCGCCATGGATTTTGGGATGTAACGTTTTGACCCGTCCATCCATCATCTCCGGAAACGCGGTGTGATCTGACACCTCAGTAACGGGGACACCCTCTGACAATAGGAGTCGACAGGTGCCGCCCGTTGAGAGAATCTCAACGCCTTGTGCGGCCAGCGCTTGCGCAAAGCTCACGACACCTGTTTTATCGGAAACGCTAATGAGCGCGCGCTTAATGGGGGCGATTCTCGCCTCAGTCATAAAAATCCCTTTCGCTTATAAAAGCTTGTATTGGCGTAATTTCTTTCGCAATGTACCGCGATTAAGACCGAGCATTGCTGCGGCTTTGCTCTGGTTGTTGCACGTGTACTGCATGACGACGCGCAGGAGGGGCTCTTCAACCTCAGCAAGCACAAGTGCGTAGAAATCGGTGGCGTCTTCGCCGTCGAGCGTGTCAATGAACTGTTTGATCGCCACTTCGGCTGCCGCTTTGAGGGCGCCGTTGGTGGAGTCATTGGTCATGCGGCAAGCTCCATCGGTGTATTGCTGCCCTCAGCACTGCGAATGAGCTCAAAAATAAAGCCCTTGTGATCGCGCAGAAACGCCTCCTGAGCATCGGGCGAGGGCAAGGCATTGAACGACGCCTTGAGCGCTCGACAATCCCGGCCTACTTCAGCCTCCAAAAACCAGTTTACGTGTTTACGTGCAATCTTATACCCCATGATCACGCCGTGAAACGCATGCAAGCGGCGAACGTGCCGTCTCAGAATATCGAATCGCTCGTCGGTAGTGGGCCGAACGGCAACACCTTGCGACAACGACTGTGCAATGAGGCCGGGTAACCAGAGTCGACCTTGCGCGGCTCTTCCAACCATGACCCCCGTTGCGCCCGTATAATCAAGGACCTGGCGGGCTTTCTCAGGCGAATCAATATCGCCATTAGCCAGTACCGGAATATCGACTGCCTGCACGATCTGCCGAAGTGTCTCGTATTCGGCGGCACCGTTAAATTTATCTGCCCGAGTACGGCCGTGCACGGTAAGCATTGCAATGCCGCAATCTTGCGCGATCTCGGCAATTTCTAAGCCATTGCGGTGTTCTGGAGATATCCCCGTACGTATTTTCAGCGTTACCGGTACGCTGACTGCGTTAATCGTCGCTTCAAGAATATTCCTGACGAGTGCGGGATCGGCAAGAAGAGCAGACCCTGCCGCTTTCTGGCAGACCTTTTTGGCCGGGCAGCCCATATTAATGTCGATGACTTGTGCGCCTTGATCGACGTTGTACTGGGCCGCTTGTGCCAGGACTTCGGGGTTATTCCCCACCAGTTGTATCGAGTGCAGTCCTGCGGCTTTCGAGTGCTGCGCGCGTGAGGATGATTTACGTGACGAAGCCAGCGACAGATCGGCGCTCATCATTTCACCAACCGCCACGTCAGCCCCGTACTCAACGGCAAGCTGTCGCATCGGTAAGTCCGTCACACCCGCCATGGGTGCTAAAAAAACTGGAGTCTCTCGTGACAAGGAACCAAGTTGCATGCGTGCAGCGCTTACGATCTGAAAGCGCCTAGTGTAAAGAAGCTGAGGTCAGTGTTGAAGTCTGACGTTTGGGTAGTTTTAGGCCCCCGTCGAATGACTGCGGATCCTAGTAGTCATTAAAGACAGTAAAAATCCCCTAACTTCGGTAAAAAACTACAGATTGGTCGTCTTTGGGTAAAATCGGTAGACACCGAACGGGCGCTCGTAGAGACTCAAGGGCTGTTTATTTCTTAAGTGGTGTCTTTATGGCCGACATCTTGGTGTTACACGGGCCCAACCTAAATCTGCTGGGTACTCGCGAGCCAGAGATCTACGGGCGTGAAGGTCTAGCGACGATTAACGCGCGGCTCGAAGCGTTAGCCCTCGAGGCTGAGTCTTCACTGAAGGCGTTTCAAAGTAATTCTGAGGCCGCGTTGATTGATGCGGTTCATGCTGCGAGGCTTGAGGGTACGCACGGGATTATCATAAACCCTGCGGGGCTGACGCATACCAGCGTTTCTCTGCGCGACGCGTTGGCTGGGGTCGCTATACCTTTTGTCGAAGTGCACCTGTCAAATGTTTATTCGCGCGAACCCTTCAGACACCATAGTTTTTTCTCTGATCTTGCTGTGGGCGTTATTTCTGGGTTCGGTAGTGCTGGATACGATCACGCGCTGCACTTTTTACTGAACCAAAACCAATGAATCGAGTAACAATAAAGTAGTGAAAAGGTGACCTTATGGATATTCGTAAAGTAAAAAAATTAATTGAGCTGCTGGAGGCCTCCAGTGTCGACGAGATTGAGATTAAGGAAGGTGAAGAGTCGGTCCGAATCAGTCGCAATAAAGGCATGACAATGGCGGCGCCGATGGCTGCGCCCCTAATGCCAGCACCCATGGCCCCAGCGCCAGCGGCGCAAGTCGCAGCGCCTGCTGCCCCGGACGTGGGCTCCGCGAGCAGCGCCAATGCGGTGAAGTCACCCATGGTTGGCACGTTCTATCGCTCGCCAGGGCCAGACGCGGCCGCGTTTGTTGAGGTGGGCCAAAGCGTGCGCGCCGGCGATGTCCTTTGCATTGTCGAAGCAATGAAAATGATGAATCAGATCGAGGCAGACCATGCAGGAACGGTTACGGCCATCCACGCTGAGAATGGAGAGCCGGTTGAATTTGATCAGCCGCTACTCACTGTTGAATAAGCGCCCCCGCCTCGGTTAAGGATAAACGCTCATGTTGAAAAAGGTACTCATTGCAAACCGCGGTGAGATTGCACTGCGCATTTTGCGCGCCTGTCGGGAGTTGGATATTCCTACGGTTGCCGTGCACTCCACCGCAGACAGTCATTTAAAACACGTGCGACTTGCCGACGAGGCAGTGTGTATTGGACCGGCGCAATCGACCCAAAGTTATCTTCAAGCGCCCGCGATCTTAAGCGCTGCGGAAGTGACGGGCGCCGACGGTATACACCCCGGCTATGGCTTTTTGTCGGAGAATGCTGACTTTGCAGAGCAAGTGGAGCGCAGCGGGTTTAAGTTTATCGGCCCTCGGTCCGAGACTATTCGGCTTATGGGCGACAAAGTGTCCGCAAAGCACCAGATGCGTAGGTCAGGGGTTCCCACCGTTCCGGGTTCTGAAGGAGCGTTACCGGATGATCCCGATGAAGTGCTGCGAATTGCGAGAGACATTGGCTATCCGGTGATTGTAAAGGCGGCCGCGGGCGGCGGCGGCCGTGGGATGAGAGTGGTGCACAACGAAGAAGTGTTGCTGTCGTCTATTGAGGTTACGCAATCTGAGGCCGCGGCAGCATTTGGCTCGCCCGTCGTGTACATGGAAAAGTTTTTGCAGCGCCCGCGGCACGTCGAGATACAGATTCTTGCCGATGGGCAAGGCCACGCGGTGCACTTGGGTGATCGAGATTGCTCGCTGCAACGGCGTCACCAAAAAATTATCGAAGAGGCGCCAGCACCTGGTATTCCTGAAGCATTGCGAGAGGAAGTGGGTGCTGCGTGCGTTCAGGCTTGCATTGACATGGGCTATACCGGTGCAGGCACGTTCGAGTTTCTCTATGAGGACGGGCAGTTTTTCTTTATCGAAATGAATACGCGTATTCAGGTGGAACATCCGGTCACGGAGATGATCACCGGGATTGATATCGTCAAGCAGCAACTCCTTATTGCCGGCGGCCAGCCATTATCGATCACGCAAAACGACATCAGTTTTAACGGGCATTCGGTGGAGTGTCGAATCAACGCTGAGGACCCACGCACGTTTATGCCATCTCCCGGCGTCATTAAGACATTCCACGCGCCCGGTGGTCACGGCGTTCGCGTCGATTCTCATATTTACAGTGGTTACGCGGTCCCGCCGCACTATGACAGCTTGATTGGTAAGCTCATCACGCACGGTGATACCCGCGAAATTGCGCTCAAGAAAATGCGTCAGGCGCTCGATGAGTTCGTGGTTGAAGGTATTAGAACGAACTCTGCGTTACACCGTGAGTTAGTGGTAGACCCATCATTTGTCGCCGGCGGAGTTAGTATTCACTATCTCGAAAGTAAGCTGGAACACGAGCATTGAGTTCACCTGGTTGGCAAGAGTGGGCATTAGAAACTCACTCGCAGCTGGTTGAATCACTCGAGGCATGGCTCTTTGAGCGTGGCGCTTTAGCGGTGACGCTTGAGGATAATGCGAACGAGCCCTTACTTGAGCCTGGGCCGGGTGAAACGCCGCTTTGGCAAAATGTGGTGCTGACGGCATTGTTCACCAGCGATGTTGATCTTTCGTCAATCAAAGCGATTTTGCCCCGTACCTTGTTGGCAGAAAATTCTAAGAGCGAGGTCTCGTGGCTTGAGGACCGAGAGTGGACGCGAGTGTGGATGGACGATTTTGCACCCATTCAAATGGGACCCCGCTTGTGGGTTTGCCCCAGTTGGACTGAGCCGCCAGATGAAGCGCTGGTTAATGTCATGCTGGACCCCGGGCTCGCCTTTGGCACCGGCACCCATGCCACCACTGCCATGTGCCTCGGTGCGTTAGACGCGGCAATGAGTGGGGGGGAGTCGGTGGTCGACTTTGGTTGCGGATCGGGGATTTTGGCGATTGCGGCGCTGAAGTTGGGCGCATCCAAAGCCTTGGGTGTTGATAATGACCCACAGGCATTGGCTGCAAGTCGAGATAATGCTGCGCGAAATCAGATTAGTGCGGATCAATTTGACGTAGTAATGCCTGAGGACAGCATGCTTTCGGCGTGGTCTAACGTCGCTAACGTAGTGGTCGCTAATATCTTGGCAGGCCCGCTGCTTTCGCTGGCGCACGAGCTTATTCAGCTCATGGCCCCGGGAGGGCGGTTACTGTTGACCGGCGTGTTGGAGGAACAGGCTGCTGAGTTGATCGAGCACTACGCGCATGTGGACTTGAAAGTGACTGACCGGCGCGACGGTTGGGTCCTGCTTTCTGGTGTAAAGCCGGCCTAACCCTGTGCCAATAATTCTCTGAGATCGATCAGCGCGGCGTTCGCGCGCGAAAGATAACTCGCCATAACCAGCGAGTGATTAGCCCAAATCCCAAAGCCTGATCCGTTGAGAATGACGGGACTCCAGACCGTTTGTTGGGTCGTTTCGAGTTCTCGGATAATCTGACGCAGGCTGACCGCCGCATTCTTTTGCGCGAGAACCTCTGCAAAGTCGACTTCAGCCGCCTTCAAGTAGTGGATTAGTGCAAAGGCTGCGCCGCGTGACTCGAAGTAGACATTATCCACTTCGTGCCACGGTGTTTTTACAATAAATTCGCTTGTTTCAAGTGTTGACTGCGTCGCTGCTGTATCACCGGCTAGGTCAGTATTAGCGCGCCGCTGCCCAACGCTTGCGGACAGTCTTTGAGACAAACTGCCGAGACGTTTTTCAACCATACCCAACCAGAAACTCAGATTATCGGCACGTGCATAGAACTGAGCGCCATCCTCGCCCTGTTTTGGAAGTCGGTTGAGGTACGCCTCCAAGTACCGTCGTGCGTCGCGATATTGTGACTCAGTAGACGGGAGTACCCAGCTCGAGTTTTGGAAGTTGATTCGTGGCTCTGCCAATGTGAGATCGACATCTTCTTGGGACTGGGACTGTGAGCGACTCAATACTTCGCGTAAGGCCCTTGCCAAGTCGCGGGACTGAATCAAAGCGCCGTATTCCCAGCTGGGCATATTGTCTAAATAAGCTCCCGGTGGCACAACGTCATTGCTGATATATCCCCCATTTTTTTCAAGTAAGAGACGGGTCACTTCTAAAAGGGCCGATGTGGTGGTTGTGCCTGTGACGGGTGATTGAGAAGGCAGAAGGTAGGCGGTTCGATTTTCAACCACATCGAAGGCCGCTGGAGGCCAGCTCCAGTAAAAGCCAAGCCCTATTATCACGAGCACGTAAGCCGCGACGACCCCTATGACCGTTCGTTGCCCACCCTTACTCCGCAAGATACGCAGTGAGTCACCTGCTGGAAGAAATCCGCGAATTCTCGTTAACGTCTGCGAAAAACGAGCTCTGAGTGTCATTTAATACCTGTTCCTTTTACGTCCGTGGCCGCTTTAATGGTGCTTCATCGACGCGCGATGTTTGGTGACAGAGAATTCATTGCACACTGGGTTATTGTTCTCCAGCGTGAAGCAGATGTCGATGCTTTGTGCGTCGGTGAGCGGCCGACTGAGCTTCATCAGCATGATATGCGTACCGCCCGGCGCAAGATCAATGCGTTCACCCGCGTTAAGCGTCAACTGTTCCACGGCCCGCATTGTCGTGCGATCCCTGTCGATCAGCGTTTCATGAACTGACGTGTATTCGGCAACATTGCTTGTAACGCCGGTGATGACCAAGATCTCGTTGCTTGTATTTTGCAGTGTGGCGTAGGCCGCGGTCATCAGTTTTCCTGGGGGTGTCGCACGCACCCACGAATGAGTAACCGCCAGATTGGCTGCCCAAGTCTGGGGGCTGAGCATCAAAACTGACATTAAAAGAAATAGGGCTGGCCTTTGCATGGTACGCCTCGCGTCTTACTTATTGTGTACAGCTAGCAACATGGGGTGGTCATCGCGCTTTTTCAATGGCGCTTAACACGATATCTCGGGTTAATAATTGGGGCAGAATAATCGGTTCGCTGCCTTTTCCCCGCGGATACATGACGTAAAGAGGAATACCGCTTCTACCGTGCGATTTCACAAAAGCTCCGATCTCAGAATCGTAGTCTGTCCAATCGGCAATCATGTAGGGAATGTCTGCGCTGATAAATGCCTGCTCTACTTCGGTCGTGAACAGCACAGCGGCCTCGTTCGCAAGACACGTAATGCACCAGTCTGCAGTCACATCCACGAAAATAGGATCACCACGGTTCAGGTGGTCATCCAGAGCAGCTGCAGACCAGGCAATTTGTCCGTCAGCAAGCGCGCGCGACGAACTGATTTGGTCCGACGTGTTTGTTGCAGGGACGGCCAATGCTATTGCGCCGAGGAGCAGCAAAATAGCGGCGACTTTTCTAATGAGGCTCTGACCGTAGAGGTAGGCCGCAAGAGCGACCAATACCAGCCCAGCGAGCGCCATTGCCATAGTGTTAACGCCGCTTTGATTGCCAGCCACCCAAAGAAGCCAAACGGAGGTGAGATAGAGTGGAAACGCCAGTATATTCTTCGCGGTGTCCATCCAGGCGCCGGGCTTGGGCAGCAACTTGACCATGGCGTTACTGTAGCTCAGCAGCACCATAGGGAAAGCCATACCGGCGCCGAGGGCTGCGAAAACAAGCAATGTAATCGCGATTGGCTGCGTCAAGGCATAGCCCAGTGCGCTGCCCATGAATGGCGCGGTGCAGGGACTGGCAACAACCACGGCGAGAACACCTGTAAAAAAACTACCCGCGTCACCCTCCCGCTCGGTCAGCGACTGGCCCATATTCATCATCGATGTGCCGAAGTGAATAAGGCCGTTAAGACTCAGTCCCATCACGGTAAAGAGGAAGGCAAGCGCAATCACAAATCCCGTATTTTGTAGTTGGAAGCCCCATCCTATGAGCTTTCCCGTTTGTTGTATGGCGACCAAAACGCTCGCAATCGCAACGAAGCTTAGGACCACTCCGGCGGCGTACACAAGACTTGCTCGACGATGCGTTTGTGCACTCCCACGCGTAAAGCTCAGTGCTTTGAGGGAAAGAATTGGGAACACGCAGGGCATAATATTGAGGATGATCCCACCTAAAAAAGCAAAGACGATGGCGGCTATTAGGCTGGGTTTAGTCTCGTTCGAACTTGTGTCTGGACTTGAGCTGCTGGTAAGCGGTTCAAGGGTGCCTGGACGAATGTCGCCCGAGTCTACGTGCCAGAGAAACGATTTGGTCTCCGGTGGATAGCAAAGCCCGGCATCGGCACACCCCTGATAGGTGATCTTGAGCTCAATCAGTTCGGCGCGTTCAGCGAGACTGAGGGTGGCATCGAGTGCACCGTAGTACACCTCGACATCACCAAAAAACTCATCCGTCTTTGCAAGTCCTGGTGCGATCGCCAGCTGCGTATCAATCGGTCCTTGTATGGAGCGCGCACGTGCCTTGAACGCATGACGATATAAGTAGTACTCCGGCGCAATGACCCACTGCAGAAGCACTTGCTGATCACCATCAGCAACCATGTCTAAACGGTAGGCGTCATCGACCGGAAGGAATTGTGTTTGCTGCTGCGTGTAGGCAGACAGCGCATTCTGCCCCAGCGCCGCCAAGGGTAACCACGCAAGCGTGATAAGAAGCAGTCGACTAAGGATCGTTGATCGTGAGCGTTTCATCCGCTTTCCTTATCTTTGATAGCGGAGTCGCGTACCGTAGTCGAGTGAGAGCCGTATCTCGTCCGGATTGAGCTCGTCGGGAAAGTAGACGCCCGAGACCTTCGCGTCGAGGAGGCTCGCTCCCTCAAGATTAGTCTCCCTAAAATCAATACCCGACAAATCGCAATTGCGAAAATACGCGCTTGAGAAATCGAGTCCTCTGGCGTTCATTTTTCGCAGATCCCGACCTCGGTAGTCTCCGCCCGACAACTGTGAATTGTCTATTTTATCGCGCTGCTTGTTAAAACTGTCGACATCTTCATGGCGCAATAATTGGTAAAGAGGATCAGTTTTAACCTTGGGCTTTAGTTCACGTTTACTCATACCGTGCTCCTGGTGTTCAAACGCTGGGCTTCAAAATGGGCGTCTCTGAGCTCATGGCTGGTCTCAAGACTCAATCGCGGGCCGGCTTGGCACACCACAGCGCCGGCAGCTTTAGACGCAAACTCACAAGCCTCAAGCATATCGGTTCCTGCCCATAAGGCATAAAAGAAAGCGCCCGCAAACATGTCACCTGCGCCGTTGGTGTTGACGGCATTAACCGGTTGAGCGGACACATGGTGTTGCTGGGTCCCGTCATAAAAAAGGGCACCGTCGGCGCCTCGGGTGACGACAAAGCTTTGACTGATAGTCTTCAGTTTTTCCACAGCGGTTTGTAAATTGTCCGTTTCAGCCCACTCGAGCGCTTCAATTTCATTGCAGAAAATGAAATCGACGCCGTCCTCAAGAAGGGCGTTCATGTTGTCTCTGAAAAACGTCACCATTCCCGGGTCGGAAAAGCTAACCGCGACTTTTTTATTGTTCGCCTGCGCAACTTGTTTGGTTTTCAGTGCAGCTTGATGGCACGTTGGCGAGGTGACAAGGTAGCCCTCAAGGTAAATCCATTGCGCATTTGCAATGGCGAGGTCATTGACCTCTGAAACCGACAGCGTCTCCGACACGCCCAAAAAGGTGTTCATACTACGCTCAGCGTCGGGTGTGATGAGTACTAAACACTTTCCTGTGGTGCCTGATCGGCGCTCATCGAGGAAGCCATGTGCCACGCCACAGGCGTCAAGGTCTGCAATATAAACATCACCATCTTCATCGTTGGCAACCAAGCAACTCATGTACGTCGGGGCTCCAAATTGCGAGGCTGCAATCACACTGTTACCGGCACTGCCACCACAGGCATGGTGTGCATGACTGAGACTCGTGGCTAAGTGACGTTTGATCTCTCGCTGACGATTTTCGTCGACCAGGGTCATCGTGCCTTTTTCAATGCCCAACTGGTCTAGATCCTGGTCCGAAACAGTCACTTCAGTATCGACTAGCGCGGCGCCTATGGCGTAAACGAATTTTTCTGACACAAATTTTCCAGGTAACAGTAATCTCAGTGGATGTTTAGTATCGCACGCTCCCTTCTCAGGTTCATTAACTTGTCTTGATTGTAATCAGACAGATTCGGTGAGATTTATGTAAACTTGAGACACACAAGAGGTGTTCAGTGTTCCCAACTTTTCAACAGATGATCGAGGTGCTCGGCAAGGTCTCTCCGCCGGCTGGTTCCGTTGTGTCCAAACGCGCCGCGGTGGCCATTGGGCTGAGGGATGGGTCTTCGGGTCCTGAGATGTTGATGATTCAGCGCGCGGTGAAAGACGGTGACCCTTGGTCGGGCCACATGGGATTTCCTGGTGGACGAAAAGACCCCGGCGATCTTAGCGATGTGGGCTGCGCAAAGCGTGAAACGTGGGAGGAAGTGGGCCTGGATTTAGACACGTACGGTGAGCTCATTTGCCAGTTGTCTGATGTCAATACAGGATGGCGTGCTGACCGGCCTGAGATGCTGGTGGCGCCGTTTGTTTTTGTTATAAACCATTGCCCGGAGCTCGCGTTAAACCACGAGGTTGACGATACAGTCTGGATCCCCATTCACTTTTTAATGGACGATATCAATCGAGCGCGTCATCAGTGGGAATGGCGCGGTGAGACGCTTGAGTCTGACGCCTTTACTTTTGACCATCGGTTGATATGGGGGCTGTCATTGATGATGATCGACGAACTGTTAGAGCTCGTTGGTGGGCGTCACAACCGAGCCGCGCACGTCACGCGGGCTTAGCCATCTAGCGCTCGTTGTCCTCGTCGGGCGAGAATCCACGCAAAAAACTGCGTGAGTCTTTTTTTAACGCTTCGAGTTCCGGGTCTTTTTTTGTGGCGTCAATTAACGAATCTAGGCTTGCCCATCCTTTGAGGTAGGCAGTGACGTGACCAATGAGCACGGGTGTCATCTTTGGGCTCTGAGCATAGCGTGGCATGCCAGGAACGAGGTTACCCGAGGCGCGAAGCCCCTCCACTTTGAGCCAATAGCCTCCGCAGTTTGACAACGCATAGTCGCCCACCCGGCCGTAACTCAGGTTAGGTGTTGATGGATTGAACCCGTCGGCGGGAACCTCTGTGAGTCGTCTTAGGGCGAAAATAAACTGCTGACCTCGTGCAAACTCGGCCACGTCGGGACGGCAATAATCGCCGGTCTTAAGCCAAACACGAGGCGCTGTGGCCCAGTCGGGGCCGGTGAGTGTGACATCAACATCAATGTCGATTGCGTTTCCCTTTACACGTCCGACTGTACCTAGCACCACGAGGTCAGCCGTGGGAGCAACCTCTGAAAAGCTACCTTGCCAAATACACTCACAGGCACTTGATAGCGGGCTCGCAACCGACACTATAAAGGCGGCAAAGAGTTTCCTGATCTGACACCCTATGCGCACTCCTTTAGGGGTCACTGCCTTGACGGTCATTATTTTAAAAGCAGCCTCGCCGCATCAATGGCAAAGTACGTCAGTATCCCGTCGGCTCCCGCACGCTTAAATGAGAGCAGGCTCTCGAGTATGACCGCATCGCGAGACAGCCAGCCTTTTTCAAAGGCGGCTTGATGCATGGCGTACTCGCCTGACACTTGGTAGGCAAAGGTTGGCACTTGAAGCTCGGTTTTGACGCGTCGAACAATATCAAGATAGGGCATTCCTGGCTTTATCATCACCATGTCCGCGCCTTCACCAAGGTCCAGGGCGACCTCGTGTAGGGCCTCGTCGCTGTTCGCGGGATCCATCTGATAGGTTTTTTTGTCGCCGCCTTTAAGGTTTGACGCTGACCCAACGGCATCACGAAATGGACCGTAGTAAGCCGACGCGTATTTTGCGGCATAAGACAAAATGAGGGTATTGACGTGTCCCTCGGCCTCGAGGGCCTCGCGGATCGCGCCAATACGACCGTCCATCATATCGGAGGGCGCAACGACATCAGCACCGGCGCGCGCATGGCTGACGGCTTGCTGAACTAGTGCGTCTTTTGTAATGTCGTTAAGTACATAGCTATCGTCATCAATAATGCCGTCTTGCCCATGTGTGGTGTAGGGGTCGAGCGCCACGTCGGTGATAACCCCAAGATCTGGCAGCGCAGCCTTGAGTGCTTTAACCGTTCGCTGTACCAGGCCTTCAGGTGAGAAAGCTTCGCTCGCATCGAGCGATTTTTTAGACGCGTCGACGACCGGGAAGAGTGCGACAGCTGGAATGCCTAGCTCAAACGCTTCGCGGGCGCGCTCGATCAGTAAATCGATACTCAATCGTTCAACACCGGGCATCGATGGAACTGCCTCTCGCTGGGCTTCGCCCTCAAGCACGAACATCGGGTAGATAAAATCGCTGGGCGCAAGGGCGGACTCAGCCGTCAGTTCACGAGCAAATTGCGACGCTCGGAGGCGACGCATTCGAGTTAACGGAAAGGGGCCTCTCGGTGTGCTCATGGGTCATGCTCCCTGGTTTAAAGTGCGAAATGCGCGCCGGGCTGCATCCACCGTATTTGCGATGTCTTCGTCAGTGTGTGCGGACGACATAAAGCCCGCCTCAAAGGAAGCCGGTGCAAAATAAACACCCTCTTGAAGCATCAGATGAAAAAATTGATTAAACCGCTCAACGTTAGCACCAATGACTTGAGGGTATTGGGTGACCTTTTTGTCCTCGGTGAAAAAGAAGCCGAACATGCTTCCGAGGTGGTTGGTGGTAAAGGGGATACCCGCCTCATCGGCAGCCAGCTGCATGCCTTCGCACAGTTGCGTCGTGTGGCGGAAAACCTCGTCGTAGAAGCCAGACTGAGAAATAATGTCCAGAGTAGCGAGCCCAGACGCCATTGCGACAGGGTTTCCTGACAGCGTTCCCGCTTGATACACCGGGCCTAACGGCGAGATATGCGCCATGATTTCTTTTTTGCCACCGAACGCTCCGACGGGCATTCCGCCGCCGATGACTTTACCCAGGCAGGTAAGGTCAGGGTCTATCCCCAGGTGCCCCTGTGCGCAGTGCGTGCCAAAACGAAAGCCGGTCATCACTTCATCGAAGATGAGAATCGCACCGTACTGCGTGCAGAGCTCACGCATGCCTTCAAGGTAGCCAGGCTCGGGCAAGATGCAGTTCATATTCCCGGTAACCGGTTCGGTAATGACGCAAGCAATCTCGTGGCTGTGCGCTTCAAACGCCATTTTTAGCGCGGCTAGGTCGTTAAATGGCAGTGTGATTGTGTGTTGTGCTAAGACCTCCGGTACGCCTGGCGAGCTGGGTACGCCAAAGGTCAGTGCGCCGGAACCCGCTTTAATCAGTAATGAATCTGAGTGGCCGTGGTAGCACCCTTCGAACTTAATGATCTTGTCCCTGCTTGTGGCACCTCGAGCGAGTCGGATTGCACTCATAGTGGCTTCTGTGCCGGAGCTGGTCATGCGAACTTGCTCAAGACTTGGAACGAGACTACACAGGCGCTCGGCGAGTTCGATCTCAATTTCGGTTGGGCAGCCAAAGCTGAGACCGTCTTGAGCTGTACTGACCACCGCGTCACGAACTTGCGGGTGGTTATGGCCCATGATCATCGGGCCCCAAGACAACACGTAGTCAATATATCGTTTCCCGTCGACGTCAAAGATGTAAGCGCCGTCAGCACGCTGCATGAATCGCGGTGTACCCCCCACGGCTTTAAAGGCTCGGACAGGCGAGTTAACACCGCCTGGAATATGCGTTTGTGCGCGTTCGAACAGCGTTTCTGATTTGGTCATTGACCAGCGTCCCCCAACTTCATGTCATTGTGCAGTAAATTTTTACGGTATTAGCCCGGTCGCACGTACACCAACAGTACAATCGCAAACAAAAACAACACCGGTATTTCGTTAAAAAAGCGGTAAAACACGTGACTTCTGTGATCGTCGCCACTGTTTATAAGCTTTACGTATCGCCCGCACTGCACATGGTATATCAGCAAAAATACAACGCCAGCGAGTTTGAGCTGCATCCACAGGCTGGTGAGGTAGTAGTCCAGTGCGTAACTAAGCCGCCAAAGCCCGAGGACAATGGCAAGCATCATCAGTGGTGTGACGAATTTATAGAGTTTGCGCGCCATTATAGCCAACGTCATCCGCGTGGTGTCGTCCTCCGCCTGTGCGTAGTAGACGAAAATACGCGGGAGGTAAAAAAGACCGGCAAACCATGTCACAACGAAAATGACGTGGAGACCCTGAATCCAAAGCATTGGTGACTCCATACTGGTTTCAAACTGAACAGTAAGTAAACTACGCGCACAATATCAGATCTTAGGCCTGAAATGATTAATGTTGGCATTGTAGGTGCCACCGGCTACGCCGGGGTAGAGTTGATTCGATTGCTGCTGGGTCACCCAGCTGTCGCGATTACGCGGTTGACCTCACGAGCGGAGGCCGGCGCGCGTGTAGACCGGCTGTTCCCTCACTTAAAAGGCTTCATCGATTTGTCGTTCGAGGATCCGGCTCAGGTCGATTTTAACGATTGTGACGTTGTGTTTTTTGCAACGCCACATGCGGTCGCGATGAACAGCGTACCGGCGCTTATTGCCCGCGGGAAAAGAGTCATTGACCTCTCCGCGGACTTTCGGCTCACGGACACCCGTGTCTGGGAATCCTGGTATGGCGTGAATCACGTGGCACCCGAGCTTGTGACTGCTGCTGTTTATGGATTGCCTGAGGTGAATCGCGTGGCGATTCGGCAAGCGCAGCTCGTCGCGTGTCCCGGGTGTTATCCAACGGCCGTGCAGCTGGGCTTTTTGCCGTTATTAGAGGCGGGACTCGTTGATGCCGGGAGCTTGGTTGCGTCGTGTGCGTCAGGCACCAGTGGCGCCGGCCGAAGCGCCAAAGTGAATTTACTGTTGACCGAGTCTGCGGAGACAATGAAGTCTTATGGTGTCGCTGGGCATCGACATTTACCCGAGATGGAGCAGGGCCTTGCGCGCATGACCAAGGATCCGGTTTCACTAACCTTTGTGCCGCACCTAGCACCCATGGTTCGGGGTATTCATGCGACATTGATTGCAACCCTTACCGATCAAAGTACTAATTTGCGTGCCGTTTTTACAGATCGCTACGCTGACGAACCTTTCATTACCTTGACCGAGGGCGAGTACGAACCTGAGACTCGCCATGTCAAAGGAACCAATCGATGTGAGATGGACGTGACGCGCCCTCCTGGCGACAAAGTGGTGGTTACTGTTGCGATCGATAATTTGGTCAAAGGGGCTGCTGGGCAAGCCATTCAGGCCATGAACCTCATGCTGAGTCTCGACGAGTGTACGGGACTGAATATCCCGTCCAGTCATCCCTAATCTAGAGTGGCTGCTGACGATTACAAAACGGTTGTGACGCGTGTCAATGTTCCTCGGCAGCGCCGGATCCGCATTACCGCCGTATCTGCGGTGCTTCTGTTTGCTATTGGCGCTTACTTTTTGGGCTACCAACAAGGATTTGATGATCGCGTACCGTTAGTCTTGGACGAGGCCGGTCTTAAGGGGACGATTTCGAAATTAGAGACGCGTGTGGCCGTCGATAAAGAAACTCTAGGTCGCTTGCGGACAGATCTGTCGGTGTCAGCACGCCGTGTTGATGCCCTAGAACGAGAGCTCGTTTTCTACAGAGACATTATGTCGTCGACCGAGGATGTGAGCGCGGTGAAAATTCGCCCGCCCGACCTCAACTGGGATCCTCAAATAAGACAATTGGAATATCGGGCAGTGGTCCAACGCCTGGCCCCTGGCAGTCAATTTTATCGCGGCCGGCTGTGGATTCAGATTTTAGATGCTGAGGAAACTATCGTGCTGTTTGAGGGCTCAGATGCGGGTAACCATGATCTGGCGTTCAAGTATTTTCAACGAATAGCGGGCACTCTGACGATTCCAGACAACATTTCTCCCTCCACGGTTCGCTTTGGCATAGAATTGTCGTCCCCGCGTAAGCGGCAATACGAACAGAATTTCGACTGGAGCGGCTCGATTGTCTACAGTACGCAATAAATAAGGAGCGATGTCATGAGAAACAAACAAACACAGATGCCCGCCGCTGGTAAGGGAAGTACGACCTTAATCTCTGCAGGAACAACGGTCTCTGGCGACATCACTTTCTCTGGCAACCTGGATATTGAAGGGCGTGTCATCGGTTCGATCAGTGCTGAGCCTGGTGCGTCTGCGTTGCTGCGAGTCGTTGCTGGTGGCTCAGTGGAGGGCGAGATTCGTGTGCCGTCGACATCGATCAGTGGTTCGGTGAAGGGCAATATTTACAGCTCAGAGAATCTGGAGCTGACGAAGGGTGCGATGGTAGCGGGCGATGTGTATTACAACCTTATTGAGATGTCGATGGGCAGTAAGATTGACGGCAATCTCAAGCACTCGACCGCTTCGGCTAAGGTCGAGTCCATCACGACGGTGACTGCGTCTTCAGTCGTCGACAAGGTGTAAGGCGGGAGATTTCTATGACCGTAGTGGCAGGGTTTGACCCCACTGAAATTAGTTTGTCGGACAGTGCTGTTGGCAAGCTGCAATTTTTAATTGCGGAGGAGGACAACCCGTCTCTGCGATTTCGCGTCTACATCACGGGGGGTGGATGCTCAGGTTTTCAATACGGCTTTACCTTTGACGAAAAAACCGCCGAGGATGACTGGGTCATTGAGCGAGAGGGTGTCGCTGCACTCATCGATTCGATGAGTTACCAATACCTTATGGGTTCAGAGATTGACTATGTCGAAGGGCTCGAGGGCGCAAAATTCGTGGTTAATAACCCCAACGCGACCACGACCTGCGGTTGTGGCGCATCATTTTCGATTTAGTTGAGCTCCTGCTGGCGCGAAAAAAAACGCGGCTAGGGCTTTGGAAAAACAACGCCCAAGATTCTCGGAGACACAGCCCCCGTCACTTCAGGCAGACCGCTGTGTTTACCGTCCAGACATTGCTTTGCGAGCCACGCAAAGGCCATAGCCTCCATGAAATCAGGATCGACACCGAGCGCGTCGCTCGAGTTTAGGTTCGCCTGAGGCATGAGGTCTTTGAGTCGCTGCACCAAGAGGGTGTTGTGGTAGCCGCCGCCCGATAGATAAACCGTGCGACAGCCCGCCGTGTTGATCTCGCTTGCGATCGATCGCGCAGTCAACTCCAAAAGAGAACGCTGCACGTCTTCCGCTCGATAGGTATTGAGCTCAAATCGTTCCAACCAAGCGAGGTTAAAGTAGTCTTGACCTGTGCTTTTAGGTGCCTCTTGTGAGAAGTAGGGGTCGGCCAACATTTCACTGATCAATGGCTCGAGTGCTTGCCCCTGTCCTGCCCATACGCCGCCCTGATCAAAGGCCATCTTTTTGTGCTGGCGGATCCATGCATCTAAAAGCGTATTGCCTGGGCCTGTATCAAAACCAGTAACACCTGCCGCGGTAATAACGCTGATATTCGCGATCCCGCCAATATTGAGAAAGACCACGGATTCAGCACTGTTTACGAGTGTTTTGTGAAATGCCGGAACCAGTGGCGCGCCTTGACCGCCCGCGGCAACATCGCGACGCCTGAAATCACCAACGACAGCAATGCCGGTGCGCTCGGCCAATCGGTGGTTGTCACCGACTTGTAAGGTGAATGCCCGCCTTAAATTGGGGTAATGAAGCAGTGTTTGTCCGTGATTTCCGACGGCTTCAATCGAGGTCTTGTCCTTCCCTGCGCGGGTCAAGAGCTCATTTACAGCTTGGGTATAAAGATTTGCCATGTCGACGTCGAGCTCACACACACGTTCGATATGAGTTTCAAGTCCTGATTGGAGGTCAAAGATACGCGACTGTATGGCTGTGGGGAGTGCAACTTGATGGCCTGTCAGTAGGTGCGGTCGGCCCGCTGTATCAAAGCCGACAAGAGCTGCATCAATCGCATCTCCGCTCGTGCCTGACATCAGTCCAATAAAGAGCCGCTGCTGGGTCACTCAGCCCCCGGCATGTTGCCGCTATTGTTGATGGAGGCTAGCCGCTGCACGGGCTGCCAAATGGCGTCTTGAAACAGTTCGATCTCAGATTTGGGCAGAGACTTTGCCTTGGGTAATATCTTATGCACCGTCCTTGGATTGCGGTGAACACCATTGACGAGGAACTCGTAGTGCAGGTGTGGGCCTGTTGCTGCTCCCGTTGAACCGACGGTGCCAATCACTTGCCCCTGTTTCACCCGATCACCTCGGGCGACGCGTTTCTTATTCAAATGAAGGTAGTGGGTTTTAAAGCCCTCCCCGTGCTGAATAAAAAGGTAATTACCGTTAGATCGAGTGTATCCTGCTTCTACGACTTTGCCATCACCGGCGGCATAAACGGGCGTGCCCGTCGGCGCGGCATAGTCGGTACCCCGATGTGGTCGCTTCGTCTTGTAAATGGGGTGGAGTCGGTTCGGGTTAAAGCTCGAACTGACGCGAGTAAAATCCAGAGGCGCTTTAAGAAATGCCTTTTGCATACTGACCCCTTCACCGTCGTAATACCCCGTTACATTTTGGCTGTCGGTGTATCGATACGCGTCGACTGTGCGTCGTGAGGTCTTGTAGGAGGTAGCAAGAATGTTGCCGTCTGAAATTTTCTCGCCATCGAGATAGTGCTCTTCAAATAAAATAGCGATCTGATCGCCTTTGCGAGGATCGAGTGCAAAGTCGATTACGCCGCCTAAGATTGAGGCGAGTTCCATGATGATATTGGCTGAGAGGTCCGCTCGATCGCCCGCAAGGAAGAGTGAACTTTCGATGGTGAGCGCTACCGTGCGTTCTTCTACTTGAGGCTCTCGAACGATGACTTCTGAGACGAACGCATCATCAATTTTCGAGTAAACGGTCTGTTTGAGGCTCGATTCGATATGTCTCACAGCAATCAATTGGCGTTCTTCATTGGCGGCAAAGCCTATGAGTTGTCCGGGGAAAATTTTTCTCAGTGCTCTTGTGTTGTCGTTAGACGTGACGTCAAAGACGTCTCGATCGGAAAAACCCGCGCGATTGAAGATGAGACTGAGATTGTCGCCTCGTCTCACTGAAACGTCATTCCATTGGAGCGGTGCCTTGTCCGGTGCTTGAATTTGACCTTCTGTCACTGCATCCCACGAGACTTGGATCGTGGCGGTGAGTAATGGATCGAGAAAAACGGGCTGAGCCTCATCGACAACTCTGCCGGGCGATCCAACGAAACGCTGTGATAGCAGTACTAAGATCAGTAGACTGAGAGCACCCCAAAGAAGGCGGCTCTTATCAATCGATAATCCGGCGCTATTTTCTCGGCGCGTGGCGCCTTTCGGTTTGTGTTGCAAGGCCATTCCATACCCCGCCCCTGTTGTGGGGCTGTTCATTGCCCTGCATCATAACCGACAATAGCGACTTCACGAATGGTTAGACGCAATGTGAGTGCTAAAGAGGGGCTTGACGTCAGTTGAGCGCAGCGCGTCACTGTCACTTAAATAAAAAAGGGTAAGTAATGGCTTTTTTTCAGGATCTGAAAGCGCGGGGCTTGGTCTTTCAGACCACGGGCGACGAGCAGTTTGAGACGTGGCTGGCCGACAAACCGAGGACTTTATATTGCGGGTTTGACCCCACCGCTGACAGTTTGCATATTGGCTCGCTCGTTCCGTTGTTGATGCTAAGACGATTTCAGCTCGCAGGTCACACGCCCATTGCGCTGGTCGGTGGGGCGACGGGCTTAATTGGCGATCCCAGCTTTAAGGCACAGGAGCGTGCCTTGAATACACCTGACGTGGTGTCGGATTGGGTGAGCCGACTGAGAACCCAAATGGCTCAGTTTTTATCCTTTGACGGCGACACGTCCGCCATTATGGCCAACAACCTTGATTGGACAGCAAACGTCGACGTCCTGACGTTTTTGAGAGACGTGGGTAAGCACTTTTCAGTGAACAACATGATCGCGAAGGAGTCGGTCAAACAACGTATCGAGCGGGAGGGTGCTGGCATTAGCTTCACTGAATTTACATACATGATTTTGCAGTCATTTGATTTTGCTGAGCTGAATAGGCGCTACGGATGTGAGCTCCAAATTGGCGGCTCTGACCAATGGGGAAATATTACTGGTGGGGTGGACTTAACGCGGAGAATGAATAGCGCGCAAGTTCAAGGCCTTACCATGCCCTTGGTTACTAAAGCCGATGGGACGAAGTTTGGTAAGACTGAGTCAGGCACCATTTGGCTGGATGCTAAAAAAACCTCACCTTATGCGTTTTACCAATTCTGGCTGAGCACCGCTGACGCTGACGTTTACACTTTCTTGAAGTACTTCACGTTTCTGTCGGTCGATGATATTGACGCCTTAGAGCAAGAAGATGTAGAGCGTGAGGGTCGACCCCAGGCACAAAAGGTACTCGCACAAGAGGTCACACGCTTGGTGCATGGCGACATGGGTCTTGAAGCGGCAGAACGAATTACGCAAGCAATGTTTAACGGTGAAGAGAGCGCCTTGTCTGAGTCTGATTTAGCGCAGTTGAGCCTTGATGGGCTGCCCAGCAGCGCCGTCACAAGAGCCGCATTGCCGGCGACGCTAACGCAGCTTTTAACGGACGCTGGCATGGTTGCATCAGGCAAGCAGGTCAAGGATGCACTCGGTAGATCGGCGGTGCTGATCAATGGGAAGCCGGTTTCAGTGGAGGATAATGCTAATCCGCAAAAATGCTTTGCAATCGGTAATGCGATGCATGGGCAGTACTTCATCACCCGGCTGGGTAAAAAGAAGGTGCATTTATTTACCGTTATTTGAGAAGGTCGCGCAACTGAGAGTCCGGGTGCAGTGAGGCAGCTTCATTTGATTCGTCATGCAAAGTCTTCATGGGATTACCCGTCGCTGGTTGACCGTCAGCGTCCACTCAATGAGCGCGGTCAGCGTGCAAGTGCCCTAATGGGGGCAGCAATGTCGATGCGCCTAAAAGACACCCCGGCCCTATTCGTCAGTAGTGCCGTTCGCGCACGACACACACTTAAAGGCTTGGTGAGTGGTTGGCCCGCACTTGAGAGGGCAAGATCGACGACCGACGACCGGCTGTACACTTTCGACGCTCATGACCTCATCGCTTGGCTGTCGGAGGCGGACGATCGGTTAGATCATATGGCGGTTATTGGCCACAACCCCGCTCTGTCGGCGCTTGCCCGATTGCTGTACCCCCAGCTGACGCGCAGCCGGCTTCCCACTGCGGCCTGGCTGTGGTTAAGTTTTGACAATGTTTCATGGCTTTCGGTGGTTGATTCACCTGAAAAAGCAGAGCTTGTGGGTCTGTACACGCCCAAAAACCTGGCGGAATAATAGTGATGACACCGGTGATTTTCGGTCTAGAGGGCCTGTCCTTAACCCGCACAGAACACGATTTTTTTCAAGAAACTCGTCCGTTTGGCTTTATTTTATTTGGCCGAAATGTTGCCGATCGTCAGCAGTTACAACGATTAACCAGTGAGCTGCGTGCACTAATGGGTAACGATCAACTCCCCATATTGATCGATCAAGAGGGCGGGCGCGTGGCTCGCATGCAAGCGCCTCAATGGGCGGCCTATCCACCTGCCGCCACCTTTGAGGCGCTTTACCGCCGAAACAGGGAGTGGGGTTTGGAGGCGTGCGCTCTGAATTATGAGGCGCTTGCACTTGATTTGGCCGAGGTGGGTATCTCCGTTACCTGCGCACCCGTGCTGGATGTTCCCGTGGTGGGCGCTCACGATGTCATTGGTGATCGGGCTTTTTCTCAGGATGCGTCCTCGGTGGCCGCGCTTGGGCGTGCCTGCTTGGCGGGATTAAGCGCCGGCGGTGTCGAGGGAGTCATTAAGCATATTCCCGGTCATGGCCGTTCCGTTGTTGACTCGCATTTGGAACTGCCCCGGGTCGTTGCTGATCAAGCCGAGCTTGAGCGAGATTTGGCTCCGTTTAAAGCGCTCAATGAGGCCAGTATGGCGATGACGGCCCACGTCATTTACGAGACATGGGATTCTCAGCACTGTGCGACGCTCTCCAAGGACGTCATCGGTCGCGTGATTCGCAAGACCGTGGGGTTTGACGGCTTGCTCATGACAGACGACCTGGACATGAAGGCTTTATCGGGTGATATCGGCGATTTGGCGGCCCAGTCGCAAGCGGCCGGGTGTGATGTGGTATTAAATTGCTGGGGTAAGATGCAAGACATGGAGTCCATCGTTAAAAAGATGAGGTCTCCGACACCTCAGACGCTCACACGAATGCGTCGGGTAAACGGTTGCTTGGCGCCGGCGGCGCGTTCGGTGACGATTAGTGAGCGCCAACGTGCGCTGAAAGCTCGGCGTGATGCGCTATTAGCGTCGTAGGCGCCCAATCGAGAGCTGCTGGATGGCGTCTAGCAACTTAAACGGCCCCGATATTTTTAGGTCCATGAGAAGAGACTGACACCAATGAAGACTGTAATGACCTCTGTTGTGAGGAGAAATGCGCGGCTTGGCCTGAGGATTGGCCTTATCGTGGTGTTGTTATCGGGGTGTGTGTCCCCGATTGATCTGCTCACCACAAGGCCCAGCGCTCAATCTGGTGCAATAGGGGTGACAACTCAAACGAACGCCTGTGAAACACCGCGTCCGCGGATTTGCACCATGGAGTATAGGCCCGTCTGTGCTGTCATGGCGTCAGGCTTGATAAGGACGTACCCTTCGGCCTGTAATGCCTGTGCTGACGTTTCTGTCAGTGAGTGGCGACCCGAACCCTGCGAGGAGTGAAAATGTCATTAACCAATCGGATTTTATTGGCCATGGTCTTAGGAATTGGTCTGGGGTCGCTACTTGAAATCACATTGGCGTCCTTAAGCCCCGAGAGTGGACTCTATGGCTTTCTCTATAACGGACTGGTTATGGGCGTGTTTGATGTGCTTGGGCGTATATTTATTGCGTCACTGAAGCTTCTGGTCGTACCGCTCGTTTTAGTATCACTCATTTGCGGTATGGCTGCCCTAGGAGCCAGCAGTCGTATGGGCCCTATCGCGGGAAAGACACTGGGACTTTATTTGGTGACAACCTGCATCGCCGTGACCTTAGGGTTGGCGATTGCCTTAGCGGTCGGACCGGGAGAGGGTGTAAATGCGGTCGCAAGCTCTGACTTCGTTCCAAAAGAGGCGCCACCGATCAAAGAAACACTGATCAATATTTTTCCAACGAACCCGGTTGCGGCGATGGCTGAGGGCAATATGCTGCAGGTCATTGTGTTTGCGTTGTTGGTTGGATTTGCCCTGACGCGCGCGGGCGCTGCTGGTGAACGCTTAATCGCGTGGTTCCAGGACATGGAAGTCGTCGTCATGAAAATGGTGGGTGTTCTGATAGAGCTGGCA
>CBFHJX010000002.1:3690-13558 GCA_965656285.1 Luminiphilus sp. | reverse complement strand
ACTAAGTTGTTTGCGACCATGGGGTTTGGGACTATTTTTGATCTTGCAGCGTACTTTTTTACCTTGCTAAGCGTCCTTCTCTTCCACGGATTTGTCGTTTACGGTTTGGTCCTGCGAACACTCACTCCATTATCACCGTCTATGCTCAGGCAAAAAATGCGCCGAGTGTGGGCCTTCGCGTTTTCGACATCCTCGTCAGGGGCGACGTTACCTGTGACATTGCGAACGGTTGAAAAACGTCTGGGTGTTAATAAGAGCGTTGCCGGATTTGCAGTGCCTCTGGGGGCGACGATCAATATGGATGGGACTGCGATTATGCAGGGCGTCGCGACGGTCTTTATTGCGCAGGTTTATGGCATTGATCTGACGAGTTCGCAGCTCCTGATGGTGGTGCTCACCGCAACCCTTGCGTCGATTGGAACCGCGGCAGTGCCCAGCGCAGGTCTCATTATGCTCTCACTCGTTCTCACGCAAGCAGGGCTTCCAGTAGAGGGGATTGCGCTTATATTGGGCGTTGACCGGCTGCTGGACATGGTGCGAACAGCCGTTAATGTCACAGGCGACGCCACGGTTTCGGCGGTGGTCGCCTACCACGAAGGTCAGCTGGACGAAGTGATCTTCAACGACCCTAACGCAGACCTCGACGAGAACGCGACGGGTGAGTCGACGGAGACTGCGTCATGAGCCTGTCCGTTTCGGTTGTCCCCGTGACCCCGTATCAGCAAAATTGCTCCGTCATCAAGTGCAATGAGACGGGGTTAGCCGCGGTCGTTGATCCCGGTGGCGACATCGATCTGATTCAAGCCGCCATCGAGAAGATGGAGGCAAAAGTGGAGAAGATTTTGTTGACGCACGGGCATATGGATCATTGCGCTGCGGCCGATGTGCTGAGGAAGCAGTGGGGCGTTCCGATCGAGGGACCGGAGGAAGCGGATCGGTTTTGGATTGATAATTTACCGAAGTGGTGCGAGATGTCAGGCTTCCCAACCGCGGAGGCTTTCGAGCCCGATCGGTGGTTAGTAGATGGAGAGACGGTCACTGTCGGCAATCTTGAGCTCGCCGTCATTCATTGCCCCGGACACACGCCTGGCCACGTTGTTTTCTACGATACAAAACAGCAGTTTGCGTGGGTTGGTGACGTCATATTTGCAGGCTCTATCGGTCGAACTGACTTTCCGATGGGTAATCATGATCAGTTAATTCATTCGATTAGAGAGAAGCTGTTTCCCCTTGGGGACAACGTGCAGTTCCTTCCTGGACATGGTCCAGACTCAACATTTGGACGAGAACGGGCGTCTAACCCGTTCGTGGCAGATACGCGTTTTGGTTAGTCAATAATACTCAGAATTACGCCGCGACGAAGCCTTTCCAAGACGCCATGTAATCGATGAATTTAGGGCTCAGTCCTTGACTTGCGAGGTGATCGCGCGACACCGGCAAATCCAACATTTTAAAGGCTGGATTTGACAAGGCTTGTGCAGGGAAGTCAGCGTGAACAACGGCTGCTCGACCTATAAGAACAAAGTCGAGTCCGTGTTCGATCGCACGCTCACAGTCAAGCGCAGAATAGAGTTTACCTGCAGCGCCTAGGGCCACACCCTTGCGCGGCAAGTCGGCGAAAATTTTAAGCAGCGATGCGCCAAGAAACGCTTCGTCGCTTGCATCTTTGAACACATCCCACAGCGACATGTCGAGGTAGTCAATGCGTGGATCGACCAAAAGATCTGTCGCTAGATCGCGAATTTCCTCTGTTCGCTGGCCAAAACGCTCCGGTGAGAGCCGCACGCCCAGACTGAAGGCCCGACCGCAGGATTGATTAATGCCGGCAATAATATCCATAAGAGGCTTCGCACGCTTCTCAGGTGAGCCGCCGTAGGCATCATCACGTCGATTCAGTTCAGGGCTTAAGAACTGCGCAAGTAAATAACCGTGTGCGCCGTGGAGCTGCACGCCGTCAAAGCCTGCTTTTTGGCAGCGAACAGCGGCCGCTATACAGTCCTCAATAAACCCCTCAACTTCTTCAACCGTCATCGCTTTTGATCCCGTGGCCTCATCGTCAGACGGGCACATGGGCGTGTCGTCGCAATAGCTACCCAGTGCGCGCATACCACCATGATGAAGCTGAACGACCGCGTGACTGCCCTGTGCCTTGATGCCGTTAGCCAAACGCTGGAGACCCTGCATATGCTGATCGTCGTGGGCGCCTAACTGACCTGGGAAGCCGACGCCTCGATGCTGTACCGAGGTGGCACAGGTCATGGTCAGGCCAAAGCCCCCTTGGGCACGTCGAGTCAGCCAGTGATATTCGTCGTCGCTCAAGACGCCGTCCGCACCACTTTGAAGGTTCGTCAAGGCGGCCAACATGTATCGATTATCGATTGTCGTACCGTTAGCAAAAGTGAATGAAGACGATAAAGCGCTCATAAAAACCTCAATAATTAATTTCGGTGTGCAATGCCCGCAAAGACAGTACCGACCACTTTGATGGATCGCAATTGATTTATCGGCACTGCCAGGGGGTCGTGAGAAAGAATGGCAAAATCAGCGGCCTTCCCGGCACGAATGGAGCCGATGCTATTTTCCATACCCAAAATCCACGCGGCGTCAATTGTGACCGCTTTTAGCGCACCCATACGCGTCATGCGCTCCGCTTGGCCGGTGCGCTCCCCCGAGAGATTCTCTCGAGCAACCGCGGTCCACATCAATGTCAGTGGCGACAATGGGGCCATAGGACTGTCGGAGTGCAACCCTATTGGAACCCCTTTCCTCTCGAGTGATCCCAGACGAACCATCTGTGGTCCACGATCAGGTCCAAGCCAGTCCCCGCTGTACATCTCGGAGAGTATGTAGTGGTAGTACGGATTGGCAGAGACAGCCGCTCCCAGGGCGGCAAGTTTTCGATTTTGGTCTTCGGTACTGTAGGCAAAGTGCTCTAGCGTCATCCGGTGATCGCGCTTGGGGTTTTTTGCGAGCAGGTATTCTAAGAGCTCAATGAATCGAGCCGTTGCCGCATCGCCGTTGCTGTGTGCATGGAGCTGAAAACCCGCTTCCCAAAATCGCTCTGCAAACGCCTTGAGATTCGGAACATCGACCATCCAAACACCGCTGTGACCGTCGAGATAACCCGGTGCACCCATTTGAGACAGCCCAGAGAATATCGCGCCGTCAATCATGAGTTTGAAGTGGTTGCCTACTGTCACCCGTTCGGTGTTCAGTGCCTGCCATTCTCGAACTTCATCGAGGGCCTCCTGAGGTGATTTACCCCGCGTCATAAAGTCCGTGATGATCGGCGTCAGCAATACACGCACGCCCACTGGGTCCGAGGCAACGGCGGCTTTCACGGCCTTAATTTCGGCCAGCGGATTGCCAAAGATGCCCGTACCCATGTCAGCGGCGGTGGTCACTCCAGATTCGTGCATCATGGCGAGGAAATTTCGCATGCCTCGTCCGTAGCGAGTGGGCTCAAATAAGAAACCCATTTTTGGGAATACAGCGCGCAGACCAAGCTCGTAAAAATGACCTCGCTCCCAGTTGGCACCCTCCTCAATGGCCTCAGCGTCAGCTTCAGTAACTCCGAGTAATGCCCAAGCCGCATCATTACCCACAATTTCGTGAAAGGAGCGGTGCCAAATCATGACGGGTGTGTCGCCAAACCAAGCGTTCAAGTCGTCGCGCCAAACCGGTCCGTGCCACAGCGGATGGTGACCGAAAGCAATAAATGGAACGCCGGGCGTATCGTTTTGCGCCACCAGCTCGTGCAGTTTTTTGCGATAATTTTGGGGTGTTTTAGCGCCGGGGAAATCGCCCGTTGGCAGGTGCCAATCATCAGGTGCAAGAAACGGAAACTGGGTCAGCACGGCAGGTAGTGTGGGGTGAACGTGTGGGTCGATAAACCCCGGTGTAATGATTAAGTGCTCAAACTGCCGATCAATTCTTGCGCTGCGGGCCGCGATGAGGGCTTTAAGTGAGTCAAGCGAACCCACCGCAAGGACCTTACCGTCCTCCACGGCAACCGCAGTCGCCTCGGGTAGCGCAGGCTCCATTGTGCGGACAAGTTTGGCGGTGTAGACCACGGTCTCTGCACTCACCGTTTGGATCAGACTCAACAGTGACGACAGCAGAATTAGTGTGATGAAGCGCATGAGCTTTCCCCCTTATACTGCGACATCATGTCACGAAATTGAGGTTAAGCAGAGAGACTAGCGAAGCACTTTTAGCCAGTCTCCCGTGCGGGGTTCTCCACTGGGGTAATAGCCATTAATGAGCCGTAACTGATTTTCAGCATCGGGCACTCTTATGCCTGAGCTCAGCGAGTCAAATGTAGCGCCACGAGGGACTTGAACGTAATTCAATACGTGGCTCTCGCCCCGCTTTTTTTCTTTCGGAAAAAGGGGTCTGAATGAGGTGATGATCGTTTTGAAGGCGCTGTCGGCTGCGTTAAAGTCACTCGCCTCTCCCTCAAATAAGTAGCGAAATCGGTGATCGACGACGCCGAGACGTTTCTGGTTTCCCGCCGCTGTTGCGAGCCCCGTTGCGCCCTGCAAGCCCTGGCTCTCAAAGATTTTTTGCTCATTGACGTCACCCGAGGCCAGCGACGGTAGCGCCACCTCAGGGGTTGCAGCGGGGTCGATCTTCGCGATTTTAATGGTCAATAGGGCATCTGTATCGGGCGAGCGAGCGATAATTTCTCGCGTCGTTGCACTGACGGTCCAGCCCTTGGGGTGCTCAAAGGTGAAGTCGAGTTTATTGTGGTAGTAACGGAGTGGGTCGCTTTGCGCTTCCGCGCTAGCACCGATGACCATGCCGTCAGTTTCACGCCTAAACCGGCCAGGTAACTCGGGATTTTCAGACATTGCGTCAAGGTCGAGCGTATTGGCGGTCTTGATCACCGTCTGCAGTCTCAGGTCGTTACGCGGGTGACTTGCATACAGTCCATGATAAGTCCCAGAGGGCCTGCCCGCGGCTTTTGCCACTGCTTTTTGATAGCGCTCCTGATCCTTAAGAACCCCAATGACAGACAGCAGCGCATCTGCGTCATAGCCGCTCTTATGCATAAATTCAGCACCTGCGGCGTCGGCTTCGAGCTCCATATCACGACCAAACCCAGAGATCAGTTCCGCTCCATACATGTTTGCTGCGTCGTATAAGTCACCCGACCCCGTCAGTATGAGTGCGGATACAGCGGCCACTTGGTTGGTGATGGTTTGTGTTTTACGCCGTGCGTGATGTCGTTCGGTGATATGACCGATCTCATGGGCAATGACTCCGGCCAGCTCCGCTTCGCTGTCGAGATACGCCAATAGACCTCGATTGACGTAAATCAAACCGCCCGGTAGGGCAAAGGCGTTGATGTCGGGTGAGTCTAAAAGTGTAAAGGTAAACTCTTGGTTGGGCATGCTTGACTTAGCGACTAATCGGGCACCAATTTCATTAACGTAAGCGGCCAGTTCAGGGTCATCATAGATTCCGACATTCTCAATGAGTTTTTCGTGCTCATCGGCGGCTTTCTTGGGCATGCTGACCGGTCGCCCGCCCACCGTTACTGTGGAGGATCCCGCGCAGCTGGCGAGTAAAGTGGTAATGAATACCGCGGCGATAAGGCGCTTCACGACTCAGGAGCCTGCCGAGAAGTACTGAAGCAACTGGGTGCCCAAACTCTCGCACGCAGTATCCTGCACCGGTGCAATGATCGGGATGGGTACAACCACTGCGGGCATGTAACTCTGGCCGCTGGTCAGCGCGCTCATTTTACCCACCTCTGCGCCGTCGTCGAAGTTCCAGATTGTGGCCTCGTACTCAGACTCGGTGCCCCAAGTACCAAACCCGAAGCACCCGGCACCCGTGGGTCCAACCCCGCAGGTCATTGAGCCACTGCTGTTGGTCTCTTGCGTGCGCCCGTCGATCCAAACCATGTAGCTGACATTGAGCTCTTGGAGTTTGCTCGCAACGGTCGGTAAGACCATCAGGCGCCCGACACTTTCGATGCTCAGTGGCGCGGTTCTGGGTTCAAACCAAGGGTATAAAGAATCCACAAACTGCCGTTCGGGAATCACATAGATACTTTCTGAGCCACGGCTAATATGCCCGCCAATGCAATCTATAAAGTCAGGCTCCGTGTCGTAGTCTGGTGCGTGTCGACGACCCAAGATCACCAAACTACCGTCGGTCATACCCGCAGTTGGCGCGTCAAAGGTCATCTCGTCAACACTGGCAGTCACACAACCGCCGAGCATCGCAACGCTCATCAAGATCAAGGGCAAGAAGGGCTTCACTGCGATTCCTCTGGATTTTCTAACCAGCCCATGACGCCTGGTACGCGACCGAAGCTCGTAATGAAGTGAGCACCTGCGTCTCTCAGTGCCATAACGGCGGCCAAATTGACGGCATCTGAGTCTGACTGCATGAAGGCTGTGGGTGTTTTTCCATAGGCGGTCAGTGGCCACTCAGCAAAGGGCTGCATATTATCGAGGCTGAGTGTCTTATTGTCGTTGTCTTTGAGCTGCTCGGGCTCAACCAGCCTGAGTCGGTAACGCATCCAGATCTCGTACACTTTGACGTTTGTATACAGCGGAATCGCGTACTGCACGTCTGCAATTTCAGGCACCAAAACCGCATCGACGTCGTACGTTTCTAAGTCATCGTAACTTTCGATGAGAACCACGTTTTGAAAGAAAGCCGGCAGTAAAGTGGACCAAAATTCCACCTGTGCAACGCCGGTACTCACGCTCCAGCTGACTTCACCACGACCCGTGGCGTCGTCAACCAGCTGGTGCTCACGAAATTCTGGTGTGAACAACACGCCGACAGAAACCGGTATCGGGTCGACCAGCGGTGTTGGGAAGTTTCCGTCAACAATCACTTCACGGCTACTGCACGCGGTGATCAACGCAAGTGCGAAGAGCGTGCAAAAACGCTTGGCGCTAGGGCCTAAAATCATTGAGTCCAACAAACGTTCCACCATTTCGATGCGTCAGTTCCCTCATCAGTGTAGCAAAACGAATGCCCGTGTCCTGCAACTCGGGCGGCCTAATGAATTGTACGGGGAAGCCGACGGCGTGGATGCGCACACGACGCTCTTGAGTATCGACTTCGGCGTTAAGACGATCGACCGTCAGTACCACGTCCTCAATCGACCGACCGGTGAATTCGTCGCCGAAAACATAAATTGATATTTTTTTATCACGGTCATAAAAAGAGCGGACGGCCTGTGTAATGCCCTCCACGGGTGACGAATTAGAAAACGCGTTCCAATTGGCGAGATTCCTCAGGATCAGCTGTCGTCGCGCCGGTGTATCAGGAATCCATTGCCCAGCGTAGCGACTAAATAGGTAGTTACCCATGTCGTTCATGATCTGAATGCCTTTGACATTGGGGTAGATATTAAGGGTCGCTTCCATCTCACCCAGCATCCGCTGCCAAGCGTATGAAAACATGGAGCCAGAGGTGTCGATGATGAAGATAATGTACTCACTGTCGACGGGAATACCGCCGATCAGTTGATTCTTTCGCTCTGCATCACGACCCAGTAAGCGCTCTTCTTCCACGCTTAATTCTTGGCGCGCAATGGCCAGCTGTTCGGCGACAATACTGTTCGAATTTCGGGTGATTTGCAGGGCGTCGAAACGCGATTTCGACGACGCCAGTGATCCTTGGAGAATGGCAATCTGGGTTTCAAACTCTGAGATCTGTTCGCGTTTTGCCACCAGTTCTCGATTTAAAATCTTAGTCTCACCGCGTATTTCAAATAACTGTTCGGTGAGTTCAGACACCTTTCCTTCAGCAATAACCGTTGATTCCTCTAGGACCTGCGGTTCGACCGTCTTGGTGATCATCAGCAGTAAGATAACGGCGCCAAAACCACAGCAGATGACGTCCAAGAATGACAGTGAGATTTCCGGAGCCGGTCTTCGCTTTCGCATTAGGGCCAGTCCTTAGCGGGTGCCATGAAACTACCGCCTGAATTTTGTGCGAGCTTCCAGAATTCGGAGGCCGCCATAGGGTCTCCTTCCATGGGGGACAAGACAACGTTCACAGGTACGCCAGAGGGCAGGGCTTTTAGCGCGTCACGGTAATGTTTTAGCCGCACCGGACCTGACACGGTGTTTTTCCGTGGCGTTGATTTACCTTGTGTGGGTAACCCGTCAGTCACGAGAAAGATATTATCGGGTTTGCTGTCGAGCTTAGATAAAAAGTTAAATGCATTGTGCAGTGATGTTCCGCCTTCGGGCAGCACATTGCGCACCGATGAGACGGCACGTTCGACTTGCTCGCTGTCGGCAATTTCAAGCCAGCGACCTTGAGTCTCCGGGAGTGCAAATCGCGCTTGAGTGTTAAACAGTATTAACTGGTACCGAGCGCCGGTCGGGAGTTGAGCCGTTAACCAGTCCACGGTATCGAGCGCTTGAACCCACTTTGTTGAGCTGCGCTGCACAGCGGGCGACTGATTTCGCATGCGAATAACGTTCACAACCTCGGGTGCAAGCATGCTGGCTGACACATCGATCATGATAGCAATGCGATTCCCCCCAAGTTTCAAACCGGTGAGGTATTGCCGGTTACCCTCACCTTGAAACTCGCGCGCACTGCGACCCCCATCGGCCTCCGCTGCCTCGCGCAGTTGTTGAATCCGCTCCTCGAGGACGTTAATTTCGGCTTTTAAGGCGTCAAGGTCGGTCGTTTCGCTGACATCGGACTCCTCCAGCGAGGCGACCAAGGCCTCAAGACGACCAAGTTCTTCGGTGACGAGTCGCGCTCGTCCCGTCGCTTCAACAATATCGAGATCCGCACTGGTCACGGCGTTACGTAATCTGACAAGGCCTTCTTCTCCGTCGCGAATGTCCTCTTCAAGAAGATTGACTTCCGATAGCACCTCAGCGTTTACCGACTGAATCTGAATCTCGATCGAGTGATCAATAATGAGGAATACGAGTATGACTGCGCCAAATCCGCAGGACATTACGTCTAGAAAGCTCAGATTAAACGTATTGGTTTGTCGTTTTCGACGCGGCATCCTTACGACTCAACACGAATCAGAACAGCTTCTTTACCATCGTTGCGATACAGCCTACTTCCCGTTGTCAGTTGGTCGTGGGAGCCAGACACCGACAAGACATTAATCCGGTCTTTAAACGGTCCATCAATACAGACAATGCCATTTTGCGAGACAACGCCAAACTCGAACGACACACTTTCTCGACCTTCAATCGCGTGAGCGGTGGCACCAATCAGTAAGTGCGTGGGTGCGTTGTGCTGTTCGGCTCTGGCGTCTAGATCGGGAGATCGAGTCTGTGAGCGCGGTTGCTGTGTGCGAGAGGGCTCAGAGCTGACTTGGGTACTGAGCGCGCAGCTGGTAATCCGAGATAACGGTGCTTGAGCAGTCGTGCCGCTAAGAACAGCTCTTGCGGCGTCTGTTAGTGACTCTTGCGTCGTGACTGAGTCAAAAATCATTCCTGGAAAAACAGACAGGGACGCGTCGATACTGATGGATTTTCCATCAGTATTTACAGCGTCAAGTACACGCTGTCCAACGCTTTTTAGAGCATCTCGTGGGACCTTGAACGTATAGGATTCGACCTCTACCGAGAGTTCGTTGTCGTCAGTTTGCGGCGCCAGTAGGTCTGGAATAGCGCTTAAAAGCGTTTGTTCCGAGGCGGCACTCTTTCGCGGATCAAAGCGAGTTTGCGCCACGCAGGCGTCAGCAAAATGCTCAAGACAGTCTTCGAGTAGATCTAAATAGCCAAGACCCGGGATGGCGGTGGTCTTGAGTACGCAGAGGCGTTGGTCTACCTGCTCGAGTTCGGTGACAACGAGCTGCCGCCATTGCAGGCTGAGGTTCACGCCAGGCGCTGACTGGTTGACGTGTGCCAGT
>CBFHJX010000002.1:0-3680 GCA_965656285.1 Luminiphilus sp. | reverse complement strand
CTGGGCTGGATGTTCAAGGCACTAAGAATCCCAAGCAGCAGTTCGAGCTGTGTCTGATTCATATTGCTCGGCGCAATGATGCACAGATCATGCACATGATCTGGATTGGGTATCAGTGACTTGAGGTGCTCATAGACCAAATCGGCAGTGTGACGTGCACTGCCAAAGCGAGCACTCAGGGGCGTGGTCGACAGCTGGCTCCAATAGTCCGACTTTACGTCAAGCGGGCGATGTTTTAGTTGTGAAACAGCGGGCTCCCCGAAGTAAAGCGTGCCGGAATCTGAAAGAACAGCACCGGGGGAGGATATAACCTCGTCCGCAGCAGTGAGACTTAAGCTGGTGTCATTGATGTCTAGAAAAGCGGCGCTCATTTTGGTGCTGCCAAGTGTCGGATGAGCTTTTTGTCGATGTAACGTTGCGTGCTCAGCACTAAACGCTCTTGCGACAGCTGGAGCTGGTGCAGCGCGAACATGATGATGATCGAGAGCACCAATGCGACAAAGGTACTGTTAAACGCCACGCCAAGGCTCACTGTAACCCCCGAGATGTCACCTTCTACGGCCTTGTACGCTTGACCTAATGCATCGCCAATACCGCGTACCGTTCCGATAAAACCGATGGATGGAATTGCCCAGCTGATGTAACGCACCATCGATAACTCCGAATCGAGCTTGTCTGCTTCGATGTCGCACTGCTCGCGTACCGCTTCCGATACCGCGGGAATGCTGGCGGTGGTCGAAAATCGACTGAGGGCATTCAAGAGTGTGCGGGGAAGCAACAGTTCCTGATCGGCCTCGGGCAGTGCCTCTAGGCCTCGCGAATAGCTGCGCGCATCCTGCGGGAGTACCGTGGTCCCTGTGGTGACCTCGATCAGGTTTCTCTCGAGCATGACCGCTTCTTGACGAGTCGTCCAGGCTTTGAGACCCATGATCGCCAACGCCCAGATCATCAAAATGAAGCAGGCTTCTTGTTCAAAGTCTCGAATCACGACGAAGAGTGATCGCTCCGGGACAAAGGCCTCGCCAGAGGCCTGTAGCGCTGCTTGGATTGTCAGTTGTGCGTCTGCAGAGGGGCGAATCAGCCCGACGTAAAATCCGTGAACGATGATGACTGCCGTGAGAAGGGCTATGAGCTGAAAGGCGAATTCGGAAGGAAGTTTCGACTTAGACATGCAGTGCGGCCTCAGATATCAACGGGGAAAGAAACTGAGCGATCTTCAGAAATACGTTCAGTTGGAGTGTAGGTGTCCACCGGTTGTGGTGCGGATTCGCTACTTTTGGGCTCTGACGGCGTCGAAGGCTCTGCTGATTCTAAAGCGCCTTGACCTGCTTCGTCGTTGGCTTCTGGCGGCTGATCTATTGCAGACTCCTGCGCTGTGGCACTGGCGGCCAACACCACTGAAAATACGACACCTCGCCAACGCCTACTCTGCATATTTCGCCACCCTAAATCCAACATCATCTCGTCCACGCTCACCATAATCTCTATAGGTCAGTCGGAGCTCTCTGAGTCGACTCAAGCTCCAACTTGCACCGCGTATAGTGTAATTGTCTCCTTGGCTATCGCCCATTGGATTTTCCGCCACAGACTCGCCCGGGACGGCAATGCGATAGACATCATTCACCCACTCTGCGACGTTACCACCCATATCGTAAAGTCCTCTCGGATTTGGTGGAAACTTCCCCACCTCAGCACTTACTGGTGCGTTGTCTGAGTAGCCATTGAGTATTCGTCCGGTGACAATAGCGGATGATGCGTCGGCGAGATTGGCAACGCCGTTTTCAGGCGGCCACGCATCGCCCCACGCGAATCGCTGTGTCACACCCTCATGGAGGCGCGAGGCGAAGGCCCACTCGGCCTCTGTAGGTAAGCGATAACCCTGACTTGCCGCGTTAAAACCGGTAATGATCCCATCTTTTTCGGTGTAAAAGGCGGCGAGGCCTTCTCGCGCACTGAGCCAGTTGCAGAAACTTGCTGCTTGCTGCCAAGAGAGCTGAACCGCCGGTTGGTGTTCTCTATTTAGGCTTTTGCCGCCTGCCTGGCCTGATTCATGGTTGCGCGTGAACTGCCGGAACTGCGCATTCGTCACTTCGGTCGTTGACAGGTAAAAGGCCCGGGTGAGCGCGACCGGCCGTTCAACTTCATTGGCACCACGACCGGCGTCACGCCGCGGTGCGCCCATGGTGAATTCATTGGTGGCGCCAACCATTGGATCAATTAACAACAGTGTTTGACCCAGTGATGTCGTCATCTCGGGCTTGATCGCGGCTTTTCGAGCCTCCTCAATCGTGAGGAGGCCGACTTTAATACGCTGCTTTAACCCCGCACGGGGGGTCACTCGACGCTCAACACTGGCATAGCCTGGTGCCGCGATGGTGATCACCTGCTCGACTGAGGGGAGGGAAAGGATCCGATTTCCGGCGCCCCGATCTTCACCATTCACAGCAATGGTCGCATTGGTCGGCGCGACCTGAACATCAATCTCGCCCAACGCGGGCAAGAGCACCACCTGCCGTTGACTGACAGCACCTTTCTTCGAAGAAAGCGTAAAAGAGGCCGGCAAGTAACCGGCTCGACTGAGTTTAAAGGCGTGTGTTGTTGAAGGTTCCATGGCAACGTCAACAGGTGTCGCCCCGACGAAACGTCCGTCACGCGTCACCACAGCACCCATTGGGACCGAGGACAGACGCAGAAGTCCCTCTGCCGGCGTGAGTTCAACTCGGCCGAGGTCCAGGTCAGTATTGGCCACCGCGTCAATTGAAATGACTTCATCGACGTAGCCCGCTGCGCTCAGGGTGATGTCACGAGTCCCTTGCATGATCTCTAGTAAGTTCTCCTTGAATTCCGCGGGCACCCCGTCGACACGCACCATTACCGCAGCCGGTACTACCTCTAACGTGACTCGGGACCAGCCTGGTACCAGGCTTGCTGACAAGCGTTGAGTCACTTCTCGCCCTGTGACCTCAAACGATGATTCAAAAGGCAGGAATCGATCTGCGTCGAGGGTTATCGTTGCCTCACCCGAGGCAATGGACGCGATGGTCAGTGGCGTTTCGCCCGCAAAAACCCCATTAATACTGACGCGAGCCTGAGCTGGGTCCGACTCGATAATGAGAACGCCCGGCAGGGGGTTGAGTTGGACTGCGCGGGTTTGTACCTCTGTACCGTCGACCTGCAGATCGCCTTTGTAGTCTTGATAACCCTCGGCCGTCACGGACAGTGGGTAGCGACCGGGTCGCATCAGTAGTCGTCCACCAAATTGTAGATGTAACCCCTGGACATCTATTGTCGGCGCTGTTTCTGCGTCGACTTCGACGTTTATAGATCGCGCTGTTAGCAGGAAAAAAAAACCGTAAGCCACAGCAAGAGCACTCAGCAGTCCCAACAGTTTTAGGGGGCTAAATTGTCGTTTGCGGGCTACTGCAATATCAACACGAGGCTCAAATTCGGCTGCAGAGAGGGTTGCGGGTTGTTTCGATGACTCAGACATCAGCGAGCGATTATCTCCTTACAGCGGATATCGATTTGGTGATCAACGCCGGCTTTAATATTGAGCGTGACCAAGACGTCTCGGTAGCCCTCCCGACTGCCCAGGAGTTGATATTGTCCTGGGCGAAGGGACAGCGTACGCGATGTCAACGTGCCTAGGCGAGCAACGCGTTTGAGGGTGATTTCGGTTA
>CBFHJX010000001.1:0-50551 GCA_965656285.1 Luminiphilus sp. | reverse complement strand
GGCAGATGCGCTCAAAGCGCTGGTGCGAGATCATTTAGCCAAACATGAAGTGCCACGCTTAATCGAATTTGTCGACAGTTTACCCATGACCACGACGGGGAAAATAATGCGCCGATCGCTCCGCGATCAAGAACTCGCCAAGGGACAAGCCTCATGAATAAAGAACACTTTTCTTACAGTTTGGGAGACGCTTATGTTCATTGAACCGTTCAAAGTCGAACTGTGGATGAACGAATGGGAAACCCAATGTACCTATAATTTGGCTGAGACCTGCGTGGCCAGCATTACCGTTGATGAGCTTCTTTCACTCTCAGGACGCAGTGGCAAAGACCTTTCCGATCTACTGCCCATGAAACTCGGATACGGGGACATCGTCGGTTCGCCGCGACTTCGCTCCGCCATCGCGAATCTGTACGCTAATCAACACATCGACGACATTACCATTACCCACGGGACGATTGCCGCCAACATGTTGGTGCACAAAGCACTCGTCTCCAAGGGAGATCATGTCGTGTCGATCGTCCCCACTTATCAACAACATTATTCGATTCCAGCGAGCATCGAAGCCTCTGTGACGACCCTGAGTCTGCGCGAAGACAATGGATTTCTGCCCGATCTTGAACGCCTTCGTGCACTTGTGACGCCTGATACGAAGTTAATTGCCTTGACCAACCCCAACAACCCCACAGGTGCATTGATAGAGCGCCCAATGTTAGAAGAGATCGTATCGATTGCGGACTCTGTCGGCGCTTACCTGCTCTGCGACGAGGTGTATCGAGGTACCGGACAAGTGGGTGATGGCATGGTTCCCTCCATTGCCGACTTGTATGAGAAGGGCATTAGCACGGCGGGCATGTCGAAAGTTTTTTCACTGGCGGGTTTACGTATCGGCTGGGTGGTCGCCCCCAAAGAAGTCACCGAGGACATTCTGATCCACCGAGACTACGACACCATATCGGTCGGCATGATCAACGATTACTTCGCCGCCTTGGCGTTGGAGAATGCAGACCAACTACTCGCGCGAAGTCAGCGCATCACGCGAGAAAATCTAGCAATGCTGGACACTTGGATTCAAAACGAGTCGCGGGTGAGTTGGGTGAAGCCACGCGCAGGAACTACGGCCATGCTGAAACTGGACATTCCAATAAGCTCGCGAGAGTTCTGTATCGACCTTGTACAAAAAACAGGTGTCATGCTGACGCCCGGCGATGCATTTGATATGGAGGGGTATGCGCGAATTGGCTTTGCTAATGAGCTCAAAACAATCGAAGTCGGTCTGCAAAAGCTTTCTACCTATTTACACACAACGTTTTAGAACACGGATCCCGAGACGACTGAAGCGCGTCTTGTGGGCCCGCCGCTGACGCTACAAGCGGAAAAGCCTCTAACGCACCACCTTGCCTCTCAATAGGCTGTTATCTCTGCGCAAGAAACTCAGAAACCTCATGGTATAACTGACCGTGGAGTCGGAATGTACGGCGGTACACCCAAATACTACCGACTAAGAACAATGTCGGAAGACCGATCATCAATACCTGCAGTCCCATCACCGTTACATCACTCTGGATCGCGTTGGGTACATAGCCAATAAGCGAGAGACCCACACCAATGAAAAAGCCAGCAAAGGCGCCTGCAAATTTCACCAACATGGTTTGCACCGAAAAGAGAATGCTTTCGCTGCGCTTACCGGTCTTGTAATGACCATAGTCGACCACGTCGGCAAGCATTACGGTTCCCAGGCCGTTAGCAACTCCTCCACCAAACTTTAGCAACGCCCCTGCAACCGCCACTAAAACACCGCTTTGAGGGGCCAAAACACTTCCCACTAACAAGACGACACTGCACCCAAGAGCAAAGACACTGGCGATGTACCACGTCAGGCGTCGCGGTAAGTATCGGCACAACCAAGGGAATATGAATACGCCGAGCATTTCCGCAATGCCTGAGACCAATGCAAACATAGGGAACAACTCGGGCTTCCCAATGGCATAACTGAAGTAGTAAATCGCAAAACCGCCAACCAACTGCGTACCAATATTAAAAGTGAGTACACAACCAATGAGCGAAGCAAGCTGGTCATTATTCTTTAAAATGGTAACCACATCACCCAGCGAAAAGCGTTCTCGATCGGCCGTCGATCCCACTCGCTCCTTGACCTGGGTCACGGTGATCAGCGCTGAAATGACAAAGCTCACAATGATCACGCCCGAGAGCAGAAAAAAGCCTCTACCTTCGTCTCCAGCACCCAGAAAGCCCACACTGGCAAGTCCGTAGGTGCCCACGATCATCCACGCGAAACTGGCAAACAAACGCGGCCACACCACCAACCGCTCGCGCTCCTCGCGAGCTGAGGACAGGGCCGGCACCATTGACCAGAATGGAATATCCATGATGGTGTAGGAGAGACCCCAAACAATGTAGGTGATGGTCACGTACACAAGGAGCTCGGTACCCGAAAAATGATGGGCTGAAAACAGCGCAAGGAGCGCCAAAGAATTAATCAGTGTTCCTACAACAATCCACGGGCGAAACTTACCCAATCGGCCTCGCGTGTTATCGACTACCATCCCCATAACGGGGTCTGAAACCGCATCAATCACACGCGCAAATAAGAACAGTGTGCCCACAAATGCAGCGGGCACGCCCACAACATCGGTGTAGTAATACATGAGAAACAGATAGACGATGGAACATGCGAAATCTTTACCCAGCGCACCCACGCCGTAACTGCACTTGGTCCTCAGTAAAATCGGATCAGCCCCAGGCGCAGCCCGACTCATTGACCTGTATGTCGCGCGTTCGCCAATGACTCCAGAGCGTGACTGTCACTGTTTGCACTCAACCTAAACGACCAACTGAACGCTTTAGCGTTGAGCAGGTATTCAGGATGAATACTGGGCGTCCATGAGTCGTCGCCACCCACACCCATGTGAAATCCATCAATGTAGAGGTGTAGTGACTCCTGTTCCACTCGCTCATGGGTGTGCTCGGCACTCATGAGACTCTCCACACCGAAGTCACTGACTGAAAATGCAAAACTGTCTTTAACCCGCTCGACCTGAATACGCCCTACCTGCGCCAGGTGAGCGTCACAGCGCAAACCATTCTCGCTCGGGAAAATATAAGGCGTCTGCATCGCTTGGCGCGAACACGACCATACGCCCAAGTCAGCCGATTGCTTTCGGTCGGGATAGTTCTCGTGGGGACCTCGACCAACCCACGCGACTGATTGTGGCTTTTGGGTCAATAAGAGTCGCGCACCAACTCGAGGCAGCGGTAAATCGGGGGCCTCTATACTGACGTTAACGTCGATACTAACGGCGCCGTCGGCATCGAAACGATGGGTCCACTGCGAGCGAATAAGCACCCCGCCCAATGCCGTGTACTCGTGCTGACTGACCACGACATTGCCGCTTACATTGACACCCCGACAGTAGTGCTCTAGATCAAACAATCCGGCCTTCTGCCAAGCGGCAAGCCAAGCCTCAGGAGAGGGGTTATCGACTTCACTGCTGCAAATATCATTATCGATCGGCGCTCGCACGAAGCAATCTGACAGTGGGTCGGCAATGAGTGGTTCACCCCGATGCTCCCATCCTGAGATAAAACCCGTGTCTGTACTCAGCGTCCAATTAACATCGTCCGTCACCACATGAATCGTGCCGCCATCGATCCTTACCGTTGCTGGGGAAGTGTCGCGATAAGCAGCAGGCTCCGCAGTCGCTAATATGGTTTGATGTCGGGCTAACTCATGCCCCTTTGGCAATGCGGGCGTGTCTTCGATCACGGTAATCCAGAGGTCCAAGATACGATCGGCGTCCGGTTCAAAGGGACTTAAATCGGTGTCGAGTGCGAACGTCAGACGGCCACTCGGCTCGATCACAATATCGCGCTCTCCGGTGGCGTAGGTTTCAAAGAGCGAACCGTAGCGCCAATTCAATCGCTCGTTGTCGGTTGATCTAAACAAATGTTCGCTGGTCACCGTGACCGATAGGGACCCTGCAGCTTCCAACACGCTGAAGGTAAACGGTTGCTGCACGCGCTTTGCTTCAAGTAACGCCGGGTGGGGTTGTCGATCGGGAAAGACTAATCCATTAATACAGAATTGCCGATCATTAATGGTGTCGCCAAAATCGCCACCATAGGCATAGTAATGAATGCCATTGTCGTCGTACTTCGATAACCCCTGATCGACCCAGTCCCAAATAAACCCGCCCTGAAGCCGCGGATGCTTCCGAAATGCGTCCCAGTAATCGGAAAAGTTACCCAGGCTGTTTCCCATGGCGTGCGCGTATTCGCAGAGAATAACCGGCCGCGCACCCTCGTCGAGTCCCTCTTGCAGCGCAGCCCATCGAGCAATGCTGTGGGCTGGACGGCCGAATGGGGACGGCATGTCGTCCTCAACTCGCGCGTACATTGGGCAAATTATATCGGTAGCTGCTGTATCTGCACCGCCCCCCTCATACTGAATGGGGCGTGACGGATCAGCCTTACGAGTCCACGCATACATCGCATCGTGGTTTCGTCCGTAACCCGACTCGTTCCCTAACGACCAAATAATGATGCTCGGATGATTAAAGTCGCGTCGAACCATGCGACTCATACGGTCAAGATAAGCCGCCGCCCACGCATCGTCGTCCGACAAGAGACTCATCGGAATAAGTCCGTGTGTCTCAATATTCGCCTCATCCACGACGTACATGCCCAGTCGATCACACAGCGCATACAAACCCGTCTGATGAGGATAGTGCGAGCAACGGATGGCGTTGAAATTATGCTGCTTCATTAATCGGATGTCGGCTTCAACCTGAGCCAGCGATTCGACATGGCCCGTTTCAGGATGATGCTCGTGTTTATTGACCCCTCGGATCATCAGCGGTTTTCCGTTGAGAAGGAGCTGCCCGTCAACAATCTCGCTGGTGCGAAAGCCAATGGTTGCGGCCTCACACTCACGCAATTCACCCTCATTATCGAGCAGTGACGCGACCAGCCGGTACAAGGTTGGCCGCTCCGCACTCCATGGACTCGCAGAGGGGACCTCAAGCGCCAGACGAACACGGTCCTTGTAGCGTCCACGCTCGTCCACGGCTGGCGTGCCAATTGGCTGTTCATGGCGCAGCACTTGCGCCCCATTTTGATCAAACAGACAAACTTGAACACGACCGGAATGAGGTCTATTACACAGCACCTCGACCTGCAAAATACCCGCTTGATAGTGCTCATCGAGAGTGGCCGTCACCCGCAGATCACTAATATGAACCCGTGGCTTAAAGAGCAGGGATACGCTGCGATAAATCCCAGAAAGATTCCACATGTCCTGATCTTCTAGGTAGCTACCGTCACAGAGACGCAGGACCATGACGGCCAGCTGATTATCCCCTTGGTGGACCAGAGCACTGATGTCGAATTCAGCGGGCAGTCGACTGTCTTGCGAATAACCTGCAAGTTGCCCGTTGCACCAAACAAAGAAGGCACTGTCGACACCGTCAAAAATAAGCCGAAGCTGACCCTCAAGGTCCCGCTCCTCAAGGAAGAAATCGCGTCGATAGCAGCCCGTAGGGTTTTCCTCTGGCACCACCGGCGGCGTTACGGGAAAAGGGTATTTGACGTTGGTATAAACCGGTCGTCCATGACCTTGGAGCTGCCAATGGCCCGGTACTTCAATGGTGTCTGCCGACAGCGCTGTACAGGGCCAATCGTCAGGCACGTCGTTGGGCGATGAAAAATAATCAAACTGCCATGAGCCGTCTAACGAACGTCGAGACGTCGAGGGCATACCCGTTTCAGCATCTGCGCTCGCACGCCAACTGTGCAATGGCGAGTGTGCCGCTAGCCGCTGCCAGCCAGTCACTTCTGGCGTTTGCCAGAACGCTAGGGCCTTCACGTGAGAAAATGGCTGGTGCATGTTAAAAATCACTCGTCCTTAGTGGCGAATAAGTACCCCCAGCGTAACACCGAGCTCAACGCGACAATTCGCTAGGGATTACCCTTGTGCGCATCATCAGCGCCTCGAAACTATCTGATCATCGTTTTGTGGGCAATAGCCTTGAGTCAGGCTTGAACTGATCGGTCCTTTTTTACCTTTGACGTCGGTCTTACCCACCTTCACCTTGAAGGCGAACACAACGGCACCTTAAAAACTAAACACAGACTCATACCGTATCGAGAGGGAGGCGACACCTCTGTCGCAAACAGGAATACTGCGGTTTCACCAACCAGTGTGCTCACCGGACACGAGATGATGACTATGGAAAACCACTTCACACGAACTGCCGTCTGGAAATACACGCTGCCCGCAATCGCGTTCTTTTTACCTTGGTGTGCCAGCGCACAGACCGAAGAGCAACAACACCCTCTCTTTGATGCAATGGACGTGTTTGAGCTTGAGTGGGCCTCGGATCCTCAGATTGCACCGGACGGTCAATCCATTGTTTATGTTCGCCGGTCCTTTGAGATCATGACTGATACGGGACGAGCCGATCTTTGGGAGGTGTCCCTAAACGGAGACTTCCACCGACCACTTAAGACCGACTCAGGGCGAAGTACGTCACCGCGCTGGTCACCTGATGGCAGCAAGCTTGCCTTTTTCTCGCGTGAAAGCGGTTCCTCGCAAATTCACGTCCGCTGGATGGAATCCCAACAGACAACTGTCATCTCAAACCTGCAGCAATCACCGTCTGATTTAGCATGGTCACCCGATGGCAAGTGGCTCGCGTTCACCATGGACGTGAAGAAGAAGACCAAGCCGATTGCCAAACGACGGACCGCACCAGAGGGCGCGCGCTGGGCAAAGGCACCTGTGACGGTGACGACCACGCGCTATCAGTACGATGGCCGGGGTATTGTCGATCCAGCACACCGTCATGTGTTCGTGATACCGGCCGAGGGCGGCGTTGCGCGACAGCTCACTGAAGGCGACTTTAACCACTTCGGAAAGCTTGCGTGGACCCCCAACAGTACAGAAATATTTTTCTCTGCCGATCGATCCGAAGACTGGGAACTGCGCAGCGATGAAGCCGATATTTATGCGGTTGCTCTGGCCAACGGCCGCGTCAGACAGATCAGTGATTCTCCGGGTGCCGAGCGCAATCCCGTCATAGCGCCCAACGGCAAAACACTCGCCTTTAGTTACGAGGAACGTCGACCGCTGGCGTTTACCCCAAACCGAATTGCCTTGCTGAATTTACAAACGAAAGACATGACCATCCTGACAGACAACCTCGATGGTGACGCCAACAATATTTTCTGGGCTGAGGACAGCAAATCGCTGTACTTTTCGTTTGATGAGCGTGGAATGCGACACATTCGAAATATCACCAGAACTAAAGTCGTCACGACTGTTGCGAGCGCGGTTGGCGGGACGACCATCGGGCGACCTTACATTTCCGGTGGCTTTGACCATAAAAATGGCGTCGTTGCGTTTACTCAGGGAAGTCAACATCGGCCCAGTGATGTGGCGGTCATCAAAAACAAGAGACTCGAGGTCGTGACCGCATTAAACGACGACCTTCTGGATTATCGCACCTTAGGCGAGGTCACCGAAGTCACCTACAACTCGACATTCGACGGCCAAGAGATTCAAGGGTGGTACGTCACGCCACCGAACTTCGATCCGAGCAAAAAGTACCCGCTCATTTTGGAAATTCACGGCGGCCCTCACCTCGCGTACGGACCCCATTTTTCCGCTGAGTTACAGTTAATGGCAGCCGCCGGCTACGTCGTTTTTTATAATAACTATCGCGGGAGCCTGTCATACGGTGAGGACTTCGCGCTCTTACTGCAATACAAGTACTCAAGTGTTGAGGACTTTGCAGACCACATGTCGGGAATTGACGCCCTGATCGAGAGGGGCTTCGTCGACGAAGACAACTTGTTTATCGCAGGCGGAAGCGCCGGTGGTATCGCCACTGCCTACGCGGTTGGACTGACTGACCGCTTCAACGCAGCCGTAGCCGCCAAACCAGTCATTAACTGGATCAGTAAAACACTCACCGCCGACTCCATGGTCGGACAGATCTATCACCAGTTTCCAGGCCCACCTTGGCAGCACTTCGAGCACTACTGGAAACGTTCACCGCTCTCGTTGGTGGGGAATGTCGTTACACCCACCCTGTTGCTCACCGGTGAAGAAGATCGGCGGACCCCCATGTCAGAGACTGAGCAATTCTACCAAGCACTGAGACTGCGCGGCGTCGACTCAGCAATGGTGCGACTGCCTGGCGCGTCCCACGGCATCGCGAGCAAACCCTCGCGACTGATCACAAAAGTTGATCATATTCTCGCCTGGTTTGAGCGCTACAAAGGCCGTCAAAGCACCCGAGATTAACCGAAGCACTCGATTAGGGATGACAGGAGCCTCGATGAGCTCCTCGTTACACACAACGCGCGCCAGGCCACGAAGCCCAGTCATCATTTCACGAACCGGCGGCAAGACCCTGTATGACTTCAGCGTACATCTCGATCGCGTCGAACAGGTTTTTCAGTCTTAAGTTTTCATCCTTTCCGTGCTGGTTGTTGTCGTGATTGGCAATCGGAAGAATCACAATCGGTGCCTCTAAATTATCCTCAAACAGGTATATCGGCAGAGACCCGCCCATGGTCGGGGTAATTAACGTCTCTTGATCGCCTAACCGATCCAGAATGACCTTCAATTCCGAGACAACCTCAGCGTCGATCTTTGTGCGGAACGATCGGTACCCGCCTGAACGCGCGACCATCTGAAGATGGGTTTCACGGGGGGCGCTTGTTGCCGGGCCGTTTCCCGAGACCGTCATTCCGAGACCCTCAAAGTGACGTTTCAATGCCGCGAGTAGGACTTCAGGCTGTTGCCCGGGCACCAATCTTAGGTTCAACGAGGCCTCGGCTGTCGGTTCAATGATATTGCGTGACTCTGCACCCACGCCACCGCCATTAAGTCCCTTTACGACAATAGCCGGACGCATAATAGAAGACTCTATACGCTCGTCAGTCACTTCGTTACTGCCCAGTCCCAGCTCAGATCGAAGCGTGGCGTCAACGGAAGGCATTGCCGCAATGGCCGACTGCTCCAAGCCGGATACGGGACGAACATTATCCAAAAACCCCTTAACAACAACGCGCCCTGAGTCATCCTTGAGTGACATCAATAATTTCATCAATATTTCATTGGGATTAGGCGCCCAATTACCGTAATGCCCAGAATGAAGCGGTCGGTTGGGCCCAAACGTCGTAAGATCAACGGTCATACTCCCTCGCACTCCCAATACCAATTGGCGACGACCCGACTGATGCATAGGGCCATCGCAAAACAGCATGACATCAGCGTCTAGGTCGTCCGCAACTTGCTCAAGAATGCCCGCAAGCGTTGGGCTGCCTCGCTCCTCTTCGCCGTCGAGTAGCAGTTTAATCGTGATGTCCGGCATGTCGTTTACCGCAACCAGCGCATCGATCGCCGCCATGAGCGCAATAACAGGCCCTTTGTCGTCGCCTGCCGCCCGCGCCACAATTCGCCAGTTTGGATCGAACTCATCTTGATCCCAGGGCAAGGCTTTTGCTTTGGGGTTTAACGGATTGGACGTCCATAGGGTCGGCTCAAATGGGGGCGATGACCACTGACTGGGAATCACCGGTTGTCCATCGAAGTGCGCGTAAATGAGAACGGTGGGCGCGTCTTTTGACCCTCGACGCTCAGACACAACGTAGGGAGCGCCGCCTGCTGAAACAATTTTTGATACAAATCCGCGTTTGGCGACGTAGCCCTCGATGAACCGAGCGTTGTCCATCATGTCCTCTACGTTACTGGCAACATTGGGGAAGCTCAGGAACGAGCGGAAATCTGAAATAATACGGTGAGTGTTTTTCGCATGGTAATCGCGCGCAATCGTCGCACCCTCTTGGGCAGATGCGCGGGCGGTTAAACTGACGCAGGCAATAACACAAACTGCAGTGGCAACACGTATTAACTTCATCGAATAAACCCCGGTCCTTGGAGGACTAACCCTACCGCTTAAAAGCACGATTCCCAAGGCATTCAGAATTAAGCCCACACCGGTTTACAGCCTACCCTTGGTTCGTTGAAGATGAGAACGGCGAGCTGCTCGCGAGCCACACCGTCTTGTTAGAAAATCAAGAGCGCTGTTTATGACGTCGTCGAGTTCTATTCCGCTGATTAACCTTAAGGATTCAGACGACACAGTCTTGCCCGTTCTGGAACGCGCACTGACAGAAATCGGTTTCGTCATGGTTCAAGGTCACAGTGTGCCAAGGCCGCTCGTGCGGACGATGCGGCAACAATTGGAAACCTATTTTTCGCGGCCACTCAGCGAAAAGCTGGCGGACTGTATTACGCCTGACAACTATCGCGGTTACATACCCCTTGGATTTTTTTCACCCAATAGCCACGGGGCTACGCGAGACCAATACGAGGGATACAAACTTCATAATGAGACAGCGCCAGATGATCCTATCTGTTCGGTCTGCGACCTCTACGGACCCAATCGATGGCCGTCCATGCCCGCTCAGTTACAGGAAATAACTCAGGCGTATTGGAAGGCTTGCGAGACAACAAGCCAGCAGTTACTTAGGCTGATCGCAAAGATCATAGATGTTGAGATCGACGCATTTCTAAACCTGTTTGAGCAACCGCTGACCAACATGACATTGCTCCATTACCCTCCCCAAAACGAGGGTAATACCGGCTTTGGTATCCATCCCCACAAAGACACCGACGCACTCACGCTGCTCTTCCCAGACGATGTGGGCGGCCTTTGGCTGCGCCCTCATGATGACAGCGAATGGCTGGAAGTCCGAGCGCCATCCCACGCCATGGTGGTCAATATTGGCGACCTCTTAGAGCTGTGGTCTGGTGGTCACTTCGTCTCTACACCCCATAAAGTTGTGAATACCTCGGGGAGAGAACGCTACAGCTTCCCTTTCTTTGTCGTACCGCGACACGATGTCGTCGTCTCGCCACTCATTGCCTGCCAGCCCGGGTTTCAGCGCCAACCAGTCCCCGTTGGCACGGTCTCTCGAGAGGTCTGGCGCACCAATTGGCCCAACGCTGTCGCTGATGAGACAGGCTTTGATCTGGGCACGCTGACCGATCACTAAGGTGATTATTCGAAAAGCCCGGCAACCGCGAGGTTGAGCAAACTTTTGCGTTTAACCTTCAGGGATCCGTTAACGTGACCTCAGCCGAAAATAAACATAAAACGGCGCTAGTATCAGTAACGTGATTAACGTAACCAGCAGCGGCTCTCGTAGCCTGCCCTGCACTGCATTCAGGACAAGCTGCTTCAGGTGCCCGTAACCCGGAGGTATGGGAAGCACTTTATTGTCTACCGTGTATCGTTGGTAGGCCGAGAGCATGGTCTGCAACCGCCCCGGCGACTCATTTGATAAGTCACGCGTCTCTCCAGGGTCCCGCTTAATGTTAAAGAGCCGCCAGCGCGCATCTCCCAGTGGCCTGCGGTTAAAAACGATTTTGTAGTCCCCTTGAAACAACGCCGCATTGCCCGCGAGCTCGTAACCCACTGTGTCGTCCTCTGAGTAGACACGATCCACACCACCCCGTAATAGCGGTGCGAGATTTTTCCCAATCATGAGCTCTATGGGTCGACCGGCGTACCGCTTCCCGGGTGCATTGACGCCCGTGAGCGACAAAATAGTGGGGGTGATGTCGGTGACAAACGAGAACGCGTCACTCAAAACACCCTGTCGCGGAAGCGACGCACCCGCCACAATCATCGGCACGCGCATTCCGCCCTCTCCGACGTAAAACTTGTAGTCCGCGAGCGGGCTAACGGCGGCGCTGGCAAAGCTTGGACTGATCGAGTTGTAACTCCCCTTGAGACCAAGAGTCTCATAATCACTGTTGTATCCCAGCGAGCTCAGCTGCCGTTGCGTGGCAAAATTGTCCGGATCACTCGGTCCAGACGCCTCAGCCCCATTGTCAGAGGTAAAGATAAATAGGGTATTTTCAAACAGCCCTTGTGCTTTGAGATGCCGAACCAGTCGCCCGATGTGGTGATCCATCGCTTCAACCATGCCGGCGTACACCGCCATTCGCTTGGCCTCGTAGCGCTGTCGTTCACCATTCAACGCGCTCCAGTCACCGGTCGTTTTCATGTCCACCAAGTCGATACCTGACGGCACTACGCCCAGCGCGACGGCACGCTGGTAGCGCTGCTGGCGAATCGCTGTCCAGCCTTCAGCGTAAACGTCCATGTAGGGATCAATAAACTTCTGGGGCGCCTGCACCGGAATGTGTACAGCCTGAAAAGGGAGGTAGGCAAAAAATGGACGACCGTCTTCAGCGTTGCTGTCTATGAACTCAATGGTCTTATCGACTAAGAAGCGAGACGAATAGAAGTCGTCGGGTAATTGGTAAACCTCGCCGTCTGCGAACCAATGAGCCGTCTGATAAATAGGGATATACGGCCGTTGTTCCCAGTTGTCAGCCCCGGAGTCCGCGAGTGCAACTGTCCGCTCAAAGCCTCGCTCGCTCGGCAACAGGCCCGCGTCAGTGCCCAAGTGCCACTTACCGGCCATGTAAGTGTGATAGCCGGCATCCTCCAGCAAGGTCGCGACCGTGACCACGTTTTGACCCAGCACACCCTGATAGTGCGCCGTTTGTTGTTGCTCGGGTGCGAGCATTTCGGGGATGTTGGGTACCCCGGCCAGGTGAGCGTCCACACCCGTTAATAGCATGGCCCGTGCAGGCGCACAGTTAGCGGCCGTGTGGTAGTTGGTAAAACTGACGCCCAGTTCCGCGAGGGCAGATAGGCTCGGCGTATTAATTTCACTGCCATATGACGCGATATCTGAAAACCCCAGATCATCAGCCAAGATCAAAACAACATTGGGCGGTCCATTTTTTTCTGACTGCTGGTTAACCGGATCTATTAGTTGAGCGGGTAGCCCATTTGATGCCAGTGCAGACGCCATCAGGAGATGGCTCGTCAACGCGAGACAAAGGGTGCGCATTTTTTTTACGTACCTAGTCACGGTCGGATAAATGACGAGAAGCAACCCACAGTACTAACGCAACGACAATCTCAGGAGTAATAAGATTCATCGGTAACGCCGCATCGTGCATGAGCCAAGCAAGGACACGACTCAGCGCGGTCAAGGTCAGCAGGATCATGGGTGGGTAGTACCAAAATCGACGCTGAGTCACCAAGGCAGTGAAAATACAGATGCCCAGGAGCAGAAAAAACGCGGCCATATCGCCGATCTGTGAACTCAGACCGACACCACTCTGAAGCGCGAGTCCAAAGTCAGGGGCAATGCCTTGGGGAGCCAATAACCAGCGCAAACCCATGACCAAGAACAACACACCGAGTAATAACACCAAGAGCCTGAGAGCAGCATTCATAATTACTCACCACGATCCGAAATCACTTTCATCATACGATGCGCGGTCTCTAGTCCAGAGTTTTGATTTTGTCCGGTTACAAACCGTTGCTCATCATCCACGACCACGTGAGTGGCAAAGAAGTCACGAAACGCAGTCTTCTGTTCGTAAATCACACCCGCTTTTCGCAGTTCGGTCTCCGGATGCAGTGGCGTCACCTCGATGCCAAGTTCTTTAATCTGTTTATCCGAGACGCCCGTCATTTTGCGTCCAGCGATCAATTTATTCCCATCATTGTCCTGAGCGTTGACCAGCCCTAAAACACCGTGACAAACGCCACCGATAACCGCCTCTCTCTCACCGTAATAGGACGTCGAAATTTGCTCGCCCAACACGGCAGACTGTGCCAGATCGTAGGCAGCACCCCAGCCTCCAGAAATAAAGACAATATCGTACTGCGTAATATCCACCTCAGAAACAGCTATAGAGTTCGCGACCTTTGCTTGCGCAATGGGATCCTCAAGATAGCGCTCGTCTTCTGGGCTTCGGATAATGTAGTTCAAGGTTTGCGGATCAATGGGGATCTGCCCTCCTTTGATACTCGACACATCGACGTCCATTCCACCGTCCGTGAACACGTAGTAAGGGTGCGTGAACTCAGACGCCATCACGCCGGTGTCATCACCGCCCGTCTCACCAGGTGCCGCGAGTGCACTGTGGCTTGTCGTAATGATTAACGCCCGCTTGTCCGGTAAAGCAACCGAGTCTCCCTCATAGGCAGGATGTAAACCGCCTTTATGTAACAGGGTTGGCAACGCGATGGCGAGTACAACGCCAAGCCCCACGACGACACCTAAACCTTTGACCATTTTATTCATTAGGAAGTGCCTCTTGTTGTGAGCCAGCGCCGCATTGTCGCGCAATTAAATATTGGCATAAGTTATGTCATATTAAACAGGAATGATAGTGACAGCAGTCCGGGTCTCGCGAAACGCTGACAAAGCAGAGGCAATCTTCCCGCTCCCAACTCGTCGCCTGACGATTTTAAGAGTCGCCATCGGAGATAAAACCGCTTAATCACCGCGAGGAGAATTAGGGGTGTAGACCCCTTTAGAATACCCAGCAGCGTCTTCAGGCGGGCGTTTGGCATGTGCAGATAGTGCGTTACTATTCACTGGGTCTGCGGCGAGTCGCGCCAAATGCCGGCGCTTGAGTACCGAATCACGCACGCGTTTAAAGAACATAGACAGAGGGCCGTTTATGAACGACTTACCGGTTTACATGATCGTCAACCTTCGTGTTACCGACGCTGACACCTACCGCATCTATGAAAAGGGTTTTTTCGGCCTATTGAAAAAATACGATGGGCAATTCGTCACCTTCGATGACGATCCTGTGACCTTTGAGGGGCGTGCGCCGAGACAAGGCCGAATGATCATTTTCCAATTCCCCTCTGAAGAAAAGGCGCGCAACTGGTTCGATGATCCGGAGTATCAGTTACTTTCTGAGAATCGCCGCGCAGGGACGAAGCTCGAGTTTCTTACCATGGTCCGAGGGTTACCACCACGACAATGAATAGGCGCTCTTTTTTAAAAATCACGGGATCCGCGTTTGCAGCCTTAGCCGCAAGTGGGTGTGTTGTTCGCCCCACGGGGGAGCGCTTTTTTATGGCGCCCAGTGCTTACGGTGAGCTCCAGTCGGATCCCAAAGGTCTAATCGATCTTCCAGAGAACTTCGTCTACCGAGTTATCTCCAGCTTGGGTGATCCTATGTCTGACGGTGCAACAGTACCAAACAAGGCAGACGGGATGGGGTGTTTTGACTTGGGTAACGGGCAACTGGCCCTCGTGCGTAACCACGAATTAGTGGCAACCGACGACAGTGGCGGTCCGTTCACGATGGGCTTTGGTTCGAAAGATGGCGAGTTCGTCCCTGGCGGTACAACACACGTTATTTTGGACGCAAAAACCTTGACGGTCACCGATCAATTTCGATCGCTTGGCGGCACCCTCCGCAACTGTTCCGGTGGCACCACACCCTGGAATACATGGCTCACGTGCGAGGAGTCAACGACAGGGCCAGGCCAGGAGTTCGGTGAAGGCTTGAGTAAAAATCACGGGTGGGTCTTTGAGGTACCGGCCAATGCCAGTGGGTTGGTGGCACCTGAGCCACTTTATGCGCTCGGACGGTTCAATCATGAAGCAGCTTGTGTGGACCCTGATACCGGCTTTGTGTATCTGACGGAAGACCGCGATGACAGTGTGCTCTATCGGTTTATACCCAAACAACCGGGCCAGTTAGCGATGGGGGGGCGTTTGCAAGCGATGCAGGTGGTGGGCGCTCCAGACCTTCGCAATTGGTCAGCGGCATCCTTGAGACCCGGTGATATCCGCACTGTCAATTGGTTGGATCTTGACGATGTTGAGTCACCAAAGGACGACTTGCGCCACCGTGCCCGAGCCAAAGGCGCGAGCCTCATTGCTCGAGGTGAGGGTGCTCATATGGCTCAGGGAGAAGCTTATATTTGTTCTACCAGCGGCGGAGCAGCCCGACTGGGTCAGATCTTACGTCTGCATTTGAGTGGCACCGGAGAACACGATCGTCTTGAACTGTTTTTTGAGAGCGTATCAGTCAACCAATTCAACTTTGGTGACAATCTGACCGTCGCGCCAAACGGACACCTCGTTGTCTGCGAGGATCAATACACGGAAAAGGTCGACAACTTTCTGCGCGGCATCACGCCTGACGGACACGCCTATCCGTTGGCCAGACTCAGATTGCAAACGGAATTCGCCGGCGCGTGCTTTTCACCCGACGGGACCACACTTTTTGTCAATGTTTACGCCCCCACCACGACGCTGGCGATCACAGGCCCTTGGGATCAGTTCATCGATACCGTCAACGCATAAAGCACAAGTGAAAGGTTCTCAATCGGTGGAATCATCGTATTGAGAGCGCCTCATTAAACGACAGTCACCGACTGACCGGCTTTGACTGTCCCGTGCTTGATCACCTTCGCATAGACCCCTAAATTACCGTCCGCCTCTTTGACGAGGTGACGCATAACCTCGGTATCCCGCGGGAGATCTGCTGTGGCATGGGTCGTCATAGAGCAGCGCGGGCAGGTGTCTACTATTTTGAGAACGGCGTCACCAACGTGAAGCTCGCGGCCAATCCAGTCCTGCTCGGGATACGCCGCGTCTGATCCCACCACATTGACTATGAAATTAGCCCTGAAACGTCTCGGATCGAAGCGTGAAGTCGGCGCACGCGCTGACAGCGTATTCAGTGACTGTCGAGTCGCCAACATAATCGGGAACGCGTCAAAGTAAGTTCCGGGTGGCGACTCAAATTCCAACACCTCACTAAACGCGCTGAGGTCGGGCAGTGGCTCTTCGGGGAGACGTCCAAAGAGTGTTCGCAGTTCCTCCTCGAAATCTGCGCTATCGGGCGCACCCCGGCGGTAGTGCTCTAGATTATCAGCCGGTAAAAGTGGCCATAATGACACCGGATGCTCTAATTTCTCTGTCAACCACGTATTAATGTGGATGTCGCTAGAGAGACACAAACTCCCGTCCGGCGCTTGAATCTCGGCCACGCCGCCATGAGACGTTCGAGCACTGAATAACATGAGCTGCGGAATTTTTTTTGCACCTCGTATGCCCCCGCGCTTTTCGTCTCGCGTCGCCCAACTCCGATCGCCTGGAATACCCTGCTTGGAGAGGGTGGTCTCGGTAAGAGACTCGCCCAACATCGATTTAACGGGATAACGGCAAATTTCTTCGAGTGTAATTTCTGACATAGTCGATGCGCTCTTTTTTATTAGGTGACTGCTCTCTCATGGGGCAGTCCATGCCCACGGCCTCTCACTGGGTGCAGGCGCAAAAGTGTGATTCTGAAGTCACAGTACATTTTCCTGCTGGAGTGCGCCAGAAATGGCAGCTCTAAAAAGTGACAATTTAGGTGTTCCATTTTTGAGTTTGGTCAAGGCTAAATCGTTACAGCCGACTCCTGAAAAATGCTCGTATCCTTGTCGACATTCATCAAGGAGTAACACACCATGTTTAAATTAAATGCCGCAATTTCCACGTTCATACTCGCAGTGTTGTTGTCTGGAACGGCACACGCCTCAAGCAATGTCACCGAGGCCTACAGCTACTGTAAGACAGCGGTGAAAGAAAAATTTGGCGACGAAACGCGAATCACCATGAAGGGAAGCAAGAAATTTGCAGGCACCATGACCGTTAAATTATCGGTCGTCCCCGCCGGTGAGTCGCGTCAGCGCATGCTGTGCAAGATCGATGCTTCCAAAGCGAGTAACAACTTGGTGCTGACAGACCGTAAGGGCAACGCACTCTAAACCGAGGCAATGGATGGAACAGCTTAACTGGGACGACCTTAAAGTACTTTTAGCCTGCAGTCGCTTTGGGTCTACACGATCTGCGGCGGCAGCGCTAAAGGTCAGTAACAGTACCGTTCACAGAAAGCTGGAATTGCTGGAAGATGCCGTCGAGGGACGTCTGTTTGATCGGACACCCGACGGCCTTCTCGCCACGGCGTTGTGCGAGGAGCTACTGCCCATCGCCAAGATCGTTGAGGACACCATTTCAGACGGTCAACTCCGACTGACGGGCCGCGATGCGCTTCTGGCGGGTAAGCTCAAGGTGTCGCTGGCTAATTTTGCGCCCATGAATGCAGTTTTTTTTGAGAAACTCAATGAGTTCTCTCTAAGTTACCCTCGAATTCAGCTCGACGTAAAAGCCTCTAACGATATCGTCGATCTCTCGCGCCGAGAGGCTGATTTTGCCATCCGCGGGTTACCCGTCGGTGAGCGCCCCCCTCGCGACATCGTCGGCATTAAGCTAGGGTTGTTGACGGTGGGTTACTACGTGCATCGCGCTCTGCTGACCGACGCGCGGCTCGGGCGACGTGAACTCACGTACATTAATACCGCAGAGGATCTTCCCCCGCAGCTTCCCAAACCGAGCGATCTTGGTATTGCCGTAAAGCACTCGATTGACGGCGGCATCGCCCGACGCGAGGCCGTGCTAAATCAAATGGGAGTGGGCGCTCTACCGTGCTGCACGGTGGAGGATGACAGCGATATTATTCGGTTACCAAACACACTGAGCGTACCCTACTTTCACGTCTGGCTCCTCTACCATAAGGACCTGCGACAATCCGCACGGGTACGAGCACTGTTCACACACCTGTCGAGTCTTGAAGACTCTTGGCCCGACGCCTGGGTTGGAATACGCGCTTAGCAAGACAGGCCAAAGGGTGTGATGAGCGCACCCAGTACGAATTCTGAACACTCACCAACCTACACGACACTTTAATCTCCGCTCCGTCACTGACCATAGCGGCAAGACGGCTGGCCAGATCTGACTTGAGCGCCGCAATAAGCGCGTGACACGTCTTATTTTGGCACTTAAACTGCCAAATTATGAGATGCTCTTTCTCCTAATTTAATTGAACCAATACGGAGGCAACGCCCGTGAACGTCGAGAACAGTGTGATTCCAACACAGACTCAGATGGCAGAATTTTTGATGCCAGGCCCAGACGGGTCGATCTTTATGGTTAATTTGCTGAAGTTCAAAGACGAAGCAACTTACGAGGACAACCGTGAAACAACGCTAACTGGAAAAGAGGCTTACGCAATTTACTCCGCAGGTGTGACCCAAACACTAGCGCAGGTGGGTGGCAAGGTCGTTTTTTCGGGTGACGTTAGTCGACTCATGCTTGGAGAAGTCGAAGAGCTATGGGACTGTGTCGCCATTGCCCAATACCCCTCTCGAGCCGCGATGCTGGAGATGATGCAACTCAGCGCGTATCAAGAGATTGCCGTGCACCGCACTGCCGGTCTTGCCGGTCAGCTTAATATTGAGACGACCGATACCGGAGGTAAGTTCTTCCCGTAAAGGCTCAGCCACACCGCCCGAGCGTAATCGCATTTACAGATGGCGTGACTGCTTCACGCTCAATACTCCGGCTTACTGCGCACAGCGGGTAATCACCGTCTTGAATCGATTTTTCGCCGGTTAATGCGGGTGCTCGAATGCCCCTATTAGTGATATACTGTATCTCGATAGGCACTTAAGAGCTCGCGTAGCCCATGACACTAAAGATTAAATCTTCCGCCGCAGTGTTGTTAGACGCAGAACATCGGTGTGAAGACAGCGGTGTAAAACTCACGAGCCGCAGGAGGCAGGTGCTTAACGCGCTGCTGCAAGAAGATCGTGCTTTGTCTGCCTATGAACTGATGGAAGTGTGCAACCGAGAAAGTAATGAACCCATGCCCGCCATGTCAGTTTACCGGATACTGAGTTTCTTGGAGGAGCAGTCGCTCGTCCACAAGCTCAGTACAGCCAATAAATACGTAGCCTGCTCCCATATCACTTGCGCGCACAAACACTACAGTCGTGCTCAGTTCTTAATTTGTAATGACTGCACGAAAGTACAAGAAGTGGATATCAGCTCAGAGGCGCTCGTTGCCATGGAACAAGTCGCACAAACCGCAGGCTTTCATCTTGAGAGTCGCCAACTTGAGCTATCGGGCACCTGCAACGATTGCCGAAACAGTCAGTAACGCGAGTTAACAATGAGATTTTCAACCGAAAAAAATCGACCGATTGCTGATGTAAGCGCTATAGGGCTCTCATCGCTTTGTCTCGTGCACTGCCTCATGCTGCCAGTCGTCGTCTCTGTGTATCCCGCGACCATCGCAGTGACGCTCAGCGACGAAGTCTTTCACCTCTTTATGGTGTTGATGGCCATTCCCATCAGTGTATTCGCATTATTTTTCGGTTGTCGGTCGCACAAAAGCTATCCGGTTGGACTGACCGGCGCCCTTGGCATCGGCCTATTGTTCATGTCGGCTTTCCTGCCGCATGAATTCGTGGGAGAAACGGGTGAGCGCCTTTTAACAGTGTCAGGCGCACTCAGTCTGAGTATTAGCCATATTCTAAACTTCCGGCTCTGCCGAAGCGTAAAATGTTGTGATACTGAGGACTCGACCGCGAATCATTGAACCCATCGTGACCGAGCATTTTTCTCAAGGCGCCGCAGCATTAGAAACGACTCCTGTCACTCCCGATCCAGTCAGCAAGATCACGCCTCTCACCCACGTTATTGGCCTCGGTTTTGACCGTAGCTCAGGGACACAATACGGCTGAGCTCCGATAAACTTCGCCCACTTTGTGCGCGCAGCTCATTGAAAAAAGACTGTGTCGCGTTGAGTGCTCGAAGGCTCCCAATGCCCGAGTCAACGATGCCGTTATTGCGCAAAAAGCCCTCCACGTCTGACGTCAACAAGAACGTGTCAAAGCCAATGGACCTCAAGGCGTATGGACCCGTGTTTCCACCCAGTCGACTGCCCTTCTTCTTAAGGTATAGCCACAGTCCGATAACATCTTCCTCAGGCCAATCGGCAATAAATTCACCAAACGCCCGATCCTCTCGCCGCTCGACATCGTCGATCATTAAAGCGTTCTGCGGAATCGTTTTCACTTTGTTGAAATTTCTAATAATTCCAGGATCTTTCGCCTTACGCTCCAGCATTTCGTCCGGCATCATCAGCAGACGCTCGATGTCGAAGTTCCAAAAAATCTCTTCGAAATTCACCCATTTATTATCGACCACGCGCCACACGAAACCCGATTGAAAGATTTTTCGCGTGAACTCCGCAAGGTACCTGTCAGAGCCCAACGCCGCCAATTGCGCGTTCCCCGGTGACTCCGGCAGTAACGCTTCCAACAGCGCTTCTCCGCCCTTTCGCTCACAAGCACGTTCATAAATTGAGATGTAATCAGGATAAGCCATGTCGATTAGTGTAGCCTTAAAGTGAGTACAGCGCGCTTTCTCGGATCATAACAACCGGACGAGTATAAGGCGCCACTCTCGGCATGCGCGCCCACACAATTTGCGTCTCAGGTGAGGAATTTAAAATGGACAGCTTTGCAGTCATTGGGTATGTCTTTGGAATACTGGGTCTCGTTGCGTTCATTAGAGTGGAGAAATTAACCAAAACCTTGAAGGAGCAAGGTATTCTCCCTGAAGACTATAAGGAAAATTAAATTTTCTGCTGTGCGGCGATGCGACCTTTTAGCCATCGCCCCCTCAGACCCGACACTCGCTTAACCCCTTAACACCGACAACCCCATCAAGAGCGACACCTAAGCACAGGCACAAAAGCGCGCTATTAGTGACGCACGTACTGTGCTGTAGAGTCAGATATGATACATTGTATCTTATATATACCCGTGCTTTTCAACTGCGTTGAGACTCTTAATGACACTCCAGCAAAAACTACCGGTCACCGTACTTTCTGGGTTTTTAGGTGCCGGAAAAACAACCGTACTCAGCCACATACTCAATAATCGCCAAGGCAGGAAGGTGGCGGTCATTGTTAACGACATGAGTGAAATCAATATCGACGCGGCCATCGTTCAAAACGACGTATCGCTGAGCCGCAGCGACGAAAAGCTGATCGAAATGAGTAACGGTTGCATCTGCTGCACGCTCAGAGAAGACCTGCTCGTCGAGATCACCAAACTGGCAGAAGAGGGTCGCTTTGACTACTTGGTCGTCGAGTCCACGGGGATCTCAGAGCCACTTCCAGTTGCAGAAACCTTCACGTTTGCCGACGAAGATGGCGTATCTCTGTCCGATGTGGCCAAGCTCGATACCATGGTCACGGTTGTCGATGCCGTAAACTTTTTAAAGGACTACGAACAAGCGCAGTTTCTGCAGGATACGGGTGAGTCGCTCGGGGAAGATGATGAGCGCAGCGTTGCTGACCTCTTAGTTGATCAAGTTGAGTTCGCTGACGTGATATTGATCAGTAAGACTGACTTAGCCAGCCAAGATGATATTAAACGGCTCGAGGCCATCCTTCGAACACTCAATACCGACGCCAAAATACTGCCCATAGCGTCGGGAGCAGTGGATATCGATGAAGTGATCAGCACCGGTCGCTTCGACTTTGAGCGTGCACAACAGGCACCGGGTTGGCTGCAGGAAATGCGGGGTGAGCATGTCCCAGAAACCCTAGAGTATGGAATATCGAGTTTCAGTTACGGCGCTCGGCGACCGTTTCATCCCGCGAAGTTCTTCTCCTTTCTCCATGACACAAAGGCCTATGGAACGCTGCTACGCTCCAAAGGCTACTTCTGGCTGGCGACTCGACCAGAATACGCGGGCCAGTGGAGCCAAGCGGGCGGAATAGCCCGTTACGGTTTCGCTGGCTTGTTTTGGTCAGCGGTCCCGAGAGAGCGATGGCCCGATGATCCAGAGTACCTCGACAGCATTCAGAAGAGTTGGGTTGAACCCTTTGGAGACATGCGCCAAGAGCTGGTATTTATCGGACAGGGACTGGATGAGACGGAAGTCCGCCAGGCCCTCGATCAGTGCCTTTTGACCGAGGACGAACTCCTCAAAGGAAGGGATTATTGGGCCACGTTATCTGATCCGTTTCCACAGTGGGAAGAGGCGTCGTGAGTGTTTTAGCAGCACCACAAGAACGTGCAAAAATCGGTGCTAAAACACGAAGGACTGTGATTGGAGATGACGTTTCTTGCCTGCCTGAGATTTACCAAGACGACGTGAATATGACGGTCTGGAATCGCACTTTGGACCCTTTGCTACGCGCCTCGGTTACACACCTCGTGATGACAGATCCGGGCTTTCAGGTCAGCCTAATGACAACACCCCGATCTGTTTTTAAAAGCCTCATAAAGGTGTTACCGGACAGCGATACAGACGTTCTCGCCGAGGATATTACTTGCTTAGTCGACATGTTCTCTTGCCTTTTCAACGTCGAACACGTGGGTCTGCGGTTAACGGTATTGCGCAGCGCAATGTGCCCACGATTTCACGTCGACAAGGTCCCCTGCCGTCTCATTTCGACCTATGTGGGCCCCGGAACACAGTGGCTAGAATACCCTAGGGTAGATCGCTCAAAGCTCGGCCCTTCGGCTTCTCTAGAGTCAGATCGTGAGCGTGGCACCTACACCGCGGAGCAGGACATTCGCGTGCTAGATAGCGGGGCCGTCGGCCTACTCAAAGGCGAGGCTTGGGATGGAAACGAGGGCGCAGGGCTTGTTCACCGCTCCCCGAGCTCCGAAGACGCTTCGCGACTACTGTTGACCTTAGACTTCGGCCGCTGAGAATTTCTATCGAACTACACGCCGCAAGTGCAGGTGGCATTTCAAATGACCTAAGCGGTCTAAGGCGCGCTATTAAGGCACGTCTAGTGCCGGATTTCGGTCAAAAAAGTTACGCGGTTTCAACACGATTTCATCAACCTTTGCGGGCATCACCGGCCAGTCCTCCGCCATAGGAACATGGTGAAAACCAATCGTCGGCCACGCCACAAGGTCGCTATTTTCCAGAGCATCATTATTGCCCGCGTAGTGTGGTAGACCGACTCCAGGCGCGGACTGATTGACGGCGATGCCACTGGAGAACAGCTCATCACGTCTGTATTTCGTCACCCACAAATTATTTTTCAAAAAGCCCGCGCGCTGATAAATAGGATCGTCCAGCGTCACCAGCGGGCGTATGTTGGGAAACATCAGCTGGTAAGACGTGTCATAACCCATGGCATTTTTCGAGGCGCTACTCGAAAATGTCAGCAATGCAGGCTTATCGACCTGCATCACCGTTTGCGCCTGCTGCTCGCTCTTTACGGCTTCACGGGTGACGCCCCAGACACCTTGTCGCGTCGCGTCGCTCGGTTGCGTCACACGCTGCAGACGCTGCCTGACAAAGTTGTTGTCCACGTCGTCGATGTCGAAATCTATGCGGTAACTAAAAAAGTGGTCGTGGTTCACCCCCAGTCTATAGGGCGCGATCAACGTACCAGTCGCTGTTTCAGCCTGGGCCGAAGGGTCTGCAAGTGTCGCAGCGAAAACACCTTTCGTGGCGTCTACCCCTGTTGAAATAAGTCGAATTCGCATCCTGCCGTCTTGCTGGAAAACGTAGTCTTGGAAATAGTCGTAGTTCCCGATCACCGCCACCATGCGAACCACAAGATTCGTTGCCCGCCGTGAGTTATGTTTCTCGATGCCCGGCACCTCGTCATATAGCGACTCATGATGACGCCAACTGGGGTAGCCCGGATCAAACTCAAAAATACAGACGCGGTTTTCAGCGACAAAAGGCTCTCCAGCGGCGGTGTGCAGCACAACATTTTGGAAAACGGCATTCGGTGGGCAATCGTTTCCCTTCAGCGCAGTGGCCATGTTGCCAAATCCGTACTCACCCATGTCGAAGTAGGCGCGATAAAACCAGTGAATGTCGGGGTCTTGGTATGGCACAAACATCTCAGACATGGCGATCTCGTAAGCAACAGACCGCACCCCCTCGTCCGTAACAATCCCCACATTGTTTAAGACAGTCCCTTGACGCGGATCGAACCGAAGGTGAAATCGCCAGTTCTGCCAATCAATTTGGCTGCCCGTCACCGAAAAGTTAGGGCCTTGCTCCTGAGCAATAGCGACTTCATTTAAGGGAGCGCGCGTCTCAAGCGCCGAGGCGTGAAATTCAATGACGTCAAAGTCGCTTGGTGGCGCCTCAGTATCAGCAAACGAGTCAACAAATTCGATCAAACGAAGCTCCTCAACATCGAAGAGCACGCTAATCCCTTCAACTGGACGCGCATAAGCACTGGTCGTCGGCAGCACACCTAAACCGCTTTGCCCTCGAATATTGAAACAGTCAAAGCGGACCAAACGGTCGGTAACAGGATCGGCAAGGCTTGTAAAAAATCGGCCGACCGTGCGCGGTAAGCACAACCCGTTGCGCGCGCTGACGCCGCGACGCTCAAGCGCCGCCCTCACTTCAGGGAGTGCGTTCACGGCGTCAAGTGCAGTGATTATCTCGGCTCCAACAAGCATCGGCTGACCACTGACAATGGGCTGCGGATCGGACAGCACACTTGTCTGGAAATCGTAGTGCGCGCGATAGGATGATTTTTCTGACCGATACAAAACATCGGCTCCTCGCGCAGCAACACTTTGAGCGTCCCACGCAAGTGCATCCTGCTTGTGAGGCTCCAGCAAACTGATGCGATTAAAGACAACTTGAGCGTCAACTGACTCGGTCACCGCTGTCGCCACCTCGGCCACTTCCTCGCTCGTGAGCGAATGCCAGGGTGATAAGATTCGATCGGTCGTCTCATCGCGTTCTAAGGATTTTTCAGCGCAGGCGACAAGCAGGCCGACACTGATGACAAGAGCTGTCTTTAGGATTTTCATTAGGCAATTTATTGTTAGACGAGACTGCAAGACTATCGCATCGAACTTCGAGCCGTAACAACACACCCTAAAATAATTAATGCAGTTCCAAGTAATGTTTGCGTGCTTACTGACTCCTCAAAAATCAACCACCCCAAAATTGCGGCCCAGATAAAGGCGGTGTATTCGACCGCAAATAAGCGTTGTGCCTCAACTTTACGGTAAGCCATGGACATTAATATGAGCGAGCCGACGGCCAACACACCCGCGGTGAGCGCGCCTGCCCACTGCGCGGCGTTAGCCGGAAGTGACCCTGCAAATGGCAGACCCAATAAGAGGACCAAAAGCATAATAAAATTTTGGTAAAACGCGATCTCCAAAGGCTTGGCCACCAGGGCCTGCATGCGCTGCAACACCAAGTAAAGTGCGTACATGACTGCAAACAGAAGTATGGCGACAACACCAAGAATATCGGCCTGAACGTCTAACAATAAGACATCACCGCCCACCATGATCGTGACACCGCCAAACCCAAGCAATGCCGCGATCTTCGCGCCCTTATCAATTGTTTCTCCCAGAATAGGAGCGGCGAGAAACAATGCGATAATTGGCGCGATGAACGTGAGTCCAATCGCTTGTGCCAACGGAATGCGTGTTAAACCAAAAAAGAGGCAACACAGCATCAGTGCATTCAGGATGGCCCGCATAATATGCAGTTTCAGGACTCGCCCTGACGCCATGGTAGGTCGCCTCGGCAGGTACAGTATCGAGGCCACTAAGGCCCCCATTGCAGCTCGCCAAAAGGTCGCAGCGAAGACTCCCATCGCGAGCGCCTGAGCCTTCATAACGGCGTCCATCATGGAAAAAAACAAAATACCCAGTAACGCCAAAAAAATGGGGTAGTACTCACTCGACTTCATTGACGCCGTCTCCCCTGATGAGGACTACGGCGGGACAATTCAGACAACAAGCAGTCCACAAGGCTGAACCTAATCATCGCTTGATCCAGAGAAATATCGGCGCCCTTAGCGAGTAAACTGATCGGATGCATGCCATTGCGCAACGATAGAGCGCAGTGTACTCACCAGAGCAATCGGCTCATCCAGCATAAGGTGGTGGCGCGCACCCGGTATTCCGATGATTGGAATGTCGGTTGCACCGCACTCCCGAAGATAATCGGCAGAGTCGTCGTCAAAGAGCTTACTGTCTTGTCCGTAGACAATCGCCTTTCGACCCGGAGCGGCTACAATCGCTTCTGCTTGTTTCAAAATTCGATCGGTGACACCAAAATCACTGTCAAAGACACTGATATCAAATTTCCACGTCCACCCATCGTCCACTTGCTTTAGGGAGTGGTACGCCATGTATTCATTCAGGTACTCCACTGTCACATCCTGCGGCGGCGACAGCACAAAACGAGCCCGCGCCGACGCGTAGTCGGGATAGATTCGATTAGGCCGACTTCGATCTGATCGCATCGGCTTACCGTTTGAAAAGTGTGCCTTGAGCCGCTCGACGCGTAACACCATGAGGTCACAGATGATCAGTCCATCGAAGAGCTCAGCATGACGCTCCATGGCGTTCAGGCCCACGTGACCGCCATAGGAGTGAGCAATAACGATGGGCTTTGAGTCGTGTTCAAAAAGACCGGTCCCGCGGGCAACATCCACTACTTCTTGAGCTCGGATTTTATCGGGGTAAGACTCGCGCGCCTCAGAGTCACCCATTCCCGAAAGGTCATAGGCCACCACGTGATAGTGCTCTGCCAAAAAAGGCGCGATGAATGCAAAACAGCGCGCGTGCGCTAAAAAACCATGCATCAGTAGTAAGGGCGGATTTTCCGGATTACCCCAGCGAAAATAGTGGACCTTACAGCCGCCTGAGTCGATCCACCCCTCTTCCCGGGGAACCTGCAACGCACTGACCAGCCAAGTCGGCGCTTGCTGGGTATCTGTGGGGAGTTCACTCGAGAGGCTACAGACCTCGGTTACCTGCGTATTCATAAATATCCATTAACACTTCGGGGTAAGGTAAAAAGTCGGCTCACATCGCAGCGCACCAAGCGCGGGTCAAATCGCCGCGAGCTCGCGCGCGCCGTGATTGTATATAAAAAGTCTCGGTTGCGTGGCTGAACTTACGCACCCAGGTTCCGGGCAGATCGACGATGCAGTGACTCAGGTCTGTTTGGAGACAAATGGGGGATATTGATCAGCTACATTTTCGTAGAGATAGACCCAGTTTGTGTCTTGCATAACAGCCCGGTGCCGCGCATCGGTAGTGACGTTATCATCGGTGGGGTAGTCAGCATCACCCTCAAAAAGCACCGCAACGTGACCGTCGTCCTTTGTAAAAATGGGGAATACTTCATGAGGTGACTGCGGCGTCTCACCCTCGGCCATTGCTGCAGTATTAGCGTAGCGCAGTAAGCTGCACAGTGTGATGTAAGTGGGTGGGAGCATACCCAGCTGGCCATTCTCATGCTGCGCCACAGCATCTGCAACGCCAATCCAGGAAAAGTCATGAATCTCACTGCCATCAATCTCGACCTCGGCACTCTCAGCCAAAGGGGCCGCGTATATCCAGGTCTGAAATCGCTTGGGCTCGACCACGGGGGTCGTCCAACGACTGAGATGAACCATCTTTTCTAGATCAGGTCTGAGCCCACACTCTTCCACTGCCTCGCGAGCTGCAGCGATTCGGGCGGCAGTGTTCATATCGCCACCCGCTTCTTCAATGTCGGCCGGCTCCAGTGCACCACCAGGAAATACCCAGAGCCCACCGGCAAACATTAGCGCCTTGTTACGCTTTAGCATGAGCGTTTCCATACCATTGTGGGTATCTCGCAGCAGCACAACAGTACTTGCGGGACGCGCATCTGGAATATTTGTCACGACTGATCTCCTGGTGCTTTTTATTACGGTATCACGATTACCGACCACTGAATCTGACAATACGGCGGCACTAAATCTAATGACTTTTGTGTCAGAACGATGCTTGAAATCGGTGTCATAGTAAGGATCATCCAATGCGTTCAGCGTACCGACGGAGGTTGCGAGCGCTCGCAACCTGCCAGCTCAGGCGCACAGTGTTCACGCGCCACCTCGAAGAGGCCTTTCCCCTGAACGGCCAACACGCAACACCTCGTTATCATCCTGATAGACGCATCAGTGAAGCTCACCTCGAAGTCCGGGACAATCCACACTCACCGTCGCGATCAACCACAGCGACGAATCAACCCCTTAGAGTCCTGAAATCGCGTTACCGAGCCAGTCCATCCTCGTATCCAGCCAGTCCACCAGATGATCGACTTCTTCTTGGTACGTGTCATAGACCACTGGATTGGGCCACACGTATTCGCCAAGCGTTTGCCAAATAGAGTCATTTTCGGCTTGCGCTAGGTCGAGCGATTGAGACCAGGTAGCGATGTTCTGCTTAATCGCGGGTCGTTGTGCGTCGAAGTAGGCGTAACGCTCTTTGACTCTCTCAGCGAACGCCGGATCCTCCAACATTCGACTGATCCAGTCGTTGTACCTGACCCACCAACCTTCGGGGTAGGTCGCGTCCGCGTAGTCAACGTTTCCAAATCCAAGGTCAAAGTCCCAGATGGGTCCCATCTTAATTTTTTCACCAGGAATCCAGTGTAGATAAATACTGGAATACCACTGCGCATCCACATTTTTGGCAATTTCGTTAATCAGAAACCAGTCAACGAAACTGTCCACGTCAGCGTAGGACGCGTAACCCGTCTCGGGGTCCGCAAACTCGGCGCTAAAGAGTACTGCTTCGAAGTCATTGAGGTGCTGACGCACCTGACTAAACTTGGGATCCGCGTAATCGAGGTTCGGCTCTTTAATATTGATGAGGTAGGTGTCTGTGCGAAAGGAGACGTCGTCCGGATCCAGACGACTGGGCTGATCAATTTCAAGCAAAAATCCCGTGTCACCAATGTCGACCCGGTTACCGCCGTCCTCGACTTTTTCAGAGATGTGGTAGACACCATCGTGATTGCCGTTGACGAAGACTTCTGCGTAATGGCCACTGGGTGTCCAAGCCAGGTTGCTCATGCTGCCGAGCTCAAACGCCAGGTGGTTGCGCATGAGTGTTTTGTCAGAATACTCTGCGAGCAAGAGCCACTTTTTGTCTTCAGGCATTCCAAACAAGGCGCGTTTCGACTCCAGTTTCATTTGATAGGGCTTTTTAGGGTGCTGCCAAGTTGAGTTCCCACGGCCTCTGATTTTCATGGCCATTTCGTCAACCGAGTCGTAATTTCGCCAGCCATCCATCATGAAGGTACCCGCGACGTAATCGTCTTTGGACGTGATGGCGTTATCGGTATTTAGATGAATAATAGGGAGACCCGTAAATCGCGTTAGATCAATCGCGTACGTCTTGGTCGCTCCAGACTCATTCTCCACGGTGTAAGACACAACACTCGTTAGATCTTGGGCGTCCTCCCCAGAGGCTTGCGGTGCCCCATTGACCAGCACCTGAGACCCCTCGAAGGTAAATGTGGGTACCAGTGACGTCACCGCGGCGTCACTTGGAAGCCGGGCGGTGAAGGTTTCGCCGTCAATATTGAATTCAATGTCAGCATCTAAATCGGCGTTATTTTGCGCCAATAACGCAAAGCTTTGTAAGACAGGGTCCGGTACTGGAGTAACCGGCGCAGGATTCACCACGACTGGCTCTGAGCTAGAACCGCCACCGCCACCACAGGCGCTGAGCACTAAAATAAGAGGCACTAAAACTGCCGATTGATCAACGCGCTTTAACATTTTGAAATACCACTCTCTATCTACTGTAAACACATCCGACCTGCCGGTAATGAGCGGCGAATGCCCGCGGACGAATAGTAATCAATGATGCCGGAGAGCGCCAAGGAATCGCTAGGCTTTAGTGGTGCTGCCAATGAACAGTTTGGGCAGTAACGCGTAAATAGCGGGCGAGTAGTTGATCTTGGCGCTGCGGGCTATGCAACGATTGACACCATTGGCACAGCCAGGAGGCGTCCTTCCCCGGCGGGCACTCAGAAAGATCGGAAACGACGTCTATTTGGCGTTCGACCTGTCGCATTAGTGGAACTACGAGTTCCTGAAAACCCAGTGCTTTAAGCGACACGACGATCATATTACTACTCTCCACCATGCGCATGGCCCACCGCCAACCAGGTGCCGGGTCGCTCCTAAGCTCTTCACAGGCGATCTGTAAAGCGCCACCGACCACCAAAAATGCGGTCTCGTAGTCATTCGCGCGCAAGTAGCAAGCAGCCTTTTCGGTCAATAGCTTCCACGACACATCGGCTGCTCCAGGCGAGCGACAGATAATATTCAGTGCGTCAGCGTCCAAAAAATGGGGGGTTAAAATACAGGGTACGAACATAATGATGGCTATTCACTAGGGTGCAGTGAAGACTATCGCGCCCAATCCATAAATGCAAATGATTATCATTTGCATTTATGGATTCGAGGCACATTGTCACGGTAATAAAACGATCGAGCCAATACAGGATCAGCAACATTAAGTCGCAGCGTTATCTGAGCCGACGTTTACCGCACAGCGACAGAGACAAGTCCTGACGATGGTGATGCGGTACCAAGAGATCACTAAACGCTGATTTCGCACAAAAATACGCGTCAAATACGTTGCTTGCCTGTCCAAACCATCGCTATAGTCATCGAGAGCCACCCATGGAGTGACGGGTTATGTCAGGCGAAATTCAGCCCCCCATCGACACGCGTTCGGAAACATCTACAAGCGGTTTCTCGGGGCTTTTAGCCTCGGTCATCAATGCAGGTCGAGATATTTTGGCACGTCGTCGACAAGGCACTGCACAAGCGCCCTCTGAGGACTTGCTCACCAAATGTCGACAACTCTTACATCATCGCGGTGAGGCCTCTGGTCTGGCGCTGGCCTGCGAGGTCATGGCGGACTATCAAGCACTGGATCTACCCAATAAAATTATATTTTTTGACGCCTTGGCTCGAGACTTTGGCTCTGACAGCGACGCCATACTTGCGGCCGCCGACCGCTATAAGGCCGACCCCAGTTCGCAGAATCTTGCCGACCTCTCGCGTGTCACCGAAGCGTCGCGGGTTAAACTATTTCGGCGAATGAACATGGCACCCAGCGCAACGCCATTACTGGTAAAAATGCGCGGAACGTTACTGGGCTTGCTGTCCGAACATCCTGATCTAAAACCCGTGGACACGGACCTCAAGCATCAGTTCGTGTCTTGGTTTAATCGGGGCTTTTTAGAACTCAGGGTGATCGACTGGAACTCCCCTGCAGCGGTGCTTGAGAAAATCATTGAGTACGAGTCCGTTCATGCCATTCAGGGCTGGGACGATCTACGATCACGACTACGCGACAACCGCATGTGTTTTGCGTTTTTCCACCCAGCGATGCCTGACGATCCACTGGTCTTTGTCGAAGTCGCACTTACCGCCGGTGTACCCAGCGCCATTGCACCCTTGATCGACAAGACAGCAGAGCCCGCCGATGAGCGCGCTGTTGATACCGTGGTGTTTTACTCGATCAGTAACTGCCATCCGGGGTTATCCGGCGTCTCATTTGGTAACTTTCTGATTAAACAAGTGGTTGAAGAAGTCGGTAAGCGCTACCCAAAGACCAAACGCTACGTCACGCTGTCGCCGGTTCCTGGTTTCTGTCGATGGCTTACTGCACAGAACGCGCAGGCAAACCTCGACGAACTTCGCGCGCTGGCAAAAGACCAGGGGCGTGAAACCACCGATCCTCTTTGGGAATCGTTGGTGAGACTTTGCGCGCAGTACTTAAGCAGCACGCGCGACAATAATCTTGCCATAGACCCTGTGGCACGCTTTCACCTGGGTAACGGTGCGAGTCTGCATGCGATTCACTGGGCAGCAGATGTGAGTGAAAAAGGCTTAGATCAATCCATTGGCATTATGGTCAATTACCTGTACGACCTCAGTAGTATCGAAGAAAACCACGACGCTTACTTTGATCAGGGTGAAATTGCGATGTCACGGCCGGTCGCAAAGTGGTTGCACTGAGGGTCATTGTCAGCCGACTTTACAGGCGACTCACTGCTCTGAAGTGAAAGGCCTGCACTCAGCTTTTGACGTCTAAAGCGATAATCCTCGTTGGGTTTGCAGGTAGGTGGCAAAACTGCCCAGCCAGTGACTCCCCATATAGTGCATGTCACCCAGAACCGCGTTCAGACCCAACTGGCGATGCGCTTCGGCCGCACGTCGCAAAGGGGCCACACGCACATCGTCACTGGGTAGCGCAGTCATGACGCCCTCCAGCATCCAAGCACGACTGGTATTTAGCCCGTCGAGATGCGCAAGCTTGCCATCAGACTTGTCGGTCACAACGGCGGGTACTAGCCAGTCGTTGCCGGTTCCTTCGGTCAGCGTGGGGAAAAATGCAGTGAGCCATTGCGAAAACTCTTGCTGGGTCATGACGCGCCGCATCAGGTCTGCCTGAGCCATGCACGGCGATAAAAAATCTTGGCCGGACGGCTCGTAAGAGAGCGGGCAGTTGGTATCTGCTAAGTAGAGTTCTTTTACGCGCCTCTGCAGCAGCGACTCAAATACGGCGTCGCCCGCAATTCTACTCCAATCCAGCATAAGACCGAATGCAAAGGCCGTTTGGCTGTGCTCCCCCGTACGGATCGGATGTGTCAATTTTGGAAGCCATTCGCTGATATTGGCAACCGCCTGACGCTCCAAGGGAAGAAGGTTATTCAGCCAGATCTTCGCTCTGGGCAAGGGTGACTGTCGAAGCTCCGCGGTGAGCTGCAGTAACCAAGCAATGCCATAGGGCCGCTCGAAGGACTTCATGCCCGGACGCTGATAGTTCGTCAACTCTCCGACGATATTTTCCGCACTAAAACTTTGATTGAGCTTCGCCTCAATCACGTCTCTATCAGCAAGGTTTGCATTGGTATTGAGCAGCCGCACCAGTAACCAGTGACCATGAACTGACGAGTGCCAATCGAAACAGCCGTAAAACGCTGGGTACAACTCGCGAGGGGGTTTCAGGTCGCCCTTCTCATTCATGTAGTGCGCAATTTTATTGCTGTATTCTTTGTGAATACAGCCCATGGCTAACCCTGCAAACACAGTCTCGTAATCGGTATTCAACGCCGGTTCACGGGCAGTGCTGGTACAACTGATGAACAGGATGCTCCAAAGAAGCCAACGTGCGAATCTCATGACGATCTCTCTTTTTCCTCTTTCTCACACCGGCATAGTGGCACAGTTTCCGTTCGGGTTAGGAACGCCGAGGGCCGGCAAGCGTAACTTTGTAATGTCGTGCTCGCCGTCGCTCAATCGAGACGTCATTCGCTGACATCTCCCACACAAATAATGCGCGCCACAGTAAGCGGCAACGCGCAATCCATTGACAACAAATTTAACAAAAACGCCGTGTGACGGTTCTACAAGGTCGACTGCAAGTTTTATTTACGCAACAAGCTCGGTGAACTAAACTTATTATTTATGACCGTCAATAATAAGTACAAGAGCAGAGTCGCACAGTGAAACGTACACGATTGAGTCCTGAGGCACGCCAAGAGCACTTACTCGATTGCAGTGCTGAAATCATTGCGATGGAGAGCGTCGCTTACTTCACAATGGAAGGACTGGCGAAGTACGCAGGCGTCTCGGCTCCCTTAATTTACAACTACTTCCCGAATCGCATTGTGCTGCTGCAAACGCTACTGAAGCGGGAATATCGGCGCTTTAGCGATCGGACGTTCGAAGCCACAAAAAATGCGAATACGTTTGAAGACATTGTCCGAATTTCTGTCAAAAGCAATTTTGAGCACTTCGCCCCCGGATCAGTTTTGCCCATGCTCATCACCCAACCGGAGATCGCAAGCATTATCAGCGACGAATTGGCGCGCAACGCTCGATTTAGCGCAGCCTACCTGATCAACAAAATGGCTGAGCATTATCAACTCGATGAAGATAGAGCCAGCTTAATAGTGCAGCTGTCCTCGGGTGCGGCCTGGTCCGCTGCCGAGTGGTCGAGCACAGGAGGACTCAGCAGGGACGACAGTATTGAAATCGCCGTGGCTTACGTTCTTGCCGGAATCGAGCATTTAATACGAGTCCATTCAGACTGAGTACAAACCACATAAATTGAACACGCAGCGCACAAACAAAAGGAACACACGATGAACCACAACCGCCAATGGCTGCTCGCTAAGAGACCCGAGGGAATGATCGGGGCGTCCAACTTTGACCTTGTGGAACGTTCTATTCCTGTGGTGGGTGACAACCAAATACTCATCAAAAACCTCTACTTTTCGTTCGATCCAACACAGCGAAACTGGATGGTTGATCGACCAAGCTATCTTCCACCTGTCGCCATAGGTGAGGTCATGCGCTCAGGAACCGTCGCCCAAATTGTCCAGTCACGCCACCCTGAGTTCGCTGAGGGAGAGCTGGTGCAAACCATGGGGGGCTGGCAAGACTACGCCGTGGTTACTCCAGGAGAAGGCGTCACTGGAGTCACTAAAATCCCTGAAGGCGTGACACCAGAGATGATGCTCTCAGTCATCGGCCTCACGGGTATCACCGCGTATTTTGGATTACTCGAGCTCGGACAACCTCAGGCTGGTGATACCGTACTTGTCTCGGGAGCCGCGGGCGCCACCGGCTCTGTTGCCAGTCAGATTGCTAAGATTAAAGGATGCCGGGTGGTCGGTATTGCCGGTGGTCCTGAGAAGTGCCGATGGCTCACCGAGGTCGCTGGTCTCGACGCCGCCATTGATTACAAACAGGGCGACCTTGACGGTCAAATTGCAGCCGCTTGTCCCAACAAGTGGAACGTATTTTTCGACAACGTCGGTGGAGAGACACTCGAGGCCGCCTTGAACCATTTGGACTTGTATTCACGCGTGGTCCTCTGTGGCGGTATTTCAGGCTACAACGCCGAAGCGCCTATTCCTGGACCCTCAAACTTAATGAATCTAGTGACTAATCGCAGTCGCATGGAGGGATTCATTATTCTCGATTACATGCCCCGAGCGATGGAAGCGATTCAAGATCTTCTAGGCTGGGTAATGTCTGGAGACTTGCAGTTCCAGGTCGATGTGCAGGAAGGTTTCGAGAACATCCCGAATACGCTGCGGCGCCTCTACACGGGCGAGAACCATGGCAAGCAACTCCTAAAAGCTCATGATCCTATTTAATGGTAAACGGCGTTACTTACCCCAGATTTCAAAGGCCACAAGCGATTGAGCGTACTAAGTGGATAAAAGACGTGCTGTTTATCAATACTTGATAAACAGTCCAGGCTCTGGCCGCAGCGGCCGTGCCAGAGAACAGCCGATAAATGCCTGCGTCGACTCATTGGATGCGCATGGATTACGGCCCGAGACCCCTTTCGGGGGCAGTTAAACACTGAGAATAGAGAGCAGTCACCATGGACAACAATGCAGGGCTCCTGACACACAATGAAGTTATTGATCGTGTATTTGAGCACATCGATAACAAAACCACCGACCTCGGTGACGCCCCGTGGCGTGAGCCCGTGAGTCATTACGTTCGTCAGGAAAGGTTCGAGAAAGAAATTGCTCTCCTACGCGAGCGTCCCGTGGTCTTTTGCCCCTCAGCAGCTATTCCAGAGGCGGGCAGCTTCGTATCTCGTACCGCGGCGGGTACACCACTTCTTGTCGTCCGAGACAACGACTTGAGGGTGCGCGCATTTATTAATGCTTGCCGCCATCGTGGGATGAAAGTCGCCTCAGGTCAGGGGTGTGCGCGCACGTTCTCCTGCCCCTACCACGGCTGGACTTACAATTTAGATGGAACACTTCGCGGCGTTCCAGGGGCCGCCGCATTTCCTGACTTAGAGCAAGAAACGGCGGGCCTCAAAGAGCTCTTTGCACTCGAGAAGGGAGGGCTCGTCTACGTACAACAGGAAGGAAGTCCAAAACTGAACACACTAGACACTGCGCTGGACTTTTTCGATTCAACACAACCCCTGATCCATCAGAGTAATACAGTGGATGATGCCAATTGGAAGCTACTGACCGAGACCCTGCTTGAGGGTTACCATATCAAGTCATTGCACCGCGAGAGCTTCTACCCCTTTGGACTGGATAACATCAACGTCATCGAGTCCTTTGGTCAAAACTCGCGTGTCGTGTACCCGTTCAAACGCATCGAAAACTTACGATCGATCGCCGTCAATGAGCGCAAGATAGAGGGTTTCGCAACCCTGGTCTACCACCTATTCCCTAACGTCAGTGTTTCCGTTTTATCAAAACACACCAGTGTCACGATTATCGAGCCACTGTCGCCCACCCGTACACAGATGTTCTCTTATTACATTAAGCACAGAGCCACATCAGGTAAAGAAATTAGCCATGAGGCGGCAATGAAGGATGTTGATTTCGTCAATCAGTCGGGCCAAGAAGAAGACCGTGCAGCAGCAAGAGACATACAGGAAACCGTCACGACATCCGCCAACTCGCACTTAACGTTTGGTCTCTTTGAGCAGGCGATCGTGCGTTTCCATAAAAATCTTCATGAAGAACTGAGTGGCGGTTAGATAGAACGCTAAGCGATAAATATACGCGACATAAAGTTGGAGACCACGATGCACGATATATCTAAATCCATCGACGCTTGCGCCGCTCGCTACGGCGAACAGGCTGACGCAATGCGTGACTACTTAATCGAGGGTCAGCGCAGCGCCTTGGCGCTTGGAAACCGCGGACCCATCGAGTTTGATAATACTGGACGTCTTGCACAACACATTCTCGATGCCTATTCGACATACGGATTCTATGTTTTCACCGGGGTCTTAGCGGAAGAGGAGTGTCAAGATATAGAAGCTGACATGATCGCGATGAAGGCCTCCTTTCCCACGTCTCCCGACAGTTCGGTTGATGCGCAAGGTAATCCAGCACTCGGCAGTAACTCACAAACACCGCACTTGATCTGGTCAAAACCCTTAGGCGACCCACTGGGCGGAACGCAACTGGCTAACGGGCGACACCAAGTCAAGATGTTCGAACCCGAGGCCGGCTCAGAGACGCCCGCCGCCTCTCCATTCATACTCTTAGGCTCACTGCGCTTCTCCGACGCCTGTCTTCGCACCTATGCGCACCCTCAGCTTCTCATGGTTGCTGAGACGATCAATGGCAAAGACTTTGCGCCGTTCAATGAAGCCTTGTTCATTAAGGAACCGGGAATTGGTGCGGCCGTCTCTTGGCACCAAGACGGCGTCACACACTGGGACAGCCCCGATTTTGATGAAAATATTCACGGTTTTAACTTCATGGCTCAGCTCTACGGGAGCACGGCCGTTAACGGCGTGTGGGTCCTTCCCGGCAGCCACAAACTGGGCAAAATCGATATCAGCGCGCTTGTCAGTCAGTCGCAAAGCGAGCGAATAGAGGGCGCCGTACCGCTTGTCTGCGATCGCGGAGACGTGGTGATGTGTAACCGCCAAGCGTTGCACGGATCCTTCCCCAACAGCGGCTTTGAACCGCGACTTACAGTTAACTTTGGCTTCCACAAGCGCTCTTCAGTACTGGGTGTCAAAGGCGGCGGGATTCACAGTGACGCACAAGTGTTCGACGAGGATATTATTGCTCGTCGATCACGGGTCTTGGGTTACGCGATTGCCGCGCGTCAAGCACGTTTTACCGACGAGGAGCCGTACCGATATCAACCCTTTGAAGACAAAAACTTATCGTTTGCCTGGAATGAGGCAGCGCGTCATGACCTGCACGATTACAACCGGGACGACATTAGTATTTAGCCTAAGGCGCCCTAGCGTGACCCGCCGCCGAAGAAGTTAGCGCGGGCTGCAGGCGCTACGGTGCTGCCTTCGGTAAACCAAAGGTCACCCTGCTTCACGACAACGGCCACGTTACCGAGGGTGTTAATGTCTTCGAGGGGATTACCCTGAACAATAAGCATGTCCGCTCGCTTGCCGACCTCAAGGCTGCCTCGATCCCCAAACAACCCCAGTATTTCTGCATTCGTTTTAGTGGCGGCTGAAATGACTTGCAACGGCGTCATACCACTGTCGACGAGGGCCGACATTTCACGCCACATGGCTTCCAAATGCATGTTTAAGGGACTTGCTGCATCGGTACCCACGCCTATGCGAGCTCCCGCGCGGATAAATTGCCCCGCTGACTGAGTCGAGTTCCGTATCTCTGTCGCCGCATTACGGAAATACGGTAGCTGATGGAAGTTCTCAAATGAGGCCATAAACTCTTGGTAAATGTCGTCAGGCATGTCCTCTCGGTATTCCGTTCGGCTCAGTCGCGACGGAAACGCCTGTGTTGACGGGTAAACCCAGACCCTGTGGGAAATGGTTTGAACGATCGGAATTTCACGATGTGCAATCGCATTAATCAGGGTTTCGTCGTATGGCGGGTTCCCTGCCGAACCCACATGTTGAAAGACATCGACACCGGCATTCATGGCCATTTCGATGGCTCGAGGCTCGTACAAATGGGCATGCACTTTGACACCCCGCGAATGCGCGGCATTTACAACGGCGATATAATCCTCCTGAGTAAGACCCTCCCACGTCTTAATGACGTCCGAGCCGCGATCAATTAATTCCAGCGTCTTTTGTGCCGCCACTTGAGGCGACGTAATCACCACCTCGTAACTGTCAGGAATCGTGTCGTATTGAACGCGCGTAATCCAAGGTCCAGAGATCAGCAATTCAGGTCCGGGAATTACTCCCCGCTCAATGCGTTCGCGCAACGTCAGAATTTCAAACGGGGCGCCGAGATCAAGCGCCGTGGTCACCCCCGCACGCAGCATTTGCTTGGCCGCAATTGGCATCACATCGAGTAAGCGCTTCGTACCGCCGAGAAATTCGTAGTAGCGCTCGTAAGAGCCATGACCAATAAGGTCAACATGCACATGGTTATCGATGAGGCCAGGAAGGATCGTGTGTCCACCGAGATCAATAATTTCAGCCTCGCGGGGAATGTCGACCTCTGCCTTCGGACCCAGCTGGGTAATGACCCCCCCCTCAAAGACAATGACGCCGTCTGGAATAGCCGGCGCTTCGTAGCCGTCCAACAGCTGCCCCCCAACAAATGCGATGGGCTGTGATGAGCCAGGTTCATCGGCCAGCACCGGCAAACACGAAGCGGCCGCAGCAAAGATCACTCTGCTGATCACGCACCGGTGTAAATGAGTGGTATTAATCATGTTCTGCGACCTCTATTTTTTTCATGACTGCGCTTGGTCGGCGCCGACACGGCTCAGGCGCAAAGGCGACGTTACAACCCAAGACTTTTCTCAAGAATCGCCTCGAAGACGATCCGATTTTCCATATGAGGTAAATGACCGGAATTGGGGACGAAGTGTTCAACCCGCTTGGGCAGTAGCTGCGCTATCTTCTGGGCAAAGCGCTCATAAACCACCACGGTATCGCTGTCACCCCAAATGGTCACGACGGGAATATCGGAGTCTTGAAGCATCGCATGAATTCGGTCCAGCTCCGTTGAGTCGTGATTCTTTCGCGTCGAGATCAGCGCTCGGGCGAAACCCTTGTGAGCCAGTAACTCCGCATACTTATCGTCCCAATCTTGAAATTGTGACGGGTCTTTGAAGTCGGACAGTTGTCCCGCGGGAAGGTTGGGGTATTGGGCAATGAGTTCGTCGATCTCTGTCTTGGTGACGCGAGTATCCTTCGCTCGGTGCGTATCACCAAACCCTGAAGAGGCGACGTAGATCAGGCGCTCTATTCGGTGGGGTGCCAAGCCCGCCACTTGGCTGACCACGCGCCCCCCGTTAGATAGCCCAAACAACGACGCCCTCTCCAACCCCAAGTGATCGAGGAGTCCGATGACTTGATGAGCAAAGAGTGCATCGGTGTATTCAACATCGGGGTTATCGGAAAAACCACGTCCATAAAGGTCCAGCGTCACGACACAGCGACCCTGTGATGCCAAGAAATCGAAGGTCGGATCCCATATATAGGACGGTACAGAAAACCCATGAACCAGCACATCGGGTATTTCACAATCGTCAATATTCGCCGTTCGGTAGTAGGTATATCCGTGCTTTAGCGCCACAAATGCGGCGCCTTTAGACAAATTGAGTTGCGCCCTAAAGGCCTCGTCTTTTGTCACCGATTCGAAGTGCGAATCAGCTAACAATGCAGATGAATAAAACGTGCTCCCAACCAGCCAGATAAAAACGGCTGCCAAATCTTTGTGCCGCATCGACGTGCTCCCATACATTCGTTGAGACCCAAGGATAACAAGCCACGATGAAATAAAGCCTTTCAGTCACTATTCGGTTTTCGTTTTTACCTTATAAGGGGAGCAAGCGTCACTTTAGGGCTCACAAAATGGCCGTAGCTCGGCGCATCTAGGAGGCACGTTCCGTAAGCTCTCAATAGGGGTTACTGCTGCTGCATGACGCCCTGCCTGTCGGTGAGTCGGCGCACAGATGTGGGGCAACGGGCAACCTGTACATAGTCTTTAAGCGCGTCTCGGGCGTTCATCCCGGTCAATATTGCACTGTCGGTGGAGCGAGTCCACAGAACAATTACATCGCCTGCGTCGTAAAGCCCTCTGCGATCAACCACACTGTAAATTGATCAAACCATCGATCGCTCGTCGTCCCTTTTGAGAAACTGCCAAAACCATGACCACCTCCCTGATACCAATGGAGTTCCGTCGAACCACCAGCGCCGTGCCAGTCCTCAATTAATCCAAAACCTTGATGCCCCAATAGTGGGTCGTCAGACGCAATGGCCACAAAAAGTGGCATTGGGTCTTTAGGCGGGGCAACTGAGCCTAGGTCGCCATAGATAGCCCCCAGAAAAGCGGGTGGAGCACCGCCGTCCGAGTCGAGCGCAACAGCCATTGCAGTCATCGCGCCTGCCGAAAATCCCAACACCCCGACTCGGGACGAATCGATTCCGTACTGCTCAGCGTTTTCCTTGATCCATACCAAGGCACCTTGAGCATCTGCTTTAGCCACGGACACAGCGCGCGCTCGTTGCTCACTCAGAAGTTCGGGATCGAGTCGCCCCGAAAATAATCGTCCCATGAGTTCAAAGAACTCTTGGTCATCTCTCGGTGTTTGGACCGTTCTGTACTTCAAAACGACAGCCGTTATACCTCGGGCTGCAAGTCGCTCTGCTATCGGCCAGCCCTCATTAGACATCGACACAAACTGAAAGCCGCCTCCGGGTATGACCAGCACGGCCGCGCCTGTTGGGCTGTCGTTTGTCGCAGGGTAGACCGACACACTAGGGACGTTTGTATTCCTGAGCCACCACTCAGCGCCATTGAACGACCATTGCTCGGTGTTTTCGCCCTCCACCTTCGAAACATCAAGGGGTATAAACGTCATATTGGGCGGCTCAAGATCACTGGCGCCTGCATGCGCAGCAAAGCAACACAATAGAATCCAACAGAAAATCGACACTGCGTGACGCATCACTAAACCCTTCCTAATCACTTGGCTCTTTTGACTATCCGGTCGTTTTTTAAAAAATGTAGCGTTAACGACGAGTGCTAACTGCACACCACCCAACATTTTTCGCCACAGTACTTACCCGTATTGCCTTTGTTTGGGTCGATCACTCAGCATGCTCAATAGAGCGAGCTCACCGTGTTGAACTGCAGCAGTCCGTGCGCCAGAGTATGGCGCGTTGAATGACCAAACCGGCGCAGGCCAGGTGTGGCCCATCGCTCAGCATTGTCAGCTCAGAGCAGAACCGGCATTGATAGCGCTACATCAGCATGAGACCACACCGAAGACCATTGTTCTCGAATCGTGGCGGCGTCCTTTGTCCTCCCCTGCGCCTCGAGCGCCTGCATCAGACCAAACAACGACCACCCGTTATTTTGATGCCAGACGAGGTCCCGTCTGAAAACCGCTTCAGCCTCCTCAAAGCGCTGCGCCGTCAGTAACGCCGTTCCCAAGTAAAGCCGCATTGACTGAGGCCAGTCGGGGGGTTCGGTGTAGTTGTTGGTGTCTTCTAGCGCCACCCCTTTCTCGAATGCCTCAATCGCAGCCGTAATATCCCCTCTCGCCATCTTAATTTCGCCATCGAGCGCATGTGCTGCAAGAGCAAGAAGCTCCGCAGTCGCCGTCGCACCGGCTCGGTTGACAGAGACGTCCGGTGACTCGGCAATCAAACGGATCGCTGCCAGTTGCTTTTCAGCATCGTCAAGCGAACCCTTCGCTGCATGAGCACTTCCCTGAACATAAGCAAGAACACCGGCCAGGTAGGGGGTCGACTTTTGAAGCGGCTCAACTGCCAGCAATTCATCCCACTGACCAAAGATTTTCAGCGTTACCCACGGTGCAGCAAGGCGCTTCTGCATCCGGCCCATGGGGGTTCTGTGGGACTTGATCGCTGACGCCATCTGCTTGGCGGATCTGATGGCCAGTTCAGAACTGCCCTGCATCGTGGCTGCATAACGCACAAAGTCCAACGCATGTCCGGCGTGAATTTTATGCGATAACGGATAAGTGCCAATAGTGGGTAACGGCAGCTCCCCCCAATGCTCAGCAAAACGCTGGTCTACGGCCAGTGATCTAAGGTTGTTATCGATGGCTCTTTGGTAGTCACCAACACGGACAAAAATATGCGCAGGCATGTGGACCACATGTCCGCCTATAGGCAGTGTTGCCTCGAGCGCATTCGCCGAAACCATGGCGCGCTCCGGTTCAAGCGAGGCTTCAATGAGGTGAATGTGAAGATGGTAAACACCCGGATGCACTCCGCCTTTGCTGATCACACGCTCTAACGCCTCGGCCACCGCCAGCGTTTCGCCCTTCGCCCGACCGCGCTTGTCCCAATAATCCCAGCGCCGAATCGACATAAAGCTTCCCGCGTAAAGCGCCGTGACGTCAGGATCGTCGGGGTGCTTTTTATTCAGTGCACGCATCTGGGCGAGGTACGCGCGGTCTCGCTCACCCGCGTCTGAAATACTATCCGCGTCATAAAACACGTAAAGCGCGCGAATTAACGCCGCCTCCATGGGTGTTGCGCGATCAATCCGCGCCAATGCCGCCTCAATCGCCGCCAAGCCTGCGCCCTGAGGATCGTCGGGCATCTGTGCGTAACGCGAGTTGGGGTTTGGACCCGCCGCATGTGCAATACCCCAATACGGCATCGGATGGTCGGGATCAAACAGTGACGCCTGCTGATAGGACGCGATCGACTCGGGAAAGTAAAAGCCCCAAGCAAGACGCAGACCTTGATCAAAGAAAGCCTGGGCGTCGGGACTCTGAGTTGAAATTGTCCGTGAGTAAGTGCCGGACTCAGGCATCAATACGGCGCGCGTATCACTTGCGTCGGCGTGCGCGGTTAAAGCCGGACTCAATGCCAACACCAAAACCAAGCCCAGCCTTTTTAATAGAACCATCATATGAGGAGCTCCCAAGCCACATACTGGCCTAATCAAAATACCGCCACTGGACTGAGTGGGGAACCCGTGGCGCCCTCGATGTGAAAAAGCCTCATCTCAACCTCCTATGACTTTTAAAATAGGGTTAACGCCTGTCTGTATACCACGTGCGTTTATAGAGGCAGAAGGAATTATTATCCGTCGAGTTCTCGGAGAAATCAGTTAGACATCGCCTCTCACGACTACTCATGTTGATTACACGTCGCTCGAATTGCGATCTATTCAGCGTCCATCTCTAATGCCGCAACATTAAACTCGTATTTACGGTTCGCAGGTCTACACTCCACATAAGCAGTGTGGCCGCACCACGCCCCTGTGACCGCCTTTTAACGAACCAGGAGTACAAAATGAGAACTCTACTTTGCAGTACCGCACTAGCACTGATGGCATCGACCGGGAGCGCTTGGGCTGACACAGCGCAAGAAATTCAGGACGTGGTTAAAAACAACATTGCCTACAGCAATCAAAAACTCTCACAAGACCCGATGCGCATATCTAAATCTGGATCGATGGAATTTTTCTCAAGCGGCGGATTACTCAATCGCTTAACGCGAGAGAGCGATAGCGCGGACTTTGATGCGTTTTCGGGTTCGGTAAAACACATTGAGGTAGTGGTACTCGTTGAAGGTCAGGCGGCCATTGCACACTACTATCAAGAGGCCAACATGAAGCCCAAAGGCCTGCCTGCGGTGCCGAATTACCGTACGCGTGTGACACAAGCATTTGTAAAGGAAGATGGTGAATGGCGCGTTAAAGCCGCTCACTGGTCGCCCCTGCAGGGCGGTGCGGGCACCTCACAAACGGTTGTTAAGTAAACGTGATGTGAGCAGAACGCGTTAATCGACCGGACTCATCGCGTCCTACCACTGTGGGGCGTGATGATCATCGCGGTCTGTACCGCGCTGACTAGGATCTCGTTAGAAAGGTTCGCCCAACCATTGCCCTGAGCGGTGCTAACTCGCTAAGGTTCCCTAACACTTGAATGAATCAACAGCGAGCGTTCATGGAGAACCATCAGCGAGAAACACGGTTTAGCGCAAGCGTCGTCGAGCAGCAAACCCTCATTTCAGCGATTTATGGTGACGTCGACTTTACCCGGCTTCCCGAGCGCTATGCGGGTGACATTGACATCGCATCGATGCGCCCCTCACGTCACCGAGACTACTCGGCGCGTGTCCTGCAAAACCCAGAACTCATAGACCGTATAAAGAATTACACCATGATGGGCGACAAGGTGGCGGATGCTTATGCGGCACTGATCCCCGAATACGGCTTTAGGACCCTGGTCACGCTGCTAGAGCGTGCGTGCGATGAGGGCGTGGAGGCTGTCACAGACGCGCCCATCGAGCTCGTCAGGTTTATAAATGCCATGGAGGCGACGCCCGACTGGGTCAATATGTCGTTGGTTGAGGAAGGCGCTAAACACGAGCGAATACCACTGGGGACCATTTCCCCCTTTGCCATTCGCGGCGCATTTATCGCGACATTCATGAATAAATATACGGCGCTTCCAATGACGATGACCGGGACACTGACGGATGAAAAATCAGTCAGTCGCGTGTTTGAAACAGCAAGCTTTTTTACGGCAACAACCATGCCCGGGGCGATGGAGCGATTTAATCCGGGATTTAAGGCCGCGGCCAAAGTTCGGCTCATGCACTCAATGGTGCGCTTTAATATTATGCGAAGCGGTCAGTGGGACGTCTCGACCTATGGCATTCCCATTCCACAGGTTGATCAAATGCCCGCCGGCCTTATTGGCATTTTTCTGATGTCGTTTAAGCTACTCGCAAATGGGCGAAGTCAGTTCACCACTGCAGAGCGAGCACGCGTTGAAATGGCACGCTACCGCTGTTTTTTACTTGGCTTACCCGAAGACCTTTTAGGCGAGACACCTCAGGAGATCGTTGATCTGATGACCGCGCGCACCCTCTCGTTGCGCGAGACCTACGATGACGAGATCTGCGGCGAACTCATCAGAGGGACAATGAGTGCAGAACTGTTTACTGACCCGAGTTTGACCGGGCGCTTCCACCGTTGGATGGAGCGAGGCTTCTCCAAATACTTCTTAATCCAACATTTTTGCGACGGGAAAGTTGAACGAGCCCAGGCAATGGGGGTGCACTATGGAACGCACGATAAAGTCGCCACGGCCTGTGCCCTGGCGACCATCGTCGCAAGCTCAAACCTCTACTCACTGGGCATGAAAATTCCCGGCGTCGCAGAGAAGTTGGACCGTCGTCTGACCCGAAAATTGGCGCGTCTTCTTAAGCTTTACGGTCACGCCGACTTCATCACCGATGCCCGCAACTACAAATTAGTCCGGGCTAAATAATGCGCACTGCGAGTGGACTACTCGTCCACTGTGGTCACTAGCACGGCAGGTAGCGCTACGGTACTTCGTGGCCTAAAGCCGACTCATAGAGCCAGAACCAATCTTGCCGATCGAGTTCGATAGTCAGAGCGTCAGTGATCTGCCCAATACGCTCAAGATTGTTTGTGCCCAATACCGGCGTAATTTCTGCCGGGTGCGCAAGCAAAAAGGCGGTCGCAACGGCGGCGCGGTCCGCACCGTATCGAGCCGCAATGCGGTCAAGACGATTGCCCAGTTCGCCATCCGTCGTCATGAGATCGCCACCGCCCAGCGGCGACCACGCCATAATCACGTGGTCGTGCTGCTGGTGAAATGCGAGATCTCCGTTAGTGAACGGTGCGATCGCTTTAAGACTCAGCTCAATCTGATTCGTCACCAAAGGGTGACGCATAGCGGACTGAAGCAGAGTCCAATCCCACGGCCTAAAGTTAGACGCACCCACGGCGCGAACCTTGCCAGAGTCAATGAGGCCGTCGAGCGCAGCCCCCGTTTCGTGATGATCCATCATCGGGTCTGGACGATGGATCAATAGGACATCGATGTGCTCTATGCCCATCTCCGAAAGCGATGCATTAACGCTCTCTTGAATATGCTTTTCAGTGGTGTCGTAGTGCTTTACGCGCGCACCTGAGTGCCGACCCGCGTCGATCACAATGTCACACTTGGTCACAATTTCCATACGCTGACGCAGCGCAGGATTTTGCTTAAGTGCCGCACCCATCACACCCTCGGCGGTATAGCCACCGTAGATATCTGCTTGATCAAAGGTGGTGATGCCCTGGTCAAGCGCCGCGTTAATCTTGGCCTCGACGTGTTTTATCGACGTATTCGAATCGTCAGCCAGACGCCACAGGCCATAAACCAGACGACTAAACTGAAGGTCTTCTGCCAGCTGAATTCGTTCCATATCGATACCTCTCTTTGCGGCCGTCTAGTGTACGCGGCTAATGGACCCCCGAGCCAATCAAATAACCATCGTGCAGGCTTGACACGCGAGGGGGTTGTTAGCGATAACAGTACCCTCGCAAGGGGCAACTGAATGATCGAGTATTTAAATCCAAACGCATCTGTCGGCATTGAAGACACACCCTATGACTTGTCTGTCCAAGTCGACGGTGCAAGCGCAACAACCATCGGCTTACTTGCCAATGGTTTCCCAGATTCTGTCGAGTTCCTTGATGAGGTCGGTGCAGCTCTGAGCCGTTTACGCCCGGGCATTTCCCTTAAAACCTACAACAAGGGCAATGCTACGATTCCCGCGCCCGAAAAACTGTTGGGTGAGATTGGTGGCGATTGCGTGGGCGTGATTGCGGCTTACGGCCACTGAGGCTCCTGCACTACCGGCACCGTGCGTGACGGCATTAACCTCGCCAAACTTGGCATTCCCGCGGTAGCACTGGTGACTGAAGAATTCTGGTCACAAGGCAACTTTGTGGCTCAGTCTCTGGGTATGTCTACGGTGCCTCGGGTCGAGTTACCGCATCCGGTAGCTGGGACGGGATCAGCAAATCTGACTCGCGTCGCCGAGTCGATCGCAAACAACATTCTCTTGGCACTTGAGGCTCAGAGTGACTGAATTGCTGTCGGCGCTCGATGAGGCACAAGCACTTGAAGACCTGCACCGGAACGGCAGTACCGACGGTTTGCCGGTCGTTATTCCGACTGCGGAACGCGTGTCGCGTATGGTCCTCGCCTCGGGGCAAGACGGTGACATGGTGCTCGGCACTATGGGCCCGGGCCACGGCATTGCCACTGTCGAAAACGTCGCCATTGCGGCTGTCATGGCGGGCTGTCTGCCTGACTACATGCCTGTGGTGCTCGCCGCTGTGAAAGCGGTCATTGATCCCGTCTTTGACCTCACAGAAATGCAAGCGACCACACATTGCACAGCACCGCTCGTGATTGTTAACGGGCCCGCACGACACAGCTGCGGACCCATTGCGTCGGGCACAGGGGCTCTAGGTCCTGGTCATCGCGCCAATGCATCGATCGGCCGTGCGTTACGACTGACGATGATCAATATTGGTAAAGCACAACCGGGCAGCTCTGACATGGCGCTCCTCGGCCACCCTGGGAAATTCACCTATTGCTTGGCCGAAGATGAAGAAAACAGTCCATTCACACCACTGCATGTGGGGCGTGGATTTGATCCAGATGACAGCGTGGTGACGGTTCTCGGTGCGGAAGCACCCCACTCGGTTATTTTCTCCGGCGACGGCAATGACCCCGAGAGCTACAAAGCACTGCTTGAACTGCTGGCCATGGGGTTAGCCAACCCGCCCAGCAATAACGGCACCCTCACCGGTGGGCATGCCACGGTCGTACTTAACCCAGAACACAGCGCAATTTTGCATGCGGCAGGCCTCACGCGAGAGGACATTGCTCAAGAGCTATACGCGCGTTGTTTTGTGGAGGGTGATGTGGTGAAACGGCTGTTTGGACAGTTTGCAGGGCCCGACCCTCAGCGGCGAATGGCCTTCAGAAGCCCTGACCAGATTTTAATTTTGCAAGCGGGCGGCAGCGGACTTTACTCAATGGTCATGCCCTCGTGGTGTGTCGGGGCTCACGCGAACGCCGCAGTCAGCGTCAAGGTCGAGGCTGATATATTTTGTGAGATTCCAGGGCTGGCGACACGACCCACCCTGGATTGATTGAAAATCGATCTAATCTTGAACGCTTATCGGCTTGAATTCCGCATTAGCCGCAGCCTCAACCGCACCATGATAGCCCTGACCACCGGGCATGAAGAATGGAATTGACGGCATATCCTTCATACGATGCTGATGGATAGTTTGACTTGAGGCAGTCTCTGCCGCTTCTTGTGTGAGATACACGTCATACGTGTACCCAGCTGCACCGTCATATTTACCCGTATCGACAACTCCTCGGACCTGTAGCGGCGTGTTTGCTAAGCCTGGAAACTCCAGCCCCTCAAATGTCTCCACAATTTCAATCCTACCTCGGTCGAACATATTGCTGTGGACTTGGCAGTACGGGTATATCGTTTTAGGCGTATCCTCATTAACCACCAGCGCCACATGGTGATTGTTGTCAATAATGACACCGTCGGCCTCCGACAAAGGCGATGACTCTGGACTGCGGCCCAATCTGAAGGGGTGTGAAGTCAGTGCAACGACATCATCGAATCGAATCGTGTCGCCTACGCGAGCATAAACAATAATATCCGTTGCAGTGGCGTCTGCACCGTCTATCGTATATTGGAACCCGCTCGCGGCGCCCTCCGAAATTCGATAGCTATACTCGTTAAAATCAGGCAACTGCGAACTAAGGTTAACCAGCGATGAGTTAGTTTCAACGACCCCTAAAACGTCGGTACGGTAGTCCTCAGCAAGCGTGGTATCGCCACCCGCAATTGCTACTGAATCCGCCACAACCACGCGCAGGCCGACATCGACAAATTGACCTAGCGTGTTGATATCGGCTGCGCTCATCTGCTGCAAAAAGCGCCCGACTGATCCGGTTATTTCCGTAATGAATGTATTTAGAACTGGGTCGTTCAAATCAGATGCTACGTCAGCAAACAACTGGACACTGGAGAACACAAGTCGTGTAGACGTCGCTGCACCACGGACCGCAATCGCTTCCTCCACGGATGTCGTTGGTAATCCCGTTATAGCGGACAGCGACGCAGTGAGTACCGATAACTGCGCGTGATTCAAAGCAATAGGCCCTGCACCTGAGGCGTTTTCAGAAAGAGCCATGAGCGGATCTCGCGTTGCTGCAGACTCCGTGATGTCCAGTGCTTGTATTACATCACTGGCAAATGTGCCGCCCTGCTGAACACTCGAAATGAGCAAAGAGCCTATTGGCGAGATGATTAATGGGTCGGACGTCGGCACACCCCCATTTAATAAGTATGCGGCGCCATAGCTTGAACCCGAGGCTGGGTCAACGCCCCCGAGCGACAGGACGGGTCCTGCCAAATAATCATCGACGTCGAATGCGAATTGTCCATTGGCGTCAGTCAGTGCACCTGGCTCATCATCCCCCTTCGAACCATTGCCATCGACATCTTGAAATACCGACGCCTGACTTAAGTAGGTGCCCGATACGACTTTTCCACTAACAGGGCCACCACCTTGTCCAGAATCCTCTTCGACATCAGTGACTGTAACCGAGACCAATAGTGACGCGTTGGCCGCTCCATCTGACGCTACTATCCCAATG